>DHDF01000016.1:22685-25071 GCA_002399225.1 bacterium UBA4883
TTCTGCGCCATGTGGAACGGTGCAGGCTGCTGGTCCACATCGTCGATGTATCCGGAAGCGAGGGAAGAGATCCGAAAGAGGACTTCCGGGTGATCAACTCCGAACTGAAAAAGTTCAATCCGGAGCTGACAAAACGGCCAATGCTGGTGGTCGGTAACAAGTGCGATCTGGCCGATGAAAAGCAAATACACGATTTCGAAACGTTTGTGCGCAGTCAGGGGTATGAATTTTTTCCAATCATGGCAGCCATCCGCTATCAAGTGGAACCGCTCTTAAATCGGATTGACGAGCTGCTGCAAAAACTTCCTCCCATGGTCCGGTATCAGCCGGAGCCAGCTCCGCAACACACCTTAGAAGAGACCAAACCGAACAGCGTGAAAGTGGAGAATCAAAACGGCACTTATGTTGTGGAAGGGCAATGGCTGATTCCAATTTTGCGTTCTGTCGATTTGGACGACGCGGATTCCCTCCGTTACTTTGAGCGTGTGCTGCTCCGCACCGGCGTGAATGATGCGCTGCGGAAGGCCGGTGTCTGCGAAGGGGACACCGTCAGCATTTATGGGATCGAATTTGAATATAGGGAGTAGGAGTGTACCGGGTGAAACGATTTTTTGATGCTGACTGCGACCCAAAGCGGATGGGAGCTTTAACCCTGGCTTTTATCGGCGATGCGGTCTTTGAGGTATTCGTTCGCGAGAGGCTGGTCTGTCAGGCGGAAAGGCCGGTGTCTAAGCTTCACCGGGCCGCTGTCAAACAGGTTTGTGCCAAGGCGCAGGCCGGGTTTGTTCAAAAGCTGTTGCCGCTTCTGACCCAGGAAGAGCGGGAAATCCTTCGGCGTGGCAGGAATGCGCACAGCAACCACGTTCCAAAAAATTCGGAACCCGCAGAGTACCACGCCGCAACCGCCTTTGAAGCATTGTTCGGATATCTGTATCTCAGCGGGGAGTTGGACCGTCTGAGGGAACTGTTCCAGACCGTCTGCGAAGGAGAGGGGTGACAAGATGCCGCAACAGATGAAAGGCAGGGCAAAGGAGTTTTCGCTGGATTTGCTCCATTACACGGTAGCAAGCGTTTTGTACGCTTTCAGCGTTAGAATGTTTACTGCCCCGAACCACATTGCGCCCGGGGGCGTGACAGGGCTGAGCACGGTGATCAACTATCTGTCCGGCTGGCCGATTGGTATGGTGAGCCTTTTGTTTAATATCCCAATTTTCATTTGGGCTGTTTTGCAGATTGGTTATAAACTGGTTGGTAAAACCATTGTTGCAACGGTTTTTGTCGCAGTTGCCATTGATTTTCTCGCAGTCCCACCCTACCATGGGAATCAGATGCTGGCGTCGATTTTCGGCGGTTTTCTGGAGGGCACAGGACTGTCGCTTGTCTTTATGCGCGGTGCGACAACAGGCGGCACGGATTTGATTGCCCGTCTTCTGAACCGCAAGGTCCGCTTTGTCTCTATGGGAAAGCTGATGCTCTGCGTTGATTTCGTCGTTGTGGTAATTTCGGCTGTCGTTTACAAAAGCATGGAAAGCGCTCTGTACGCATTGATCGGTATCTTCGTTTCTACAAAAATGATCGACACCATTTTATATGGCACGGATGTCGGCACAGGAAAAGTAATGTTTATCATTTCAGAAAAAAACGAACAGATTGCTCAGAAAATCTTGGATAACGTGGAACGCGGCGTTACTTTCCTGAATTCCAAGGGCGCTTATACCGGCAGAAAAGGGGAAGTCCTTCTCTGCGCAGCGCGTCGGTACGAAGTGGTCAAAATCAAAGATATTGTCCGCTCGATCGACCGCAACGCTTTTCTAATTGTGGGAGACGCGGGGGAAATTACCGGCGAGGGTTTCCGGGAAGTACGGGCGGAAGATACGACCTTAAAAGAGCTGCTTCAGAACGCCAAGGAGAAAAAGAAGTAGCTTAGCAAGCTATAGATCACAGATGAAGTTTATTTGTATAAATTAGAACAATATTTTCAAAAATTTCTCAAAATATTTTGTCGAATTCCTTTAGCACAATAGTGATTTAAACCTTGAAATTGCCTCTAAAAAATGATATAATAAACGTTAAATCTTTAAATCATTCATTGTGAAAGAGGGCTTTTAACCATGCAGGAGATCACTGCGCAACTGAGCAAGCATCCGAAACAAAAGCCAGCCGATGAAGGCAAGCTCGGATTTGGCACAATCTTTTCGGATCACATGTTCGTGATGAATTATGATGAAGGGGAAGGATGGCACAATCCGCGTATTCTACCATTCAGCAACATTAGCCTATCCCCGGCGGCGATGTGCCTGCATTATGGACAGTCCGTCTTTGAGGGTATGAAAGCTTACCGGGCCGTCAACGGTAAAATTCTGCTGTTCCGCCCGGATAAAAATAT
>DHDF01000088.1 GCA_002399225.1 bacterium UBA4883
CCGCGGCGTTTCCGACGTCTGGGGGAAGAGCCTGCCGGACCGCGGGGACGACGGTGTCCGTCCGGAGAAATTCCGCGGGGAAGTGGAATCGAACCGGAACGATCAGGCCAATGACAATGACGAGCCAGGCGGAGTAAATCCATTTTGCGGCATACCGCTTCACCAGCAGCGGAGTCAGCATCATCAGGACAAGCGCGATCGCCGACATCGAAACGGAGCATTCGAGCAGCGCCGTTAAAAAATCACGCATCTCAGTTCCTCCGTTCTTTGATCAGCTTCATCAGTTTCTCAATGTCCTTGTCGTTGATCTGTTTCCCGTTATAAAGGGTATTGACCAGGTTGAAAAACGAATTTTCGTGGTACATCCTCATGAAATTTCCCGTTTCAAATTCCAGGTAGTCCTCCTTTTTGACAAGCGGAAAATAGGTCCGCTCCTTGCCGTTCTTTTCTGTTCGCAGAAATCCTTTTTTGACCAGCCGGAGCATCAGGGAAATAGCTGTTGGAGCTTTCCATCCGCAATGCTTTCCCAATTGCTCCATGACCGTGGCGGTGGTGATCGGCGGATCGTTGGCCCAGACCACCTTCATGATCTCAAATTCCGTATCCGGAAGTTTTCTGAACTGATTCAAGGCATCGCCTCCTTTTAACAGACACACGCTTCCTCTATATTTTACATATGTCTAAAGTAAAAGTCAATAGATTCCAAAAGTTTTATCAGCAAGCAATTGTAGGACTACAATACATCTTGGGCAGAAGAAGAAAAGACGAGCAGGAATGGGACACATTGGTTAGGATTCAGTTATCAAGCAAAATTCAGGAAAGGAAGTGCCCATTCCCGCATGAACGTCATAACGCAAGACATGCGGTACAAGCGATCCCGCATGCGTTGCATTGAGGAATTCGATATCAGCCGGGCCAGCCGGAAATACAACCGGTGCCGGCCCTACATTTACTTCTGGCAGTCGCGCTACCTACATACCCTGTAGTCCCTCACCTGCCGTTCCAGGCGCCCCCACAGCAACCCAGACCAGCATGGCGGCAGAGCTCAAGTCCATTCTGGATATGCACGGAAAATGGTTGGCTCCAATTTATACTGGACTTCCCTTCTTGCCGTTGCCGTTTTCCTTTTCGTGCGCTCTATGTGCGGTGATTTAATCAACTGGAACTATCTCGGATTTGAAGTCGTTTTTTCATTCTATTGGTGATTATGGCCGGGGAGTGTGTCAAAACACGTTCCGACCCGATGCTTGAAATCATTGAGACACAGAGCAACTCTTTGCTGCACTGGATTTCCATGCGCTATTTTTACATCTTCGTTACAACAGGCGCCTTTGTTGTAGCGGGTATTCTGATAAGCTGTATCATGAATCGAATTTCTGGGTTTGGTGAGCTGTTGTTTGTTTATCTCTCAACGGCCCTTTTCCTTGTATAAACTAAATATTTTATGATTTGTGAAAAGATTAGAAAATACCGCACCTTCAAATCAAACTGCGATGCCAGTGCGCGGGATGCCATAACAGCAACCCGACAGCTCCTGCGAAACAGAGCAGCATGATTTCAATTGCCCGCGGGGGAGAATTGAACGGCGCAAGTGCGCCGGGGTACAGGTTCATGACCGGGTTCATCGCCTTGCAGACATTAATATGGTACAGATATTTTCTGATCGGGGTCGCTCCGCCGAGCGTTTGAAAGACAGCTTCCACAGCCCAGAACAAAACGGCGGCGGCACAGGGCGCGACGGCGGTTTTCGAGCGTGCGGACGTATACGCCGTCAGCGCGGCGATGACCAGCGAACCGAGAAAAATCGACAACGCTGCAAGCGCATAATAAGCGCCGATGTTCATTTTAAAATCCGTTCCCGGATAAACTGTCCCGATTGCTTTTTCCCAGTTCTGGGATGGTCCCCGGAACAGCCCGAACAGGAAAGTTACCCCCTGATACGCGAAATTCACCAGCACGGAGAACAGGACGGCCGCCGCAGACCTCGCCCTGCACAGCGAATCCCTGCCGCGGACGCAGGTGCTGAATTCTTCCCATGTGCGGCTCTGAATGTCACCCGCAAACAGCGGAGAAATCCCGAGAATCAGTGTCAGCGTGACAAACGCGGGCAGCATTCCGCCGAATGCCCAGAACGGCAGGAATTCCGTCTCCTGGATATGGAGATAAGTTTCCCGAAACTGCGGAGAACGAACCGCCACGGTCAAAATCACAATATAAACGGGCATCAGGACGCATACGCCCGGCGACCCCGCCATTTTCCGCATTTCATACGGAACCAAGGATGGGTTCTTCTTCGCTTTCAATTCTTCACCTGCTTTTTCGTGTAGAACCGGAAACAGAGCAGCAGGGCGGCCATTATGACCAGAGTGGTCACACAGAGGTTGACCCAGACCGTGGAAACCGGAATCCCAAACAGATCGACCGCGCGGAAGCGCGCTGCGATTTCTTTGAGGGACATCGTCATGAAGATGCTGAGCTGTGCGGGCAAGGTAAACAGGGTATTCCCGCCCGATCCAAAAGTGCTCGCCTTTCGAAGAAACAGTCCGCTCACGAAGACGACGCCCGAAACAAAAAACGGCGGCAGCGCATTTTTGGCGAGGGAAGACAGGCACATCACAATCGCGGCGAGCGCGAACGCCCCGAGAAAGGAACCGAAAATCTGGAAGAAGTAATAGGTCCGTGCGGAAAGGTGATAGGGCGACATATAAAACCAGGGCAGGCTGGCAAGAGAAATATCCTCTCCGGGCAGCCCGTAAACGGCAGCATAGATGCCGAAGCCGGCGAGCTGGAAAAATGTAACGACAACCGCCGTGTAGAGGAACCCGGCAATCAGCTTATCGCCGAACACCCCCGCCCGGCCATTCCGGGAGGTCAGCAGTTCCGACTGCGTTTTGTTGGCATATTCGTCAGAATAGATTCCGCACAGGCCGAGAATCACCAGAAACGCGATGCAGAGCGGAAGATAGGCGTGGTTCAGGTCCACAAATTCTTCCCAGTTGGTGACGTTCGGCCTGATTTCCGGAGCGGTCGTGTAAAGTCGGTATTCCCGCTCGGCGGTCTTATAGGCAAACGAACCTGTTGTGCCCCTGTTTTGCATGGAATCCAGCTCACTTTTCAGCTTTTCCGTCTGCGCCCGCCGGTCATCCAGCCGTTCGCGGTACCACTGGATTTCATCGATGGCATCCCGGTTCAGAATGTCTGCAACAGAGGTGCCGCCCTCCGCGATTTTCCCTCGGAACTGCTCCGTGTAGGAGACGATGCTTTTCGGCAGAATCGCTTTCATGTCTTCGCTGACGAAGTCGAATCCCTTACCGCTGTCCTGCAGTTTTTTGTCCAGCGCTGCCGCCTTTCGGATAAACTCATCGTCTTTGCCCGCCTTTGCGGCGATGTCCCGGAACTGCGCGAGCGGATACCGGACCTCAACGCTGTCCACAAACTGGGCGGTGAGAAGGAAAATAAAGACGACAAAAAAGGCGGCGACGGCATAGAGATACTTTTTGCTGAAAATCTTGTAAAGTTCCGTCCTGACGACATATCCGTTCATACGGTTTCCCTCCCGAAATAGTGGAGGAACACGTCCTCCAGCGTCG
>DHDF01000022.1 GCA_002399225.1 bacterium UBA4883
CTGACCGGGGCCTATGAATATCCGTCGCCGACCATCACCGGTTCGGTCAAAAAGGATATCGCCTTTATTGATGAAGTGATCGGGGTCAAGATTGCGATTTCGGATCACCGCTGTTCCAACATTTCAAAGCGGGATCTGATTCGGCTTGCATCGGAGGCAAGACTCGGCGGGGTTCTCGCCAACAAACCGGGCATCGTACATATGCATATCGGGCGCGGAAAGAAAAAACTCGACGATGTCTTCGATATTTTAAAGACCGAGGATATCCCGATTCAGGTATTCCGCCCAACCCATGTCGGCGGCATTTTCGACGACGCCATCCGGTTTGCAAACCTCGGCGGCTACATTGATTTCACCGCCGACCCGGAAGGAAAAAAGACGGCCGGGCAGCTGGTCAAGGCGTTCTCTCTGGCTCCGAAGGAAAATATCACTCTCAGCACGGATTCCAACGGCAGTTTCCCGAAATGGAACGAGAAAAAGGAACTGATCGGCATGAGCGCCGGGAAGATCACCAATCTGCATCAGGTGATCCGGTGCCTGGTACAGGATTACCAGATTCCCCTCGCCGAAGCGATCCGCGTTTCCACCGAAAATGTTGCCAAGGCACTGAAACTGTATCCCCGTAAAGGCGTCCTCCGTGAAGGCAGCGATGCGGATCTCCTGCTGCTGGACAGCGACTGCCGGATCGACACCGTGGTTGCCAAAGGCGCGGTGATGATGAAAAACAAAAAAGTGCTTAAAAAAGGCGTTTTTGAAGAATAGTCCGTTTCCTGACCGCGAGGAATTAAAACGGCCCTGACAGGGCCGAATCGCCATTTTGAAAGGGAAGAACAAGATGGATCAAACGGAAACTCTGAAAATGATTGAAGAACTCTCCAATGCCAACGGCGTCTCCGGCTTTGAAGAAGAAGTCTTGAAAGTGCTGAGAAACTATGGAGAAGGGCTGGGCCGGATTTCGGAGGACAGCCTGCGGAACCTGTATCTGAAAAGAAAAGAGAACCGGGACGATCGGCCGGTCGTTCAGCTGGACGCCCACAGCGACGAGGTTGGCTTCATGGTGCAGGCGGTCAAACCGAACGGCACCCTCCGGTTTATCACCATGGGCGGATGGGTCGCCAACAACATCCCGGCCCACCGGGTCCGGGTCCGCAACGCGGAGGGAAAATATATTCCCGGTGTGGTCGCGGCGAAGCCGCCGCATTTTATGAGCGAGGAAGAGCGCAGAAAACCGGCTCTGGTGGCGGATATGGTGATTGACGTCGGTTCCTCTTCCCGGGAAGAGACGATGAAGGACTATCAAATCCGCGTCGGCGCGCCGGTCGTTCCGGATGTGGACTTTGAATATGTTCCCGAAAGGGGTTTGATGTTCGGCAAGGCGTTTGACTGCCGTCTGGGATGCGCCGCGATCCTTTCAACTCTGCAAAAGCTGAGCGGCCGGCCGCTGGATGTCGACTTGGTCGCCGGATTTTCGGTGCAGGAAGAAGTGGGAGTCCGCGGAGCGACGGTCACGGCGAACACAATCAAGCCTGACCTTGCCATCGTCTTTGAGGGCTGCCCCGCCGACGACACGTTTACGGAACCGTACCTGACGCAGACGGCGCTCAGACACGGCCCGATGCTGCGCCATATCGATGCGCGCATGATTACCAACCCGCGGTTTATGCGCTATGCGCTGGACCTTGCCGAGGAACGGGGAATCCCGGTTCAGGAAGCAGTCCGGACGGGTGGGGCGACCAACGGCGCGCCCATTCATCTTTCCAATTCCAGCGTGCCCGTCATCGTCATCGGGCTGCCCGTGCGCTACATTCATTCGCATTACGGCATTGCCTGTTATTCTGATTTTGAAAACGCGGTCCGGCTTGCTTCGGAGATCATCCAGACCCTGAATGGAAATGTGATCCGCTCGTTTTAAAGCCGGCCTTTACCTTTGTCCTTCCGCCTGTGTTGTCTTGCCGGCAAAACAGGCGGAAGAATTCTTGTACGGAAGGAGAAAAAAGGAACGCCATGCGAAAACCTTTGATTGGAATGACAGGCGGCTTTCGGCAGCAGGATGCCCAAAAAACGGAGGGAAGCCAGCGGCTGAACATAAGCAATGCCTATACGGTATCCATCCTCCGCGCCGGAGGGCTTCCGGTTGTCCTTCCGCTGACAGATGACCGGGAGGCCGTTCGGGAGCTCATCGAGTCGGTCGACGGGCTTCTGGTAACGGGCGGCGTGGACGTCAATCCGCTGCGGTACGGGGAAGAACCCCTGCCAAAACAGGGCTATATCTGCTCGCTGCGGGACAGCACGGATCTCTGTGCCATCCACAGTGCGGCCGAGTGCCATCGGCCGATCCTTGGCATTTGCCGCGGCCTTCAGATTATCAATGTGGCATTCGGCGGAACGCTGTATCAGGATCTTTCCTATATGAATGGAACGCCGCTGAAGCACTCGCAGGAGTCTGAACCGGAGTGCGCGGGGCATACCGTAACCATCAAGCAGGAAAGCCGCCTCTTTCAGATTCTGGGCGGCACGATTCAGACCAACAGCTTTCATCATCAGGCTGCGAAGCGCGTTGCGGAAGACTTTTTAGTCGGAGCAACAACGAAAGACGGAGTGGTCGAAGAGATTGAAAAAAAATCCGACGGCTTTGTGGTTGGAATTCAGTGGCACCCGGAATTGATGGCTGCCAGCGGAGACCCGGTCATGCAGAAAATTTTTAATCTGTTTGTGCGCGCCTGCGGTGATTCCCGGCCTGAGAGGCCGGCCGGCTAGCGTGGGTGCCGGTCATAGCGAAGAAGGCCGCAGCGGGCAAAAGCATTTGCTTTTGCCCGCTGCGGCCCTTTCGTTTCCGTAAGTTCAGTGTTCCGCTTTGAAATCGTTCTTCAGCTTCAGCGACGCGAGGACAGTCTTAAGATTCTGAGCCTGACCGTTCAACTCTTCGCTGGCTGCGGCACTTTCTTCGCTTGTGGCCGAATTGGTCTGCACTACGGCGGAAACCTGATTGATGCCGGTCGTGATTTGACTGATTGCCGATGCCTGTTCGTTAGAAGCCTTTGAAATTTCCTGAATCAGGCTGGCGGCCTTTTCTGCCGTGCCGATAACATTATGCAGCGAGTCTGCCGTATCATCCGCGATTTTTTTGCCTTTTTCAACAGAGCTGATGGAATTTTCAATCAAAGCGGTGGTGCCTTTTGCGGCTTCCGCACTCTTGCCCGCCAAATTGCGGACCTCGTCGGCAACAACCGCAAATCCTTTTCCTGCGGAGCCTGCTCTCGCAGCTTCAACGGCAGCATTCAGCGCAAATATATTTGTCTGGAATGCTATGTCGTCTATGACCTTGATTATCTTTCCTATTTCTCTTGATGAATTGCTTATTTCATCCATTGCCGAAAGCATTTCCCTCATTTGCATATTGCCCTGTTCCACTTCTTTTGAGGTTTCCAAAGCTTTTCTTCCCGCATTTCCGGCATGTTCCGCATTTTGTACAATGGTTGTATATATTTCATTGATTTCTGCCGACAATTCCTCAATTGCGCTTGCCTGCTCCGTTGTTCCCTGAGACAATGTCTGAGCTCCCGCAGATACCTGCTCGGCATTCATATTGATTAAATCTGAAGATTCCTTTATTTTCCCTATGGTATCCTTTAGAGTATTCGATACATTCAGCAATGCTTCTTTTAATTTGGCAAATTCTCCTTCATAATCATTTTTAAATTCCATATGTAATTTGCCATCGGCCATTTCATCTAACATTTCAACGCTTTCGTCTATATAAGATATATAGGATTTCAATCGTATGGTTAAGCTTTTTATTGATTCAGCCAATATTCCGATTTCATCGTTGCTGTGCACGTCAATATTTACATCTAATTCGCCGTCGGCTAATTTATTTGTTATATCCGTTATTTTTATAATAGGACTTGTTGCTTTTTTAACTGCCGCGTACAATGGTACCAGCATTAAAATCAGCAATATTATGAATATTATTACAATAGTCAGAACCAACTTGTTTGTGTCGGCTGTCAGTTCACTTGCAGGAAGTGCTGACAGTACCTGCCAGCCCGTATCTCCTATTTCCATGCAGCTACCGTAATATTTTACATTGTTGTATGTATATTCCGCTACATTGCTGTCTCTGTTTTTAACTAATTCTACAATATTACTTCTCAGCTCAATCTCATCGATAGATTTTAGCAGTATGTCCTTATCCTTATGAGCTACAATTGAATTATTATTTGTTAATAGTGAAAAGTATCCCGTATCTCCCAACTCATATTCATCAACCATGGTT
>DHDF01000078.1:0-1672 GCA_002399225.1 bacterium UBA4883
AATATGAAGCAGCTTTGCTTTACCGCATTCGATCAAGGGATAACCCATTTGGATCTGGCAAACAACTATGGCCCCGCCCCCGGCAGCGCCGAAAAAAATCTGGGCCGTATTCTTCGTGAGAATTTTCAAGGCTACCGTGACGAATTGATTATCAGTACAAAGGCGGGCTACGAGATGTGGAACGGCCCCTATGGAAACTGGGGAGGCCGAAAATATATCCTTGCAAGTCTTGATCAGAGCTTACAGCGTATGGGATTGGAATATGTGGATATTTTTTACCACCACCGCATGGATCCTGAAACACCGCTGGAGGAAACAATGGGTGCGCTGTCGCAGGCAGTTGCAAGCGGCAAGGCTCTGTATGTAGGACTTTCCAATTACGATGGCGCAACACTGGAAAAGGCTACGGAAATTCTGCGGGAGCTTCGGTGTCCCTTCGTCATCAATCAAAATCGCTATTCCATTTTTGACAGAACCATTGAGCAAAACGGATTAAAAGAAACCTCCGCAAGGCTGAAAAAGGGGATTATCGCATTCAGCCCTTTGGCGCAGGGGATGTTGACCAGCCGGTATCTGCACGGCATCCCGGAGGATAGCCGCATCAAAACAGATGGGCGCTTTTTGAAAGAATCCGCCTTAACAAAAGAACGTTTATCCCAAATCGAAGCGCTCAATCAATTAGCCGCAAACCGTGGGCAGACGTTAGCTGAAATGGCCCTGAGTTGGATCCTTCGTGATGGGATCGTAACGAGCGTGCTGATTGGCGCTTCCAAGCCGTCACAGATTTTGGATAACATCAAAGCGCTGGAAAACACAAACTTTACTGCGGAGGAAGTGCGACAAATCGACGAAATCTCGGCAGCGAGATAAATAATTGCATGGGGCTGTTCTATTTGATGAATGAAAGGCGGAAATTTTATATACGTCCTGTCTGTTGGCGAAAACAGCCCCGCGCCTGCGGTTGCCCGACCTGCAAGCACCGCCCTGTTTTCCTGCCGCTTCAAATGCCCTTGTCCTCCCCGGCTGCAACGGTATTTTCACGGCAACATCAGCAGAGCGTATCACACACTACACTTTGCTCCGCAAAGTTGTGTGGAAGGATATTGGGAGAATCAAGACAGACTTGGACCTATTGTGCTTTAGCTTTACTCATTGTTTTAATGCAAAGTTTAATTTTTTGTTGTTGACATTCTAAAATGCCCGGGATATAATTAATTCCATAAAATGAAGAATGAAAACTGAATATTTTGTATGATTAGCACGGGAGAGACCTTTAAAAAGGCACCGAAGAAGTAAGCTGCAAGCATGTCGACTTGTAATGAACCTTTCAGGTAAAAGTGACCGTACTAGGACATAACTCTGAAAAGACGGTTTCGCACCGGCACCGGAGGAGCAATACCGTACGGAAGCGTATGGTGGAATCTCTCAGGTCGATAACAGAGATAAGACGACACAATGAGTGTTGTCTTATCTCTGTTTTTTTATTCTGGTTACCTCGCAAGATCAACTGCATGTTTGACCCGGCGAAACGGATGATGTTGGCCTTACAAGCCCCTTTTGCAATGGATGGACAGTGATCGAACAATCAATTTGCGCTTATGGCAAAAAAATGATGGCGAGAGGAAGTAATTTTATGAAACAAACTCCACTGTATGAAAAGCACTGTGCCCTA
>DHDF01000078.1:1752-3647 GCA_002399225.1 bacterium UBA4883
CCCACTGTATGAGAAGCACTGTGCCCTTGGGGGTAAAATGATTGATTTTGGCGGATGGCTCATGCCCGTCCAATACAGCGGGATTTTGGATGAACACGAGCATGTGCGAAATACCGCCGGCCTCTTCGATGTTTCTCACATGGGTGAAATCAAAGTGGAAGGTGAAGGCGCAGCCTCGTACCTCCAGAAACTGGTGACAAACGATCTGTCAGGGGCCGCCCCCGGGCGGGCCATCTATTCGCCGATGTGTTATCCCAGCGGGGGTGTTGTCGATGACCTGTTGATTTACAAGCTGTCTGAGAAATCCTATCTGGTTGTCGTGAATGCCGCAAACACTGACAAGGATTTTTCCTGGTTCGAACAGCAGCTGTCGGACGATGTAAAAATTGAGAATGTATCGGAGCAGTACGCACAGCTTGCCATCCAAGGACCTAACGCACAGAAAATACTACAGACACTCACAGATGTTTCACTGGATGAAATCAAGTTCTACCGTTTTCAGAGCGGCGTACCGCTCTGCGGAATTCCGTCCATTGTTTCAAGAACGGGATATACCGGCGAAGACGGCTTTGAAATCTACCTGCCCTCGGAAAAAGCTGCGAGCCTATGGGATGCGCTTTTAACAGCCGGAAGTGAACTTGGGCTTGTTCCTGCGGGGCTCGGCGCGCGCGACACCCTCCGCTTTGAAGCGGCCCTGCCGCTTTATGGCCATGAGCTGTCAGAAGAAATCTCTCCTCTTGAAGCGGGGCTCGGCAGGTTCGTCAGATTCGGAAAGGATGATTTCATCGGCCGGGAAGCGTTGATCCGGCAACACGAGACGGGGCCCCGCCGCAAACTGGTCGGTTTTGAAATGACGGGCAGAGGGATTGCCAGACATGGTTTCGCCGTTATGGCACAGGACGCACGGATCGGTTCGGTGACAACCGGAAATTATTCGCCGACTTTGAAAAAGAATCTTGGCCTTGCGCTCATCGATCCTGATTTCTCAGGAGAAAATTTTGAGATCGTGATCCGCGGAAAGACCGTGGAGGCCGCCGTTATATCGCTTCCGTTTTACACGAAAAAATATAAAAAATAATGAAAAGGGGTTTTATGCATGAGCAGCACAAAAGGAATGCGTTTTACCAAAGAACACGAGTGGGTAAAATGCGAGGAAGGTAAAGTATATATCGGCATTACTGATTACGCGCAAAAGGAGCTCGGCGATATCGTCTTCGTGGAGCTGCCGGAAGTGGGCCGTGAACTTGAGAGCGGCGATATGATCTGCACCGTTGAATCGGTCAAAACCGTTTCCGACGTCTACACGCCGCTGAACGGTCAGGTGGTGGAGGTAAACAGCGGTCTGATGGAAAACCCCGGGCTGATCAACAAAGATCCCTACGGCAGCTTTATCGCAGTGCTCCAAACATCAGATCCTTCCGTTCTTGAAAAATTGATGGATGAAGCGGCGTACAAAAAGTTTTGTGAAGAGGAGAAATGAAGATGGCGGGATATATTCCAAATACCATCGGGCAGCAGGAACAAATGCTGTCCGAGATAGGAATGTCTTCTTTTGAAGAGCTTTTTGCCGATATCCCTGAAAGCGTGCGGCTCAAACGGCGCCTCAACCTTCCATCCGCCCAATCCGAGCCGGAAGTGATGGCGCGTTTGCGCAAAATAGCCCGCAAGAACAGCGACACGGACACTTATGCCTGTTTCCTCGGCGCGGGCGCCTATGACCATTACATACCGGCGGTGATACGCCACCTGGTTTCAAGGCAGGAATTTGCAACGGCCTATACGCCTTATCAGCCGGAAATCAGTCAGGGAACGCTTCAGGCAATCTTTGAATACCAGACCCTGATCTGTGAACTGACCGGCATGGATGTTGCCAATGCCTCCATGTACGACGGGGC
>DHDF01000078.1:3851-4260 GCA_002399225.1 bacterium UBA4883
CGAAACTGTGAACCCGCAGAGCCGCGAGGTCGTCTCCACCTACGCCCGTTTCAGGGGCAACGAGGTAATCAATACTGGCAGCGCCGACGGGCAGGCGGACCTCTCCGAGCTTGAACAGCGCGTCACCGGGGAGACGGCAGTCATTCTGATTCAGTCGCCAAATTTCTTCGGCTGTATGGAAGATGTTGCCGCAATCGCGGAGCTCGCCCATCAAAAGGGTGCGCTGCTCGTCGTCAGCTGCGACCCTGTTTCGCTTGCGCTCCTCAAGGATCCGGGCGAGCTCGGGGCGGATGTTGCGGTCGGCGAAGGGCAGAGTCTCGGAAATCCGCTTGAATTCGGCGGCCCTTATCTCGGGTTTTTTGCCGCAAAGAAAGAGCTGATGCGGAAAATGCCCGGCAGAATTGTGGGC
>DHDF01000078.1:4433-5301 GCA_002399225.1 bacterium UBA4883
CAGGCAAGGGAGCAGCATATCCGCCGCGAAAAGGCAACCTCCAATATTTGCTCAAACGAGGCGCTCAACGCCTTGGCGGCAACCATCTATCTTTCGCTGCTGGGCAAGCAGGGGCTTAGGGAGGTGGCGCTGCAGTGCGCGCGCAAGTCGCATTATGCCTGTGACCGCTTACTTCAATCCGGAGCGTTCGAGCCGGCTTTTCGCGCGCCCTACTTCCAGGAATTCACGGTAAAATACCGCGGCAGCGTGGAAAAGCTGAACGCGGCCCTGCTGAAAGAAAAAATCATCGGCGGCTTTGACGCGGCTCAGTGCTACGACAAGCTCCACGGCCACTGGATCGTGGCCGTGACCGAAAAAAGAACACGTCAGGAAATCGACACTCTTGTGGCAAAGGCGGTGACATGCAGTGACTGATCCTGTAAAGACGATTTTTAACAGAAGCGTGCCGGGCAGAACCGGCTTTTCACTTCCGGCCTGCGATGTCCCGGAACTCGAACCGAATGAAATGATCCCGGAACAATTCCTGCGCAGCCGGGCGCCGGGGCTTCCTGAATTGAGCGAAACGGACGTCGTCCGTCATTTCACAGGGCTCTCCCGTGAAAATTACGGCGAGGACTCCGGGTTTTATCCGCTGGGCTCCTGCACAATGAAATACAATCCGAAGATGAATGAGGACGCGGCCGCGCTCGCCGGTTTTGAAAAGGTCCATCCGCTCCAGCCCGAACAGACGGTGCAGGGCTGTCTTCAGATTTTATTTGAGCTTGATAAAATGCTGGCGGAAATAACGGGGGTGGAGCGCATGACGTTTCAGCCCGCCGCCGGTGCGCACGGCGAACTGACCGGTTTGATGATGATCAAGGCTTACCAC
>DHDF01000138.1:0-4900 GCA_002399225.1 bacterium UBA4883
TATACCGCAAGCAGGCGGCCCTACCGCTGTTTGGATGGCAACGCATAGCCAAACAGCAGAGGAAAATCTCCGGGTCCTTATCCTTATCCGTTTAATGCCCTTTAAGAGCCTTTAAAACAGGATATTGCGGGATATAAGGAAAATTACACCAGCAGAAAAGCAGGCGCGCACCCGGCGCGCAAAACGGCGGAAACGGAGGGCACGGAATTGGTTAATGTGAAAAAACAAAAGCTGAACAAACTTTACCAGATTATGGCCTCCGTGCAGGACGCTGAAGAGGAGAAAACCGAGCAGGATTTAGATGCTTTAAAACAGCTCGTTTTAAAACATTTGGATATTGCCGCCTATCCGGATCATAGGGCGGAACGCGAGGAGATTGCCCGCCGGCTGGAAACCGGCGCTCCCTTAACCGGGGAAACCGGAATCAGGAAGCAGCTCGGCGCAATCGATCTGGCGTTTTTCGGGCGCGCCTATCTTCCCCATTATTTTTCAAAGCCGTCCCCGGAATTTCATCAGGAGCTGGACGCCATCTGGACCGGAGGAGTGCTGAAAGGGATCAATCCCTACGTCGGCCCGCAGATGGTTGACGCGCAGGCCGGGTGCCATCACGCGGTCGCGGCTCCCCGTGGCCACGCGAAAAGCACAAACCTCACCTTTAAGGACGACCTTCACGCGATTCTTTACCGGTATAAGCATTATATCCTGATTCTGTCAGACACCTATCCGCAGGCCGCGAGCTTTCTGGAGGCGATCAGCGAGGAGCTGGAAGAAAACGCGGCCATCATCGAGGACTTCGGGAGCCTTGCCGGCGACGTATGGCGCGAGGACGTCATCGTCACAAAGACGAAGATCAAGGTTCAGGCCAAAGGCGCCGGGCAGAAAGTCCGTGGGCTGAAGCATAAAAACTGGCGGCCCGACCTGATCGTCCTCGACGATATCGAGAACGACGAAAACGTCCGGACGCCGGAGCAGCGCCGAAAACTGGAAAGCTGGTTTTACAAGGCTGTTTCCAAATGCGGAGATACCTATACCGATTTCGTTTATATTGGGACTGTGCTCCATTACGACAGTTTGTTGGTCAACGTGATGAACAATCCGGAATACACCAGCATCAAGTACAAAGCGGTGCTGAGCTTCTCCGCCTCTCCACTGTGGGATATCTGGGAAGCCCTGCTGACCAACAAAAACAACAAGAGCCGGAAAGCGGACGCTCTGGCCTTTTTCGATAAGAACAAGGCGGCGATGCTGAAGGGCACGGAAGTCCTGTGGGAAGAAAAGCTCTCCTATTACGATCTGATGTTCATGAAAGTCACCGAGGGCACGGCCTCATTTAACAGTGAGGAACAAAACGAACCGATTGATCCGGACGATTGTCTGTTCTCCGAAGAGAAATTCGATTATTACAATCCGCATGACGTCAACTTTTCCGACAAGGATTTTGAATTTTACGGGTTTGTCGACCCGTCGCTCGGGAAAAGCAAAAAGTCGGACTTCTCGGCCATTATTACGATTGCCAAATCCCGGAGCAGCGGCTATATGTATGTGGCCGACGCCGACGTGGATCGGAGGCTGCCGAGCGCCATCATCGAGGCCGTTCTGAGCAAAGCGGTGTGGATACAGAAATCTTTCGGGAAAAAGTATAAGGCCTTCGGCTGCGAAACAAACCAGTTCCAGTATTTCCTGAAGACAGAGCTGGCGAAAGAAAGCGCGCGCCGGCATATCTATCTGCCGATCAAGGAAGTGCAGCAGACGTCCGATAAGGTGCTGCGCGTACAGACGCTGCAGCCGGACATCGAAAACAAGTACATCAAATTCAATCGGCAGCACAAAAGGCTGCTGGAGCAGCTGCAGTATTTCCCAATGGCCGATCACGATGACGGCCCGGATGCGCTGGAAGGCTGCCGGACCATAGCCTGCGGCGGAAATAAAAAGCGCCTGAAATTCGGCAAGAGGAGGTTTGGACTGTGAACGGCGATATTAAAAACAGGGTATCGTCCCCCGAGAGGATCAAGCTGGCCGACGATATCAGCGTCACTCCGGAAGTCATTGACTACTGCCTGAAAAAGTTCCGCCGCCATCAGCGCCGGCTCTCCACCCTCGAAAAATACTATCAGAACGAAACGGCGATTCAGGGCCGCGTGATGGAGGACCCGGAAAAGCCAAACAACAAAATATCCCACTCCTTCGGCAAATATATCACTAAAATAGCGACGGCCTATTTCATGGGGTACGGCGTCAAATATGAAGTCGACAGCCCGGATGAGGCATACAAAACCGCCTATAAACAGGCGCTGGACGATATTCTTGATTCCAACATGACCAAGATCAAGCACTTTGAAGAAGCGAAGGAAATGAGCAAACGCGGCATTTCCTATGAGCTTCTTTTTATTGATCCGTCTGGCCGGCTGCGGACGCAGTATTATCAGGCGGATGAAATGATTCCGGTCTTTAGCCAGACGCCGGCAAATTTTTTGACGATGGTTCTCCGGCCCTACACGCTTACCAGCATCGACGGGCGCAGCAACGACGTGGAATATGTGGATGTCTACACACGGCTGTACGTCTATAATTTCGTGCGGCGGCGCGGCGGCCAGTGGCAGCTGCAGGAAAAGTTCAGCCACAATTTTTCGGACGTTCCGGTCATCATCCGGATGAACAACGCCGAGCTGAAGGGCGATTATGAGGACGTGATCCCGCAGATCGACACCTACGACAAGGCGGTCAGCGACACATCCAACAATCTGGATTATTTCTCGGACGCCTATCTGGTATTTGAGGGCATCGACGACCTCAACGCCGAGGATGACGATGGAAACGAGCTTTCGGCGTCGGACAGCGCGAAAGTCATGAAGGAGAACCGGACAATTTTCGCGCCTACGGGGTGCAAGCCGGGATTCATCACAAAGGACGCGGACGATACCGCAGCGGAGAACCATAAAAACCGGACGTTTAAGGACATCTTCTTCCTTTCGCAGGTGCCGAATCTGACCGACGAGGAGTTCGCGGGCAATCTTTCCGGCGTCGCCATTAAATATAAACTTTTCGGGCTGGAAGAGCTGTCCATCGAAAAAGAAACCTATTTCCGCTCCTCTGAGACCAAAAAAGTGCGGCTGATCACCGAGTACATCAACGATCTGAAAAACACCAAGTATGACTGGCGCGATGTGAAGCTGTCCTTCGACCGCTCGGCGGTCGCCAATACCTACGAGGCGGCGCAGACGATCAACCTGCTGCGCGACATTCTTTCCGACAGGACGCTGATCGGCATGTACCCCGAGATCGACAATCCGGACGAAGAGCTGAAGCAAAGGCAAAAGGAACAGGCGGCTGCGGAAAACACCGGCGGCAGCGAGGATGAAGGCGGAGATGGCGATGAGGAGATCTTCTGATGGAAAACGCAGATTACTGGCTGGAACGCGCCAAGCAAAACGCGGTCCATGAATTTCAGTACGCGCAGCGGAAGGCGCAGCTTGTCACCCGCTGGTTTCACCGCTGCACCCGCGAGATGCAGCGCAGGATCAACGATTATTACCGAAAATACGCCGAAAAGGAAAGCGTCAGCTATCCGGCGGCAAAAGCGATCCTCTCCGACCGGCAGGAACTGGACCTGACGCTGGAGGAATACCAGCGCCTCGCGCAGAAATATCCGCAGGACCCGGTATCAAAAAAGCTGCTGGATAAGGCATATTACCATCGCGCGATCAGCCGGGAGCAGTACCTGATCCTGCAGCTGAACATGCTGGCCACCGAACTATACGGCGATTACGCAGAGGCCACCGGCCAGAGCCTGACCAAGACTTTCGAGGAGGTCTATTACAAGACCATTTTCGATTACCAGCAATTTGTGGGGGCAGGGAGCACCGCCTTTGGCCGGATCAGCACTCACCAGATCGAGGCGGCGGCCTTTACCGCTTGGAAAGGCCAAAATTATTCCGAACGGATATGGGGAGATCATCGGGTATCCCTTGCCCGCTACCTGAACCGGATCGTCACCAGCGGGGCGATTCAGGGGACGTCCAACGGCCAGATGGCGACGGAGCTGCAGAAAGCGATGGACATGAGCGCATATCAGGCCCGCAGGCTGATCCGGACGGAAAACAGCCAGGTATCTTCGCGGGCGAATCTGCTGGCCTATCAGGAAAACGGGACGCCGCGCTTCCAGTTCCGGGCGGTCTTGGACTATAAGACGTCGGAGATCTGCCGGCACATGGACGGGAAGGTCTTCCCGGTCAGCGAGGGAAAGTCCGGCGTGAATATGCCTCCCCTGCATCCGTTCTGCCGCTCCAAGACGGTCCCCTACATCCCGGACGAGGAGATGGACGCCGACAACACCCGAACCGCGCGGAACGGCAAGGGCGAAACCTATAAAGTGCCGGCTGATATGACATACCGGGACTGGCACGATAAATACGTCAAAGGACACGCGGATGAGCTGCTGGCGGAGCAGAAGTATAAAAACGGCATGGCCGACGCGAAGCAGTATGAAAAGTATAAAGCCACGCTCGGCAAAAAGGCCCCGCGCAGCCTCGACCAGTTCCAAAACCTGAAATACGCCGATCCGGTCGCATGGGATTCACTGAAATCTCAGTATCGCAGCCAGAACTACAAAGATCGGAAAGCCGGGAAATAAGCTGCTTTAAACGCCTTTAAAGGGCGTTTTTAATTATATTAAAATTCAGAAAAGGAGTCATCCAAAATGAGAAAAAACAAGTTCCTGAAGTATGGCATCCCTCGTTACTGCTGCTTTGCCGGAGGCGGCGCGGCTCAGACCGCCGACCCTGCGCCCACCGATCCCGCGCCCACCTATCCGGCCCCGAAGGCAGCCGACCCCGCGCCGAAAGCCGCTGATCCGGCCCCGAAGGAGCCGGGAAAAGCGGAACCGGCAAAAGGAGCGGAAAAC
>DHDF01000138.1:5093-5458 GCA_002399225.1 bacterium UBA4883
GACGAGGCGAAGGACTTCGAGAAGATGACCGACGCCGAAAAAGTCGTCTACCTGCAGAAACAGATGGCGGACGAAAAACTGACCGGATACACGTCCCAAAAGCTGACCGACGCCGGCCTTCCGGTCGACCTCGCCGCTTTCGTGAAAGGTTCGGACGAAAAGGACACCGACGAGCGGATTAAAACGCTGAAGGCCGCCTATGACAAAGGCGTGCAGGCCGGCGTGGAACAGCGGTTCAAAGCAAACGGGTACGTTCCGAAGGGTACAGCGGCGGGCAAGACCGACGAAGAAACCAAGAAACGTCCTCGCGGCGTTTCCGTGAAATAAGGAAGGGAGCTAAACTAAGACAATTATTAGTCGCTTTC
>DHDF01000085.1:0-303 GCA_002399225.1 bacterium UBA4883
TGCAAAATCTGCGACAAGGTAGATGCGTTTTCTGCGCTGGGGGACTCCCCAGTACTGCGCGTCAAATACCCGCCATGCGAGACTGAAATCGTCCGCCAAAATCTCTCCGGCGTTCGGCCATCTCGCAGGTCGAGGAGTATCAATTTTGTATCCTTTGACGGAGCAGATTTCTTCGAGGACGGACTGGAAGTCCGCACCCTTGTTTGAACTGAACGCGCCGGGGACGTTCTCCCACACGATGTATCGGGGATTCCTGCCATTGGTGGCACACCTCATTTCCTTTACGATTCGGACGGCTTCATA
>DHDF01000085.1:525-3777 GCA_002399225.1 bacterium UBA4883
CCGAAGGTGATGATGTCCACGGGCGGAACTTCCGCACCGTTCAATTTGCTGACATCACCCAAATGCTGTATATTGGGCAGCCGCTTTGTGGTCACGCGAATAGGAAATGGCTCGATTTCCGATGCCCACAGAGGAGCAATGCCGGAAATCAAGCCGCCCAAAGGGAAACCACTGGAACCGTCAAAGAGGCTGCCGAGCGTAAGGTTACGATTCATCGGCCGCCTCCAGATCCGAATAGCTGTATGTCCTGCCGTCCCGTTCCACGGAAACATTGTCCGCAGATCCAACCTGCCCGATGTACCGCTTCACGATGACATCGCAGTATTTCTCATCCAGCTCAATGGTGTAACAGCTTCTGTCGGTCTGTTCGCAGGCAATCAGCGTAGAGCCGCTGCCGCCGAACGGATCGAGAATAAGCGTGTTGCTCATGGAAGAATTCTGTATCGGATAGGCAAGAAGCGGCACCGGCTTCATGGTCGGGTGATCCGTGTTCTTTTTTGTCCTCTCGAATTCCCATATCGTAGTCTGCCTGCGGTCGGAGTACCATTGGTGCTTTCCGTTTTTCTTCCATCCGTAGAGACACGGCTCATGCTGCCATTGATATGGGGAACGACCAAGCACCAAACTCGGTTTTTTCCAGATGCAACAGCCGGAGAGATAGAACCCCGCGTCCGAGAATGCTCTGCGGAAGTTCAGCCCCTCGGTATCCGCATGAAACACATAAATGCTGGCATCGTCCGCCATAACCTTTTTCATATTGGAAAAGGCGTCAAAGAGGAACTGATAGAATTTTTCGTCCGCAAGATTGTCGTTTTTAATCTTCCCGGCCCTTCCTTCATAGTTCACGTTGTACGGAGGGTCGGTCACCACAAGGTTGGCCTTTCCTCCCTGCATGAGAAGGTCGAAGGTTTCTGCTTTCGTGGAATCGCCGCAGACCAGCCTGTGCCGACCAAGCGTCCACACATCGCCGCTTTTAGTTATGGTCGGTTTTTCCAGTTCCGCATCCACATCAAAATCATCATCCTGCACATCGGCATCGTCCTTGAACAGGTCAGACAGTTCCTTTTCGTCAAAGCCTGTGAGGGAGAGGTCAAACGCCTCCGCCTGCAGGGCTTCAATTTCCACCCGCAGGAGTTCCTCATCCCAGCCGGCGTCCATCGCCATGCGGTTGTCGGCAATGATATATGCTTTTTTCTGCGCGTCCGTCAGATGGTCGGCAAAGACGCACGGGATTTCCTTGATGCCTTCCTCCTTCGCCGCAAGAATACGGCCGTGGCCGGCGATAACGCCATAGTCACGGTCGATGATGACAGGATTGATGAAACCGAACTCTCTGATTGATGAACGCAGCTTGTTTATCTGTTCCGGGGAGTGGGTACGCGCGTTGTTCACATAGGGTACCAGCTTCGTGATCGGAACAAGCTGCATCTCACTCGTTGTTTTCATAACGCTTCACCGCCTCCCTTAATTCTTTGTATTTATCGGTATATTCCCAGGTGGGATAGCCGTTGCCGAAATGCCCGTAAGCAGAGTAGTCTGCGAAAGAGCATCTGCGCAGGCAGAGTTCGTTGATAATCGCCGCAGGGCGCAGATTGAACACATCGTTCACAGCTTTGGCGAGGGTTTCATCGCTGACCTTTCCCGTGCCGAAGGTGTCGATCTGAACAGCCACGGGATCGGCCTTGCCGATTGCGTAGCTGATCGCCGTCTGGCACTCGTCCGCCAGTCCCGCAAACACAATGTTCTTTGCGACGCACCGCGCCATGTAAGCGCCGCTGCGGTCGACCTTGGTCGGATCCTTTCCGGAAAAGGCGCCGCCGCCGTGAGCGGCAAGTCCGCCGTAGGTATCCACCATCAGCTTTCTGCCGGTTAACCCCGTGTCCGCATCTGGACCGCCCTCTACAAACCTGCCGGAGGGATTGATAAGGATTTCCGTATCCGTGTCAAACGGGAACTTCTGGAATACGGGATGCAGAACTTCGGCTATGATTTCGCTTTTAAGTACATCCGGGGCTTTGTTTTTATCGTGCTGAACGGATACCACGATCGTCTTTACGCGCCGGGGCCTGCCGTCTGCATATTCAACCGTAACCTGCGCCTTGCCGTCCGGCTTGATGCCGCGGATAAGGTTGTCCTTCCTGACTGTGTCCAGCCTTTTGCAGATGTTGTGTGAAAGAAGGAGCGGCAGGGGAATGTACTCGTTCGTCTCGTTGGTGGCATAGCCGTAAACGGTGCCCTGGTCGCCCGCGCCGAGATTAGCATAACAGGAAGTGTCGCCGTTCCTTGCTTCCATGCTCATATCCACGCCGCCCGCAATGTCGCGGCTCTGCTTATGCACAAATACATAAATCAGAAAAGCGTAAGGGTTATATCCAAGTTTCTGCAAAGCCCTGCGCACCTCGTAACGGATGTCCACATGTTTGGAGCAGGAAATTTCGCCTGCCACGATGATGCGGTGTTTTGCCGCCATGACCTCGCAGGCTACGCGGGAGGATTTATCTTTATACAAGCAGGCGTCCAGGATGCTGTCGGCAATGAAGTCGCACAGCTTGTCGGGATGCCCCGCGCATACGCTTTCCGCTGTTTTGAAAGTTTTCATGTCCATGTCCCCATTTCTTTTATGTTCTGTTTTTTGCCCGGAGCAGCCGCTCCATCAAGTCATCCTTCGGGGATGCGCCGTCATATTCCACGGAGCAGTTCTCCCGCACGATCTGGTAGATCTGGAACCAGTCCGCATTAACCTGTTTCTTGTAATCGCGGCTCATGGACACATAAGGCGATGCAATGGCGTTCCCCGTGGTCGGATGCTTTGCCAGATATCCGAACTCGGATATTGCTTCCTCGCATTGGATCCACCGTGCCACGCTCATGGCATACTGCTCGATCAGCTGGTTGTTTACTAACATTTCACAGCCGCGGTCTTTGAGCCACAGCCACGTTTCTCTGAAAACCTCCTCGGCACACAGGTCGCTGCCGTTTTTCTGCTTTGCCTTCAGATAATCACGGACAGGAGGAACATCTTCGCCCCGGATGTCCGCAGGCTCCGGCAGATCGCCCGGTATGACCGGTGTTCCCTTCGCCGTGCCGTCCTGTATTTTATCCGCAAGCGATTTTCGTTTCGGACCCGTTCCCGGTCTGGCGCCGCCCCTGTTGGTACCGTCTTTCGCCACACTTTCACCTCCCAATCTGCCATTACCGGGTCAATACCCCGTTTGAATACAAAAATTCTTACACGAAGCCCCGCGCCGCTGT
>DHDF01000104.1:0-4153 GCA_002399225.1 bacterium UBA4883
GCTTACCATGTGCAAAGCAAGGAGGGAGAAATCGGCACTCTGGACAGCTGCCCGACAGCGGGAGAAGTTTTTGTTTTGGCCGGACGAACCTGGAAAACGCTTGATGTCGATATGGAGCGGAAAATCGTATATGTCGCGCCGGTGAGAAACAGCCGGATTCCCAGCTGGAACGGAAGCGGAGGGCATATCCACACCAAGATCGTTCAGAGAATGAAAAAAGCTCTGGAAGAAGACGTCTGCTATCCGTACCTGACACCCAGGGCGCAAAAGGTGCTGGAAGCCGCCCGCTCTCTGGCAAGAAAGTCCGGTATGCTGGAAAGCAGCATCCTCCCGTGCGGGGAAAACTCCTTCTATTTCTGCCCATGGGTAGGCTCAAAGACAATGAAAACCATCAAGTGCCTGTTCAGCTGCGGACTTAAGGAGCCGCTTCAGATTTACTCCGTTTTTGGGGGCGACCATTACTTGCAAATCACAAGCGGCTTTTCAGGGGCTGAGTTTTTCCGGAGAATGGCGGAACTGTCCATTGACATGGACGACCCGGACATGGTTTTGCCGGAGGATCAAATCCCACAGGTGGACAAATACGACGCCATGATTCCGGGAGAATTGCTTCGCAGCGCTTTTTTGCATAACGAGCTGGATCTGGAGTCGGCAATTGATATTTTGAAAGATGTGGAAACCTGCAGTTAGTGCGGAGGTGTTAAAACAGTATGAGAACAGCAATTACTCAGGATACCTATGATGAAGTTTCACGCATTGTGGAATGCGCCTTAAGCTCTGACACAAAAAAGCAGGCGGAACCGTTTACAAAGCGCCTGGAGTTTTTACGTTCCTCCGGTGGATATGGGGGATATGCAAATTGTGTTTTTGGTGACTTGATCGCGTCGACAAAACGCGCGTCCGGGAAAGTGGCAGACAAGGAAAGATTGAGCAGTTTCGCACGTACTGATCTTTATAAATTGAAAAGTCAGATCAGCAATTTTGCCGATAGCAAAAATATAAATGTCAGGGATTGACGTACAGGCAAAACGAACGCATAATGCGTCCGTTTTTACCGGGGATTTGGATACAACAAGCAAAATTGTTTTAATCTTAAGTTGTTTTTCCGAAATGCCTTTGAATGAGTTTAACTACTTCAACCATTGGAATGATGAGAAAAGCAAGACCCATGGCAGTCATATACTCCACAAATGAAATTGAGGTAAATCCAAAGGCGTTCACCAAGAACGGAACATAAATAACGACTGTCGTCAGAATGAGCGCAAGCGCAGCGCCACACCAAAGCCAGATATTCTGGCC
Organism: bacterium UBA4883; assembly: GCA_002399225.1. Classification (GTDB taxonomy): domain Bacteria; phylum Bacillota; class Clostridia; order Oscillospirales; family Acutalibacteraceae; genus Caproicibacter. The sequence goes on from DHDF01000104.1 coordinate 1,300, forward strand.
TTCCAGCTTAAAAATTGAACCCCGGCGGGAACGCATATTAAAGGACTGAAAAATTTCAGCCATTGACATGGTGAGAAATGCCATTGTCATGCCATCCGGGCTATTGGTGATCTCCCAAGCACCCGCTTCCATGCGGTGACCAATGAAGTACGCCGCTAAGATCAGAATAGTGACAAATACGCCCTGATAAAGGACATCAATCCCGACGCCACCGGAGAAGAGGCCTGCTTTCGCATTGCGCGGGCGCTTTTTCATGGCATCCGGCTCCCCGCGTTCCATGCCGAGCGCCAGCGCGGGGAAACTATCGGTAATCAAATTGATCCAGAGAATGTGAGCTGGCTTCAGCAAGGTAAAGCCAAGCAAGGTAGCCAGGAAAACGCCAAGGACCTCGCTTAAATTGGATGAAAAAAGGAACTGAATCGCTTTGCGGATATTGGCATAGATTTTCCGCCCCTCCTCGACGGCCGAAACGATTGTCGCAAAGTTGTCATCCGCAAGGATCATATCCGCAACATTTTTTGTCACATCGGTACCGGTGATACCCATCCCGACGCCGATGTCCGCAGCCTTTATACTTGGCGCGTCATTGACTCCGTCCCCCGTCATGGCTGTGACTTTCCCGCAGCGTTTCCATGCATTTACGATCCGCACCTTATGCTCCGGCTGTACGCGTGCATAAACGTTGTATTTTCCAATGACGCGATCCAGTTCCTCATCTGACAGAGAATCCAGTTCCTGCCCCATGATTGCCTGGGAACGGTCTTTGAGAATTCCCAAGTCCTTTGCAATGGCAATTGCAGTATCAATGTGGTCTCCGGTAATCATGACGACACGGATTCCGGCTTCCCTGCATTTTTCAACTGCCGCCTTGGCCTCGGGCCGAACGGGATCAATCATGCCGTACATTCCAAGAAAAACCATATCATTCTCAAGCTCTTTGGGCTCAAAGCTGCCCGGCTTTTCAGGGAAATCCCTATAAGCAGCGGCGAGGACACGCAACGCCTTGTCCGCCATCTCCTTATTTTGACGCCGGATTTTATCTTTTTCATCCTCCGTGAGTGCCACTACTCCGTTTTCGGTACAGATCCGGGTGCAACGGCGAAGAATTTCATCCGGTGCCCCTTTGGTATACTGGACATAACCGGTTTCCGCTGCATGGACTGTCGACATCATTTTCCGCATGGAATCGAATGGTGCTTCGCCCACACGCGGCCATAATTTTTTGAGCTTATTTTTATTGAGGGATATTTTGTTCGCATAATTAACCAAGGCACACTCTGTTGGCTCACCTACCGCAGAGCCTGTTTCTTCATCGAGCTCCGCGTCCGAACAAAGGCACATCGCCGTGCCGAGCTTCTCCGCGTCAGCGCCGTAGGAATCCACCACGGTCATCTTGTTTTGTGTAAGCGTTCCGGTTTTATCCGAGCAAATGACTTGGGCACAGCCAAGCGCCTCCACTGCTGTCAGGCGGCGGATAACAGCATTCTTTTTCGACATCTTGGTCACGCCGATCGAAAGAACGATTGTGACTACGGCCACAAGACCCTCCGGAATTGCCGCAACCGCCAAACTGACAGCTAGCATAAAAGTGTTCAGGACAACGAGAGTGGAAAACGCCCCCGCTTTGATGAGCCCAATTACAAAAACAATCACGCAGATTCCCAGTACGGCCCAAGTCAATATCTTAGACAGCCCCGCGAGTTTTAATTGCAGCGGTGTTGCCTCCTCTTTTGACTGAATCAGTGCATCCGCGATTTTACCCATTTCCGTCTGCATGCCAGTGCCGCAGACAACTGCGACGCCGCGTCCATAGACAACAGAACTGCCCATGTAAACCATATTTCTGCGGTCGCCCAATGGAATTTCCTGCCCATTTGCGTCAAGCGAATCCGACGTTTTTTCCACTGGAACAGATTCGCCAGTAAGTGCGGATTCCTCCACCTTCATGGATGCACACTCTATAATCCGCGCGTCGGCAGGGACTGAATCCCCTGCCTCGAGACGGATAATATCACCAGGAACGAGTTCCTCGCTCTTCACAACTATTACTTTTCCATCCCGCAACACCTTTGAGGTAGCTGCTGTCATTGTCTTCAGAGCGTCGATAGCCTTTTCGGCCTTATTCTCCTCAACAACGCCAAGTACAGAGTTCAGCACGACAACGAACAGGATAATAAACACATCTGCAAAAGATTCGCCTGCATAGGCAGATGTGATACCAGAAAGAATTGCGGCTGCCAGCAAGACAAGGATCATTGGATCGGCAAGTTGTTTCAGGAAGCGGGCGAACAGGCTTGTCTTTTTTTCTTCCGCAAGCTTATTTTTACCATACGTTCCAAGCCGTTTTTCCACCTCAGACGCTCTAAGTCCGCTCTCCGAAGACTGAAGCGCTTTCATAACCGCTTGCTTTTCCTGAAAATAGTATTTCATAATGTCAGTACTCCTTTGAGAAAATTGTAAGCAACAAAAAAACCCACCTACAACACGCCGCGATACCAATCAATGGAAACGCAGCAAATGTTGTACATGAGTCTCGTTCATTAAGATATGTCAGGCCAGATCGACCGTGTATGTTGACATATCACACTTTCGTGCAAACTACTCCCTCAAGGGTAATTTGTTCTTGTATTAATTTCTTATACTGTACCGCTTAATTTTGTTTTTGTCAATGCTCTTGTGAAACTGCTGTCGAAATATAATGATACCAAAAAACAAACGAAACCGTGTACAAAACGGCCGGAGTTTTTGCATTTCTCTGCAGATATGGAGGGTATGTTAATTGTGTATTTGGTGACTTGATTGCGCTGACAAAACGCGCGTCCGGGAAAGTGGCAGACAAGGAAAGATTGAGCAG
>DHDF01000104.1:4307-4436 GCA_002399225.1 bacterium UBA4883
CAATTCTGCCGATAGCGAAAATGTGAACGGCGTGGATTGACGTACAGGCAAAAAGAGAAGCAGTACCTTGGGGTGCTGCTTCTCTTTTTACAAGAAATTGATTATTGCTTTTTACTCGCCGCACTCGTC
>DHDF01000080.1:0-2672 GCA_002399225.1 bacterium UBA4883
TTTCAGAGGAGGACGCCGGTAGAATTGACGCTTACGTAATAACCATCATATTTCTCGTCTTCCCTAAACTTTTCCATATCAAGATAGGGTTTGCCTTTTGCAGCGCTTTTGAGTTCCCCCGTTTTTCTGTCAACTTCTATGTTCCGGATATATCTAAGGGCACCATAGGAGACAGCTTTGGGATAGGAAGACGGGGAGGACGCAATCCACTGGGCTTCTTTGAGTACCGCTTCTCTTTTAGCTTTGGAACGATCCGCGTACTTCTTGCTGTAAAAAACAATCTGCCGCTGATCTACAAATACTTTCTTTTTATATGTCTTTCCACCTTCTTTCAGCATATCAACTTCGATCTCTCTCCGGAACACTCGGGATTTGCGTTTGTATTCTCTGCCGTATGGGACATATCCCTCTTCCTGAGTAACATAGGTCTTAAATTCTTCGCTGCCGCCGCGGATCGTTTGACTAAACACATAGGAGCACCTGCCGCTTTCCAAGTAATAGATGTTGTTTCCAGTATTCTGGGCGGAATCTGCTACCGCGATGACCCTTCCGGTTTCCTGTTTCCTTACCAGTTCTCCAATCATGGGACGCAGGTGCAGCTTTTCTGACTCGTTGCCCGGAAACATCTCGTAGGATATCGGCACACCATCCGCGTCCATGGCTAAACCCAGCTGTACCATGGGATCCGGCCGATGCTCTTTCGAAGCTCCTTTCGCCCTGAGTTCCTCTTCCCTGTCAATTTCAAAGAAATAATTTGTCATGTCATAATAAACCAGATTCGTATTGCGTCCATACTTTTCTGAAATCCGGTTATGAATATGCAGCTGTATTGCTGAGTCTATTTCCGCAAAAAAGGTCAGAGAACGGTATACATCCTGAAGGGAGAAGGCGTCCTTTCTCTCAAAATCAAAGTAAGTGTCGCGCTGCTCATAGGCATGCTTCTCCGAGGAGGGATCCAGAATGCGGGATATGACAAGCATTTTCATAATAGAGCTTGTATTAAATTTAAAATTTCTTCCCCGCTGCCTGTTAATCAGAAGACGGTCCAGACCAAGTTCATAGTAATACTTCAGAATGGCGATATATCCAAAATTTTTACGGCCCGCCGTGTTTGGGAGAAGGGCGGTGTCTTTCCGTTCCTTGATGAGATACTCGGCACTCTCTTCCTCCCTTTGCCGGTTCTTTGTTTCGACATAGGCTGTTAAAGCTTGAATGGGATCCCTGTATTTCTTTTGAAGTTCGTCTAAGTATCCAAAGGATTCCACGGTCTTGCTGCACGGATATTTTTTCCCTTTTTCCCGGTAGCTCTCGGCCATGCTCAGATAGATACGCCCTGTCTTTTTATTTTTTACTTTCTTTAAAAACATATCTTCCACCCGCCATAGCTTTTTCTTATTATACCACATATTTCTACATATTACTACTATTTTTGCCATCTTTAAGTTTCCGCCGTCTTTTTCGGCCGGTCCCCGCCGACCCGTCCCTTCTGCCATTTTATGTTTTTACAATTTCCCCTTGACATTTCAAAAACGGTTCGCTATAATAGTCCTAATTTAAATCATATATAAATAATATGTTTTATGATTTGACGACTGACCGGAAAACCGGAGGCCGGGCTGATGTACTCTATCGTATATTCGCCCGGCTTTTTTCTACAAACCGGAGGAGCAGAAGGAGAGGTACAATATGAAGTACAGGGCGGTTCTGGAACGGACGACCGATACCAGATGCATAATGTGCCAGATGCGAATGTTTCAAATGAAAAATTCGCTTTTTCTGTGTTGTCCAGGTTTGAATTGATGATGGATTTCCTGTTCTGCTGTACGGGGTGCAGAGTAGTGGAAGCTCATGGGTCAATTGGCCTGTGAGCTTTTTTATTCATCGGTTTCAGATGGGTTTATCTGGTAAAGGCGGTAAGTGTCATGGTGGAAAAAAGGGTGCATCGGAATGATACGGAAATAAGTGAAGCAGAGATTTTTAAAAAGCTGGGGCAATACATAAAAGAGATTCGATATGGATCCATTGTGGTAGTGATTCAGGACGGCAGAATCGTTCAAATCGAAAAAAATGAGAAAGTACGTTTTATCTGACAGACACGTGGAAACGATCGAAAAATCATGAACGACTGACCGGAAAACCGGAGGCCGGACTGGGTTTGAGAATACCCAGTCCGGCCATTTTTTATTTCTCGCGCGCAGCTTTTTGAAAGGTGGAATCACGATGATGGAGTGCAAATTTCTAGAAAACGAGGAACTCCTGCGTATTGCGAAGTCGCACCCTTGCCTCAGCCGGGAAGCCAACATGAATTGCGGCAGACTGCACCTGCCGGTAAGTCCGGCGTGCAACATTCAGTGCCGGTTCTGCCGGCGCAGTCTCAATAAAACGGAACAGCGCCCAGGCGTCACCGCCCAGATTCTGCAGCCGGAAGACGCTGTAGAAAAGGTGCGGGAGGCACTGAAGCTGTGCCCGCAGATCACCGTGGTAGGCATTGCGGGGCCGGGCGATACGCTCGCGACCGATTCGGCGCTGCGCACGTTTCGCCTGGTGCACAAAGCGTATCCGAATCTTATCCTGTGCCTTTCGACGAACGGCCTGATGCTTCCGGATTACGCGCAGAAACTGTATGACGTGGGTGTCCGGTCGCTGACTGTCACGGTAAATGCCGTCGATCC
>DHDF01000080.1:2687-4216 GCA_002399225.1 bacterium UBA4883
ACGTTTCGCCTGGTGCACAAAGCTTATCCGAATCTTATCCTGTGCCTTTCGACGAACGGCCTGATGCTTCCGGATTACGCGCAGAAACTTTATGACGTGGGTGTCCGGTCGCTGACCGTCACGGTAAATGCCGTCGATCCGGAAATTCAGGCAAAAATCATTTCCTACATTGTCTTCCGGGGGATCCGCTATGTCGGGACGAAGGCAGCCTCCATCCTGATCCAGCGGCAGCTCGAGGGAATCCGGAAGATGAGCGCGCTGGGCGTGATCATCAAGATCAACACGGTGCTGATTCCGGGCATAAACGACCGGCACATCGAGGCCGTGGCCAGGACGGTGCGGGAGGCAGGCGCGGATATATACAATATCATCCCTCTGATCCCGCAGCATGATTTTGCAGATTATCCCGCGCCCTCCTGTCTTCAGATTGAGGCGGCAAGGGCCGCAGCGGGAAAATACATTCCGATCTTTCGGCACTGTCAGCACTGCCGCGCCGATGCCTGCGGTATTCCGGGGAGGGGGGACCTTTCCCCGAAGCTTTACCGGCAGACGTGCGCGGAGACATTCTCCCACGGCTGAAAGAAACTCCGCCCGAGAATAAAATTTAAAGATGGAACAAGGAGATAGAGATATCATGGCAAAAAAACTCAAGCAAATTGCGATTTATGGGAAGGGCGGTATCGGAAAATCTACTACCACGTCCAACATCAGCGCCGCACTCTCCAAGATGGGATATAAGGTAATGCAGTTTGGCTGCGACCCGAAAAGTGATTCCACCAACACGCTGCGCAAAGGGGAGTACATTCCCACTGTTCTGGATACTCTGCGGGAAAAGGGTTCCGTCAAGGCGAATGAAGTGATTTTTGAGGGCTTTAACGGCGTCTACTGCGTGGAGGCGGGAGGTCCGGCTCCCGGAGTCGGATGCGCGGGACGCGGAATTATTACCGCGGTGCAGCTTTTCCGGCAGCAGAAGGTGTTCGAGGACCTCGACCTCGACTTTATAATTTATGACGTTTTGGGCGACGTTGTCTGCGGCGGCTTCGCCATGCCGATCCGGGAAGGAATCGCGCAACACGTCTTCACCGTATCGTCCTCGGACTTCATGTCCGTCTATGCGGCGAACAACCTTTTTAAGGGTATCCAGAGGTATTCGGATTCCGGCGGGGCGCTGCTGGGCGGCATTATCGCAAATTCCATCAATCACCAGTATTCCAAAGACATCATCGACGACTTTGCGGATCTGACAAAGACAAAGGTGCTGGAATACGTCCCCCGTTCCGTCACCGTCACGCAGTGCGAACTGCAGGGGGAAACGACCATTGAGGGCGCGCCGGATTCGGAGCAGGCAAAAATCTACACCCGGCTGGCAGAAAAGATCGCGGCCCACGAGATTTCCCATACGCCGTCCCCTCTGAGCACGGCGGAACTGCGGCAGTGGGCTTCCAAATGGAGCAAGAAAATTCTCGCGGTGGAGTCGCAGTCCATCTCTACGCAGTCCATCGGCGGCGCGTGCTGACGGGAAGGGAGGC
>DHDF01000080.1:4369-7394 GCA_002399225.1 bacterium UBA4883
GCCGTCACCAGCAGCGACGGAAAAACAATTGACCTGCATTTCGGACGCTGCTCCGATTTCCTGATTGCGGAATTCGACGGTGATTCCGGGGAATGGCGGATCCTCGGACATCGGAAAACGGAACAGACCTGCCACAGATTTTCCCATGAGGAAGAACATGTCCGGGAAGTAGTAAAGCTCCTGTCCGACTGTCCGTACCTTTTTACGTACCGCATCGGATTCTATCCGTACAGTATTTTCCGCGAGCGGGGAATCCGCTGCTTTGAGACACCTTCGGAAGAGCCGCAGACCATTGACGCCACATTTCGCAGTTTTCAAAAATATTTTGAGGCTCATCTGTTTTCCTCCGGGAAAAGTCCGGAGGCCGTAAGGCAGCCAGCCGGGAAAGGGAGAGATTAAAGAATGAGTACGGTCAATCTGGAATCGCCGGAAGTTGTAATCCGCGAAGTCCGCCTCGGATCCATAACGGGTTATCAGGGTGACGCGGAAAAGCTGGTAAAAAAGTCCCACGGCGGAACTCTGGAAGAAGTCCCGCGCCGGTTCAGTCAGTGCACCGGCTGCAGCTCCGGTCAGGCATTCTGCCAGCTCTGCATGATCCCGGACGCGGCAGTCATCAATCACGCGCCCATCGGCTGTATGGGAGACGCGGCGGGATTTAATTTCGTATACCGCGAGGGCCAGGTGGAGAGGGGCCTGCCCCGCTCCAGCGGTCGCTATTTCAGCACAAATCTCGATGAGCGCGACACCATATTCGGCGGAACAAAAAAACTTCGTGACGCAATTGAGACCGTCTTCGAGCGGGTCCATCCCCATGCTATTTTTGTTACGACTTCCTGCGCCTCCGGCATCACGGGAGACGATGTGGAAAGCGTGACCAGGGAGATGACCGGGAAACTTCACATTCCAGTGGTCGCCTGCTTTTGTGAGGGCTTTAAATCAAGGATCTGGACGACAGGGTTTGATTCCGCCTATCACGCGATTGTCCGCGGCATAGTCAAACCGCCCCGGAAAAAAACCAATCAGGTGAATATCATCAATTTCTGGGGTAGTCATATCTTTGACGGCCTTCTTCACCGGCTCGGCTATGAACCGCGGTATATCGTCGCATTTTCCACCATCCGCGAGCTTGAGCATATTTCCGAAGCGGCAGCAACCATCCAGGTGTGCCAGACCCTCGGAACATATCTCGGGGCGGCGCTGGAACAGGTGTACGGAGTCCCTGAAATCAAGACTTCGCCCGGATATGGAGTGGAAGGGACAGACGAGTGGCTGCGTGAGCTCGGCCGCGTCCTGAACCGCCGGGATGAAGTGGAAAAGATCATTGCGGAAGGCCACGCGCGCGTGCTTCCAACGCTTACGGAGGTCCGTAAGCAGTTCCGCGGCAAAACGGCATTTGTCACTGCAGGGGCAGCCCACGGCCATGCCCTGATCGCCGTGCTCCGGGAACTCGGGTTTAAAGTGATAGGCGCCGCGATTTTCCACCACGACCCGGTCTATGACAACGGCTGTGCATGCGCCGACATGCTGGCCCGCGACGTGAAGGATTATGGAAACATTCAGAATTTTGACATCTGCAACAAGCAGGCGTTCGAGCTTGTGAATCTGCTTCGGCGAACAAAGCCGGATATCTTCATCGCCCGTCACGGAGGCATGACGGTCTGGGGAGCAAAACTCGGCATTCCGACCCTGCTGATCGGCGACGAGCAACTCAGTTTCGGCTATGATGGGATTCTTCGGTATGCGGAGCGGATTGCCGAAACGCTCGACAATACGGAATTCGTAAAGAACCTGGCAAAACACAGCACCATGCCTTATACAAAATGGTGGCTGGATCAGGATCCTTACGCGTTTCAGGGAGGCGACATGGTTGTCGAAAGTTATTGAGCAGCCTCGGTATTCCTGCGCCCTCGGCGCAGAACAGACCATCGTTGCCATCCGGCGGGCGGTTCCCATCCTCCATTCCGGCCCCGGATGCTGCAACAAAATTACAAGCCTCATCGGGCAAGGGGAAGCTTACGCGGGCGGCAGCACGATACCCTGCACGAATACCACCGAACGCGAGGTGGTATTCGGCGGGGTTGACAAGCTCCGCAGTGTCGTCAAAGGAGCACTGCAGGTGATTGACGCCGACCTGTACGTCATTCTGACGGGCTGCACCGCTTCCATCGTGGGGGATGATATCGACAGTGTGTCAAAGGAATTCAGAAAAGCGGGAAAGCCTGTGGTCTGCGTGGAAACGGGTGGATTTAAAACCAATAATTACTGCAGCCACGAAACCGTAGTCAACGCGGTTATCGACCAGTATGTTGATGCACACCGCATAAAAAGCGGCGTGCAGAAGGGCCTCGTCAATGTTTTTGCGACGGTTCCCTATCAGGATCCCTACTGGAACGGAAATCTGAAAGAGCTTAAGAGGGTGCTGGAAGGGATCGGCCTAAAAGCAAACATCCTCTTTGGGCAGGAATCCGGCGGTCTCGAAGAGTGGAGAAACATTCCAAACGCGGAATTTAACATTGTCGCGAGCTCGTGGGTCGGTCTCGGCATCGCGGAACACCTGAAAAAGAAATACGGCACGCCTTATTTTCATTTTCCGTATCTTCCGATCGGCGGTATCGAAACGAGCCGGTTTCTGCGGCAGGTGGCGGAATTCGGACACCTCGACAAAACGCGTGTGGAAAATTTTATCTGCCGCGAAGAGCGGATATTCTATTCCTTTGTCGAACGCGTGGCAGACTTTCTTCTGGAGTTCCGGTATGGACTTCCAAGGCGGTTTTATACCATTCTGGACGCGTCCTACGCGGTCGGGTTCGCAAAATACCTCCTCAACGAGCTTGGAATCCTGCCCGCCCGGCAGTTTGTGGTCGACAATACTCCCGAGAGGTTCCGGGACGAAATACGCGGGGAGTTCGCGCACCTCTCCGATCGCCGGTCCGTCCCTGTGGAATTTGAGACGGACGGCGGAGTGATTCAGCAGAAAATACGGGAAGATGAAAACAGAACGCGGGCGCTGATCCTCGGCAGCGGC
>DHDF01000080.1:7519-7879 GCA_002399225.1 bacterium UBA4883
GGCAGCGGCTGGGACCGGGACCTGGCAAAAGATCTGAACGCGGACCTGCTCATTTTGGGCGTCCCGGTGGAGTACCGGCTGGTGCTCAACTGCGGATACGCCGGATATAATGGCGGTCTGCGCGCCATTGAAGACATTTACGACCGGGTTCTCGGCACCTACCGCTGATGAGGAAAGATAGAATCCCTGGAAGAATCGCTGTGGCGAGCAGCGACGGCGTAACGGTCAATCTGCATTTCGGGCAGGCTCAGGTATTTTATCTTTACGATATCCGCCCGGACGGCTGGAAGTTTTTTGAGCGGCGCGACATCCGGAGGACGCTGGGGCACGATACCGCGGAGTTTGACAAAGTCCGGCTGA
>DHDF01000080.1:8001-8579 GCA_002399225.1 bacterium UBA4883
GCGGTTCTGGTCAGCCGGATCGGTCCAGCGGCGGCAGAGTACCTTTTAGGGAAAGGCCTGAGGGTATTGGAAGCGCCGTACCGGATAGACACAGTGCTGAACCGGATAGTGCAGCTGAATTTGCTGGGAAAGGATAAAAGATGATGAAAAGCACCGTACTGTGCAGAATGAATTCCATGCAGTCGGCAGGAAACTTTCAGTTCCTAATGTGCATGTGCATGTGCCGCCGTCGCTTTCTGCGATGTTGAAAGGCCGAAAAGGCCCGGAATCACACGGAAGGCGTACCTGAAGTTGGGCCGCCTTCCGCTTTTTTTTACCCGGAAAACAGAGAGAAGAGGAAAAAATCCGCGGCTGAATAAGCAGCAGAAAGTCGGATATATCCGGAATTTCATCCCGGAACGGGAGGATAAAAGCGGCGGTGTTTCGCAGAAAACGCGGACCGGATTTTCCCAGAATTCCATTCCCGAGATGAAAACCGGGATCCCGGACTCCAGACTGTAAAATCAGAATCAGGCCCAAAATTTTCATCTCAGAAAAAATCATAGTAAGCCCGTTTAAAAAAAACGCCGAGATCCCGC
>DHDF01000079.1:0-3626 GCA_002399225.1 bacterium UBA4883
GGAGGGTGCTTTTCTTATGCCCATTTTTAGGAGGCGACGAATATGTCGGATGATTTAATGCCAAAAATTGGCCTCGATACGACAGCATTTAAAAAGGGCGTAATGGAACTAAGAAAGCAAATGAAGCAGATTGAAACGTCATTTCGGGCCTCTGCCGCTGTAATGGGAAACTGGAGTGCGTCGACGCAAGGGCTTTCTGAGCGTACGGAATCTTTACGGAAAAAGCTCGACTTGCAAAAGGAAGCTCTTAACAGGCTCCATACCGAATATGACCTTTTGTCAAAATCAGAGGGAAATCACGAAAAAGAGCAGAAAAGCCTTGCCGATCAGATGTACAACATGGAAAAGAAGATTTCCAGTACCGAAGGACAGCTCAAGAAGTACGGCTCTTCTCTTCAAGCCGCTCAAAAAGATGAAAAGGAAAATTCTTCGGCAGCGGGACGACTCGGAAAGTCGTTCATGGAGATGGCCGAAAAATCCCGGCAGTCTACATCCAATATCCGGGAACATTTTAATAATCTCAAGAGTTCAATTTCGGGTGCAATCGCCGGAATCGTAGCGGGTATGTCTCTGAAAGAGGTTATTGAAGATACGGACGCTGCTGAAAAGAATCTCTCACAGATGAGCGCTGTATTAAAATCCACGGGCGACGCTTCCGGCATGACAAAAGAGCAGCTTGTCGGATTAGCAGAAGCACAAAGTAAAGTTACAACCTATTCTGCTGAAACGACTGAAAAAGCGGAAAACATGCTCCTGACGTTTACCAACCTCAAAAGCAACGTATTTCCGCAGGCCATACAGGCCACGGAAGACATGGCGACGGCCATGCACATGGACGCTACGCAAGCAGCTCTGCAGTTAGGCAAAGCACTGAATGACCCTGCAAAGGGATATACGAAATTGCAGCGTATCGGTGTGACGTTTACGGCTTCGCAAATCCAGACCATAAAGGCAATGGAAAAGGCGGGCAATACTGCCGGGGCACAGAAAATCATCCTGCAAGAGCTTGAAAAGGAATATGGCAGCAGTGCAAAAGCGGCGGGCTCCACGCTTACCGGGCAAATTCAGATCATGCAGAACAACGTCAAGAGCGCCGGTGTCCAGATCATGGGGGCAGTCCTGCCGATCGTACAGAACATTTTGCCGTCGTTTGTGAAGGGCATTCAGGGCCTTGCGACTCAGGTTATGGCCCACAAAGCGCAAATTGTTGCTGCTTTTACCGCTGTCGGAAATGGCATAAAAACTGTTTTCGGCTGGATTGAAAGCCACGGGCAGTTGGTGAAAAATCTTGTAATCGGGATTGCGTCGGCGGTCGGAGTGTGGAAAGTTGCTATGCTGACTGCAAATGTCGTGCAGGCTGTAAACAACGCGCTGACCGTTAAAGCGGCGATAGCAAAGGATGGGCTGGCAGCTGGTGAAGCAGCTCTTGCCGCGGCAAAAGGGAATACGACGCTCGCCACAATGGCGCTCAGTGCAGCAACGATAAAAAATACCGCCTCGAATATTGCTCACGCAGTCGCACAAGGGGCGGCTACTGTTGCGACAAATGCAGCTACTGTTGCGACAAACCTTTTAAATGCCGCCATGAAGGCTAACCCGATCGGTATTGTTATCACTCTGATTGCTGCTCTTGTTGCGGCTCTCGTGATTCTCTTTAATCATAACAAGGCATTCCATAATTGGGTGCTGAATGCTTTTGCGGCCGTAAAAAGTACCGCACAAAGCTTTGTCACGACAATTTCCGGGTTCTTTACACAGACGATTCCGAATGCTTTAAATTCCGCAAAATCAAAAGTTATAGGCATCTGGAATAGCCTTAAAGCTGGAATAACTTCGGCAATGGCCGCAGTAAAAACCGGGCTTGTGACAGCGCTTAACAGCCTGAAAGCTGGAATAACCGCCGCAATGAATAAAGTAAAAGCCGTCCTGACAGCCGCATGGAATGGAATTGCGACGGCTGTAAAAGCAATTGTTCGGCTAGAAAACGGCATTTTAGATTTCTGGCGGAACATGCAGACGGGGCTTTCCAACATCATGAATGGTATCAAGACTATGCTTTCCGGAGCATGGAAATTAATTAAAAATATTGTACTGACTCCGGTACTGCTGATCTGTGATTTGGTAACGGGCAATTTCAGTCAAATGGGCAGTGATCTATCTCGCATCTGGACCAACATTCAGAGCGCGCTAAAGCAAATATGGGACGGTATAACACAGTTTTGCAAAGGGTTTACCGAAACGCTTACATCCATTTTCCAAACGGCTTGGCAGCATATCACGTCAAACATTACTCTGGCATGGAACAATATCGTTACCTTTTTTACGAATACTTGGAACACAATTTCAAACGGCGTAAAGACTTTTTGGAATGCGCTTCCTGGATTCTTTTCAAACCTCTGGCAGTCAATAACATCCGGAATTACAAACGCATGGACCACAATCAGTAATCTGTGTAATACGATCAAAGCCGGAATTATTAACATCTGGAATTCTGTGGTTTCATGGTTTCAAAATCTCCCCGGCACGCTCCACACGGTCGGCGCAAATATGTTCACCTCAATGCAAAACGGAGTGAACAGCACGATTAACAATGTGGTTACTGCTATAAAAACTGGAATTGGAGCAGCAATTGATTGGATTAAGAGCTTGCCAAGTGAGGCTGTTCAGTGGGGCAAAGACCTGATTGACGGGATCGCCAACGGAATCAAATCCGCCGCCGACCACGTCAAAACAGCGGTCGGGAATGTAGCCCAGAATATCAGGGACTATCTGCATTTTTCGGTTCCGGATGTCGGCCCGCTGTCCGACGCAGATACTTACGGCCTCGACTTTATGCAGCTTCTTGCTGACACGATCAGCAAGAACAGCGCCAAACCGGCCGACGCCGCCAAAGCGGCTGCGCAGCTGGTTGCCCAGCACGTTCAGCAGGTTAAGGCCGACCTTGCGAAAGCACTTGGGGAGATTAATACCCGGTCGCAGACGCTGAACGCGGAGGAAACAAAGGCTCTGCAAAACGCAACGGCGGAGCAGCGCGCCGCCATACAGGCCGAGTACAACCAGAAAAGGCAGGCTCTCAGCGGGGAAGTAGCGCTGCGGAAACGGCAGGCCAATCAAGAAATCACGGAAATAGAGCGGATCGGAAAGGCGTCGAAGGACGAGCTGGACCAGGAAATTCAGGACCGCAAAAACTTTACTTCCAATGTAAACAGCCTTGCGGATGAGATCAAAAGCGACCTCAAGAAAAAATACGATCAGGAAGAGCAGGCACAGGAGGCTCACATCAATAAGCAGCTGAGTAAGCTGGAGGACTGGAAAACCAAATCGGAAGATACCATCAACGACGTTTATTCCGACAAGATTCAGGTAGCGGAGAACGCCGCCAATGCCACGACCGCAGCGATCCAGAAAGAGCTTGATGCGCTGGACGCTCAGAAAACAGCCGACAGCCGGGCGGAAACCCGCAAAGGCTACACGGATAAAATCAGCGACCTCAAATCTCAAATCAAGTACAGCCACGGCGCTTACAACACGGCCCAGCTGCAAAAGCAACTCACCGAAGAACAGACGGCCTATCAAAAAGAGCTTGACAGTGAGGCACTGGCGGACAAAAAGGCCGCCCTCAACAA
>DHDF01000079.1:3717-4259 GCA_002399225.1 bacterium UBA4883
GACAAAAAGGCCGCCCTCAACAATCAAATGGCGGCGGTTAAGACTAATCTTGACCAGCAGAAAGCCGCCTTGCAGGAAGAGCAGCAGGCGGAGTTAGGCCATATCACGAAAATCTACAATGCCCGGAAAAAATCGCTGAACAATCAGCTGCAAGCGGTTAAAAATACCTACTCAAAGATGACGGAGGACGCCCGACTGGAAGCGCAGGCAGAGCAGATGATCATGAAAAATAGTCAGGACGAGATTATTTCCCTGCTGAACTCCTACAGCGATACTTACAAGCTGACCGGCCAGACGCTGGGGGATAAACTCGCTGAAGGATTCCGGCCGGCAATCGACACGATTAAATCGGAGATTGCCTCCATTGACGAGGCCATTTCTTCCGCGCGGAACAGTGCCCTGGATGCCTTGTCTGAGGCTAAGGCAGCGAAGGTCGCAACCCGGAGCCGGAGCAGCTTCACGACGAATAATAATTCGCGGGTTAACAATATCAATGTCAACATCACAAGCCCGAGGGCTTCGTCCGCATCTCAGCAGTCGCG
>DHDF01000079.1:4399-4542 GCA_002399225.1 bacterium UBA4883
CGCATCTCAGCAGTCGCGGCAGGCTACGGCGGCGGTGCGGCGGGCACTCTTTCAGGTGGGATGAAAAATATGGAAGAACTTGTTTTTACAAGCGGCAGGGGCACCGTCACGATCGGCGGCGCCCCTCCGTATATCCTGAACAG
>DHDF01000079.1:4722-5113 GCA_002399225.1 bacterium UBA4883
CCGTATATCCTGAACAGTTTTGACGCCGGCGCGCCAAAATCGAATCTAATCACCACATCGGCGCCGGGGCAGGATGGGAAAACGGTCGAAAGCCAATTGCTGGAGGAACGCGCTCCATCCATAACGCTAACCATTCACGGGGATAGCGTTGACGATTTATATCAAAAGCGGCGGAAACTGTTTGCGATCTTTTCGCCAAAACTGTCCGGAACACTCCAATACACCAATGACGCAGGCACCCGCGCGATTCCATGTGTCGTCGATGGGGAACCGACGGTGAAGCCCCGGGTGGGATGTGGGATGCAAATACTGATTCAGCTTTTCTGTCCGGATCCGTACTGGCTCGACACGGAGGAAACTAAAATGGGAATCGCACTTTGGATGGGCGACT
>DHDF01000079.1:5226-5543 GCA_002399225.1 bacterium UBA4883
GATGGGCGACTTTTCCTTCCCTTTTTCGATCCCACAGAATGTTGGAATCGAGTTGGGTCACCGTGTCAGCAATTTAATCGTCAATGCCTATAACCCCGGCGATGTACCTTGCGGACTGCGAATTGAATTTACCGCACTAGCGACGGTAGAGAAGCCATCTATTTTGAATGTCAACACCCGGGAGCTGATGAAAGTCAAGCGGACGATGGCGGCCGGAGACAAAATTATCATTAACACCGCGCTCGGGAATGAAACCGTGCGGATGAATCACGGCGGGGTGGAAACGAACGTGATGAATTACATTGACATCGAATCCG
>DHDF01000079.1:5673-11819 GCA_002399225.1 bacterium UBA4883
CGAATCCGACTTTTTCCAGCTCGCACCCGGCGACAACCTCTTACGGTACGACACGGAAAGCGGAATCGATAATTTGGAATGTGCGATCTATTACACACCGAAATATGTGGGGGCATGAATATGGAAGCACCGTCTGTTAGAATCCTTTCACCGAATTTTGAATTGTTGGGGGAAATTCGCAATTATGAAAGTTTGCAGTTTACCCGGCGGTTTTACAGCACGGGAGAATTTGAATTACATATCAACATCAACAAGGCCAACACTGGCGCACTGCAAAATGGGAACCTGATTATGCTGGGAAAGGATGAAAAGCGCGTCGGCATTGTCCGGCACCGGGAAAACGAAATTGATGAGAACGGTGACAGCACCGACACGCTGACCATTAAGGGGCCGACGCTGAAAGGCGTTTGCGGGCAAAGAATCATCGTTCCGGCTACGGATGGCGACGGGTACGACAGTTACAGCGGTTCGCAGGAAGCTATTATGAAGCACTTCGTCAACGCGCACTGCGTCAATCCGATTGATGCCGACCGGAAAATTCCCCATCTGGTGATTGCCGCCGATCAGGGACGCGGCGCATCCGATCAGTGGAGGTTCCGGTTTGATAACCTCGCGGAAGCGTTGGAACAGGTCGGGCAATATGCGAAACTCGGGTGGGACGTGACGCTCGACCTTTCCAATGAGCAAATGGTGTTTGATGTAATGCAAGGCCGCAACTTAACGGCAGGGCAGGATACGCTCCCGCCCGTAATTTTCTCGACCGAATTTTCGGATATTAAAACGCCGCATTTTATTCAATCGTGGTTAAATGCCGCGACGGTCGGCTATGCGGGCGGAGCGGGAGAAGATGCAAACCGACTGATCCAGTCTGTCGGAAGCGCATCGGGGTTGGACCGCATGGAAACCTTTCTGGACTGCTCCGACGCGGCAAACGCGGCGGAACTTATCAGCAAGGGAACTCAAAAGCTTGCGGAATCCGCGCCCGCAAAGGCCTTCGAATTTTCAGTTGTCCATGACCATCCGTTTGTATATGGCACGGATTATGACCTTGGCGACACGGTAACGACCCGGTCGAAAAAGTGGGGCCTCACGATGGACGCACAGATAACGGAAGTCAAAGAAATCTATGAGGCGGGGGGCAATTCGATGGAAGTAACGTTCGGGACCAGCATCCCGAGCTTGCGAAAATATATCAATCATAAAACGTACAGGGTGGTGAACTAATTGGAATACAGCGGATTTTTTGATGCAATATTAGACAAAAATGGGAAGCCAGATCGACTGTACAAGGCAGAAGACTGGGACCGGCACCTGGAAAACCTGATATCTAACGGGGTCTTTGCTGGCGGAACAAATTTACAGGTGACAGCGGATGGCAGTGCAATGTCGGTTGTTTTGCAGCCGGGTCCTGCATGGATTAATGGTAAAAACTATCTGAACGACCAGGCACTGGCCTTTGCCATCGACGCGGCGGACGGCACGCTGAGCCGGATTGACCGAATTGTTATTTGCCTTGACTATGGCGCACGAAGCATTACGGCACAGATCAAAAAAGGTGCTTTTGCCAGCACCGCAGCGGCGCCGACTTTGCAAAGAGACGCGGATAAATATGAGCTTTGCCTCGCCAATATCTCCGTTCCTGCCGGCACGACGGCGATCACACAAAGTCTGAGTCGCGACACCCGGCTGGACAACGATGTCTGCGGCATTGTTCACGCGGTGGTGGACCACATCAAGACGGGGACGTTTTATAACCAGATTGCGGACGATCTAGCGCGGTTCCGGTCGACCAACGAGGCTGGATTTACAACATGGGTTAACGGCCTTAAAGAGGTTCTGGACGAGAACACCGCCGGGAATCTACTGAACCTGATTAACACCCACAAATCCGACCAGACCGTCCACGTGACGACGCTGGCCTGTACAAAGTCCGGCACGGTTTACGCCCTGACCGGGATGACGGCGACGGAGGGCAAAGTCCCCGTGATGTTTATCCCGACAACTCATTATGTTGCTGGAGATACCGTCACGATTGACGGCACGGCCTATACACTGCATACGCGGAATGGCTCTGCACTGACGACCGGAGCATGGGACGGTAACAGTATTGTGATCGGTGTTGTGAACGTAAACATCAAGGTGCTGTATGTTGGGCCCAGTAGGTTGCCAAACCCGGGTGCATTAGATATCCGCTATGGCTATGTACCCGAACTCCCAACATATTATGGAACTGCGCGAACAGTGTTGCATCTTCCTTTCATTACGTTCCACACCTCCGAACCGGGTTCGGTCGTGGACGGTGAGATTTGGGCGGTGTATGAGTAATGAGCACGGGTATTTACGGCAATGTCAGTGGCGCGGCGCGGAAAGCCTCAAAACTGTACGGGAATGTGAGCGGCACGAACCGTAAGCTGAAAACGGTGTGGGCGGACGTCGGCGGGGTGGCAAGGAAGATTTATAATAGCGCGGGGCCAGCAACATGGACATATACTTCTCATGCTAGCACATTTCATGATGCTAGGTTCGAAAATGGTGGCGTAACTGATAAATATTCCGCTTATTTAGAAGGGAGCGCGGAAGGTAAGTCCATTTATGACCCATCTTCCGCGGAAATAGAGGTTGTTTATGTTTTCGCGGAGCCTTTATGGATTGACAACATTCAAGTAGATTTCTCTCATATATTTGATTGTACGGGTAGTCTCTATATTAGTCTTGATAAACAAGAATTATGCGATCTCTATGATTTTGACGGAGACCATACAAATTATTACAACGTCAAAAAAGATGTAACTTCCATTGATATAACGCTTCATGCAAATGTCTATAGGACGATAGACTTTTCTCGCACACGAGTAAAACTTATTATCAATGATACATTTTTACTCAATAATAGCGGCTCATCTCTTTCATCTTCATCTAAAATTTAAGCCTATAGGAGGCCATTGTGAAAATGAACAAAATGGTAAAAATTGGATGGGGGGGGGGTGCATATGTAACTAATTGTACATATTGCCCAACCCCTGCGGGTGATCGGCCATGAGCGCGGAGCTGTACGGCTCCGTCGGCGGGGCCAGCCGCAAAGTTAAAAAGCTGTATGCCAATGTCAACGGCGTGACCCGTGAGGTCAAAAGTTTATGGGCGAATGTCGGCGGTGTAACAAGGAAGGTCTACAGTGGAGCAGTGATGTGGACATATACGGTAAATGTAGATAAGACTTTTTCAGAGGATTTTTACGATATGGAATTTGGTCCCACTAAAGAAGAAACGGCAAGTACTTTTGTCGATGAAATTGGGAAAATTGGTGGTCGGATAGACGAAACTGTCGAGTATACTTTTACGGAACCGATACGAATTAATCAATTATCAATTAAGTATATCGAATATTACTCAGGCGATGAAGACTGGGCTCAAGGTAATGTATATATACGTAAACACGGTGATAGTTATAAACTACTTGACAGATCTGGTATATACTATAGCAATCGATCTCCTGTATCATATTCCGATCTGGGCTTTGTTGATAGCATACGAGTTTATTCCTATTTCGATTGCCGGAAAAGAGATAACCCTCGAGGGGGCAGCGCCGTAGTGGTTAAAATCAATAATAGCTTTTTATTAAATAACTCTGGCACATCCGATCAATAAGGAGGCATACATTTTATGCAGATCAAATTTAACGACGGCACCACGCTCGACGCGCTGGCCGTCAAAGGCAAACCTACATATTTTCAGGGCGCGCAGCGCGACTCTCTGGAAATCCAGATCGATAAGAGCAAGACCACATTCGACGCGCTGGACGCCTTGACCGTCGACCCAACAAAGACCGGCAAGCTGACCATCATCGATGGAGACAAGCAGTACGAGCATGACAATTACAGTATTCGGACGGAGCTGGCGCTCAAACCGGTGGAGGTCACTTCGGCTACGACGGACAGCCCAGCAGTCACGGAGAACCGGCTCTGCGTCACGCTGGCGCAGAAAACCTATGCGGAGCTGCAAATAGCGGAACTGCAAAGCAGCGTTGACGCTTTAGCTCTGTCTGCACTGGGGGCGAAATAATGTATTACACACTAAAACGCTTGTTTGACAGTAAACGTCTGCCGGCCGAGAACCTGAAAAAGGCCGTGTCTGTTTTCGGCTGGATTGATGCTGGCCAGTACAAGCAGATCACCGGCACGGATTACAGCACGACAACCACATAACAAGCCGCTCCGATTTGGGGCGGCTAAAATTTTGCCCTCCCGCGGGTCAAAGCACGGCCTCTGGGAGGGCAGATAGGGGGATTCCATATGACAGCAATCAAGGGCATCGACATATCTCATCGCCAGGGCAACCCGGATTTCAAGCGGGTCAAAGCCGCCGGAATCCGGTATGCCATCCTCAAAGCGACGGAGGGGGTCGACTATACGGACCCGTGCTTTAAGGCCAACATCGGAGCGGCGCAAGCGGCGGGGCTCCCGGTCGGGGCCTATCACTTTCTGCGGTCTACACCAATTGACCGGCAGTGCCGGGACTTTCTGGCGGCGATCAAACCGTACAAGCCCATCTGTTTAGCAATCGACGTCGAGAATCCGTCCGCCGGAAGCACGGAGATATCGGGCCTCGGCAAGGCAGAGATCACGGACCGCATCGTCACGATCTACAAGGCAATCCGCGCGGCTGGCTATACCTGCCCGGTCTATGTTTACTCCAGTAAGAGTTGGTTTGGCACGTATATCGACACGGCCCGGTGCAAAGCGGCGGGCCTGCGGATCTGGCTTGCCTGGTACACTAACGCAACGCCCGCCAACACCGACCGCTTCGCTCTCTGCGACATGTGGCAGTATGCAAGCGACGGGCAGATCAGCGGCATATCCGGGCATGTCGATCTTAACGTGAGCTATCGGGATTTTGAGGCGCAGCAGACCTCCGTCCAGATCGATACGACGATGGACGTCACGATTCCGCGTGGCGGGTACTACACCTTTAAGACGGTCAGCAACCAGTAGCCGACGGTCACGATCGGAACGCCCGGAGTAGTACAGCTCATGCACTGCCGCCGGGAAATGGACGCGGATTATTGGCATCTTTGCGCGGTCGGGGAACCCGGCAGCGAGGCGGGCGTTTATACCGCCGCGCCGGGAGAGCAGCCGCTCAAGCGGTTTGTGGTAAAAATTAAGTGAGGTGGTAAACATGGGAGCAGTCGATATCGGTATGCTGATCGCGCTGGTTGGGTGCTTTGTCGGCCTTGCGGGCTGGCTTGCCGGGAGGGATAAACGCATCAGCAGTGACGCACAGTGGAAGGGTGAAACAACCCAGAACCTGAAGGACATCAAGGACGGTGTGTCGGGAATTGGGGAACGGATGGCCAAAATAGAGGGTGCTGTCTCCAACCACGAAACCCGAATTGCTGTTGTTGAAACAAAAATCGGAATTGACAATGAAAAACCTGAAAAATAAAAGCCGGTCAATCCCGGCGGAAAGAGGTAATATTTTATGGTACAGCAAATTATCAATGCAATTGTCCCGGTTGCTATCACGGCAGTTGTCGCGGTGTTGGTAGCCGTGATTAAAGGTGTAGGCGACGCGGCAGTGTCTTTCATCCAAAAAAAGAAAGATGCCGTTGTCGCCAAAATGGGCGCGGATACATACAACCAGCATCTGTCCGTTGCCCGGCAGATGTGGGGTGCGGTGGATGAGGACTTCCGGATTACTCCTACACTGGAGAAGACGATTCAAAACAAGCAGGCCGAATTTGCGAAGATGATCAAAAAGGCGATCCCCGGCATCGCGGATGACGAGATTGGGCAGCTCCGGCAGGCTGTGGCCGGTGAGGTCAACAAGGGCAGGGAAGCCCTGACGGCGGAAACACTGGTGGCAAAGTCCGGCACAGCAAAAGACGCGCAGGACACGGCGGCAAGGGCACTGCAGTCCGCCGTCGAAGCGGTGCAGGCGGCGCAAAAGGTGGTCGGCGGGACGGCACAGACCCCGGCCGGCAGCAAGGGCGCAGCGTAATCCCACGCAGAAAACGGCATAGACAGAGCAATGGCCTCCGGAGCAATCCGGGGGCCTATTTTTTTAATGGACAATTGAGTGAAGGCCACAGAAAACATGTAAAAATCTTGTATAATACATAGAAAAAGTGTATAATATTGGAAAATAATTTT
>DHDF01000039.1:0-2541 GCA_002399225.1 bacterium UBA4883
TTGCGCGCGATGATATCCATCGCCGTGTAGGAGCGGGGATGCCCCACATGAAGCCCCTGCCCGGACGGATAAGGAAATTCGATCAGCGCATAATATTTTGGCTTTTCATGACTGTCGGAAGCATGAAATACCCCTGCGTTTTCCCAGCGATCCTGCCATTTTTTTTCAATTTGTTTATGATCATATTTCATCGATTCATACGCCCCTAAGCTTTGTATCGTTTGCGCAGTTAAAACTGCGGTTTCAGCTAATGTAAAGATTTGGATAGATCCACGGTTTCACCGTCCTGCCAAAGCCGATCTAGGTCATAGAATTTTCTGGATTCTTCTGTAAACACATGAACTACGACGCTCCCGTAGTCCAAAAGGACCCAGGAATTGGAGCGGTAGCCCTCTTTATGGTTGGCCCGGACCCCGTCCTTTTCCAGTTGAAATTCCGTTTCCTCCGCCAGTGCCTTGACATGCGTGCTGCTTGTGCCGGTTGCAAGAACAAAATAATCGGCTAGGACCGACACATCCCGGATCCCAATTACTTTTAGGTCCTCCGCTTTTTTGCTGTCCAGCGCTTTTGCAGCCCGCACGGCTAATTCCAGTGACGTCATTCCCAACAACCTTTCTGATTCCGTATTTTATAAACGACTCTGCAAGATCGTATGATTATAGGCCGCGATCGTATCGGGATGAATCGGCCGCTTTGCCTCCGCAAGATCCTTCACGGTATACGCAATCCCATCGATCATCGCCTCTTCCAGACTGTTTTTTGCTGCCTTTCGCATCTCATCTACTCCAGGGTAATCTCTGTCATCCGAAATAAAATCCGCCACAAACAGGATTTTATCCAGCAGCGTCATATTCTCCCGCCCCGTTGTGTGGTAGCGAACAGCTTCCAGAATTTCGGGATCCGTCACCCCGAGTTCCCTGCGAATGTATTCCGCCCCGAGAATCGCATGCCAAAGCTTCGGGGTATTCTGCTCTACTTCGGTCAGCGGAAGCTCATACTTCCGCAAAAGTTTTTTCTGCTCTTCCCGCGGAAGGTCTTTCATAATATCGTGAAGGATTCCCGCAGTCTCTGCCCTTTTCTCGTCCGCACCGTACCGGTGGGCCAGATGCACCGCCATGCGGGAAACACAAAGCGAATGTTTATAGCGCTTGTCCCCCAGCAGACCGCGGATTGCCGTTTTGTAAGCCTCAAAATTCAATTTGATTCCTCCGAGTACAGATGATGTTGGTAAATGTAGTCGGCAACCGAAACCGGAACATACGTTGACAGGTTCTCTCCCCTGCACGCGGCGGAACGAACCATTGTGGAGGAAATCGGAAGAAAATCAAGATTACAGATGATCGTTTTCGCTCCCCGCCTTTTGATCTTTTCGGCATAGGCTTTAAGAGCCCTGCACCCATGATCGCTCCGAGGCGCAGCGCAGATCGTCGCCAGAGAATAAATCAGTTCCGATTTGTACCAGTCTTGCAGTGTCAGAAACATATCCTCGCCCATGATAAAATAAAGTTCCGACTCGGGGTTGTCCCGTTTCACGGCGAGAAGAGTGTCCGCCGTATAGCTTGGACCGCTTCGCTTGATCTCAATGTCGCTGACTTCGAATCCGTCCCTTTGCACTGCCAGGCGGCACATGGCAAGCCGGTCTTTTCCCGGCGCCAGATCCGGTGCTATCTTATGTGGCGGGGTGCCCGTCGGGATCAGCAGAGCACGGTCCGCACCGATCTTCTGCACAAAACGACGGAGCAACTGCAGATGTCCATAGTGAACCGGATTGAACGTCCCGCCCAAAATCACTAACTTCTGCATTGCTTTGCCCGGCACTCCCTTATTCTTATTATCATATTACTTTTTCACCGGTTTGGGAAGTACTATTTTCGGATCCTTTTCATTTTCGCGGTATAAAACGAACCGGGAACCAATGATTTGAACGGATTCGGAGTGCGTCGCCCGGGCAATTTGATTCGCCGCTTCCCGAGCGGGCACAGGGGAAGTTTCCAGAACTCTGCCTTTGATCAGCTCTCTTGCGGTCAGGGCCTCGTCTGCCTGTCGAATCAGATCTTCCCCGATCCCGGACTTCCCTACCATTAAGATCGTGTTAATCGGGTTTGCAAGTGAGCGCAGGTAAGCGCGCTGTTTTCCAGTCAGCATTTTGATTGCTCCTCATATTGTCTCAGTTTTTCGGCAAATTCGCGCAGGGCACGGCCGCGATGGCTGATGCGGTCCTTTTCTTCTCCGGAAAGCTCTCCGAACGACTTTTCTCCAACCAGAAAAAGCGGATCGTAACCGAAGCCTCCGCTGCCTCGTGGGGCAAAGGCGATGGACCCTTCGCACTCGCCGTGCGCCGTGATGCTGTCTCCATTTGGAAAAGCACAGCAGATGGAGCAGACAAATCGCGCGCCCCTCTTTTCGGCGGGAACATCCCGCAAAGCGCGGAGCAGCTTTTGATTTCGGTCGGCGCTGCTTGCCCCCTCCCCCGCGTAACGGGCCGAATAAACGCCCGGCGCACCATTCAAGGCGTCCACCGCAAGGCCGGAATCATCCGCA
>DHDF01000039.1:2688-2999 GCA_002399225.1 bacterium UBA4883
TCCGCAACGGCAGGAAGCCCGGTCTCCCGGCATGCGGCTTCCGCTTTGAGCCTCGCATTTTCTGCAAAAGTCCGCCCGGTTTCTTCCACTTCGCTGAGCTCCGCCGTAACGACCGACACGGAAAGAGGAGACAGAATCCGCTGAAACTCCCCGACTTTGCCCAAATTATGCGTTGCCAGAATCAGCTTCATCCGCTTTTCCCTGCCTTTCGAACAACGCACTTGCAAACTGATCCGCGTCAAACGGCTGCAAATCGTCTATTTTTTCTCCGACTCCGATAAATTTAATCGGCAGGCCGAGTTCTTCCCGGA
>DHDF01000095.1:0-1761 GCA_002399225.1 bacterium UBA4883
TTTAGGTAATGAAGAATTTATCCGACGCTTTAAGAATGAATCAAAAGCGATTGCCGTTTTGTCCCACCCCAATATTGTAAAAGTTTACGATGTCAGCTTCGGTGACCGGATTCAATATATCGTAGAAGAATATATTGACGGAATTACTCTCAAAGAATATTTGGATCAGCAAAAACAAATCAAATGGAAAGAAGCCCTTCATTTTACCGTACAGATTCTGCGCGCGCTTCAGCATGCACATGAAAAGGGGATTATTCACCGCGACATCAAACCGCAGAATATCATGCTGCTTCAGGATGGCACCATCAAGGTCACGGATTTTGGGATTGCCCGTTTTTCCAGAAGCGAAACCCGGACCATGACGGACAAAGCAATCGGTTCGGTGCATTACATTGCCCCGGAGCAGGCGCGCGGAGACCGGACGGACGAAAAAACGGATCTTTATTCCGTCGGGGTTATGCTGTATGAGATGCTGACCGGGCAGCTTCCTTTTGAAGCGGACAGTGCGGTTTCGGTTGCCATTATGCAACTGCAGACCGATCCCAAACCCCTGCGTGAGCTGAACCCCTCTCTTCCGGAAGGCCTGGAAGAGATTACTCTGAAAGCCATGCAGAAAAATCCGGAGCGGCGTTACCAGTCCGCTGCGGAGATGCTTCGGGATATAGAAATTTTCAGGAGAAATCCAAGCACGAAGTTTCAGTATAAATATTTTATTGATGAGAAGCCGACGAAATACATTGATGCGATTAATACCGTGAAAAACAATGAACAGCCAAACTACAATGATAACTATGACTATGAAGAAGAGGCGGAGGAAAAGCCGGCGCGGAAGAAAAGGCCGGTTTCCGTTCTGGTTGTTGCCGGCATTGCCGCCGCGTTTCTAATTGCCGCCATCGGTCTTGGAGTCTATGCGCTAGTGCACCATATGAATCCCGGCGTAAAGGATGTCATCCTTCCCAATTTTGTGGGCCAGAATATCAACGATGTGAAAGGCAATTCTTCTTACAGCGGATTTACGTTTAAAGAGGTGCAGCAGAGCGATTCGAATGAGGAAGCGGGAAAGATTCTGAAGCAGTCTCCAGCGGCGGAAACGAAGGTCAAAGCCAATGCAACGGTTACGCTGACTGTGAGCAGCGGCGGCCAGACGCTGACGCTGGACGATTATTCCGGAAAATCCCAGGCAGAGGTGGAAGCCGCACTTAAAAAACTAGGGCTGAGGTATCAGATCCAACCGGTGACCAGCGGCACCGTTGGCAAGGGTATTGTGATTCGGACGGATCCGCCGGCGGCAACGCAGGTTACGGCCGGAAAAGATGTAATCAAGGTTTATGTCAGCTCGGGCAAAGATATCCAGAAAATCCCGGTGCCAAACGTGGCGGGCGAAACGTTGGAAAATGCCAGAAAGACCATCTCGGACGCAGGACTGACGGCCGGAAGCGTGAAGGAACAGGCAAGTGACCAAGCTGCGGGAACCGTCATTGAAACCGATCCGCTCAACGGGGTCAAGGTGAACCAGGGCAGCACGGTCAATCTGATCGTCAGCTCCGGCCCGTCGGAAAAAACCATCCGCATCTACGTTCAGCTCCCGAAGAACGTAGCGCACGATATCGTTTTAAAAGCCTATGTAGGCAATGACCTGAATGTGACAAAGACGGTAAATTCAACCTACAATGATGTCTGTGAGCTTGACTTTTCGGGAACCAGCGGCTTGCAGACCCTGACCATCACGCTGGACGGGAGCAAATACAATATTTATTCCCT
>DHDF01000095.1:1922-4207 GCA_002399225.1 bacterium UBA4883
TTAATACGGGGGAGGGAAAGCAGGTTTGGTCGACTTCTTATGTGGAGCCTTCCAGTTCCTCTCCCTCCAGCGCGGCAGGACCCGGCGGCAGCTCGCTTTCGCCAAATGACTGAAAGAATGCTGCGGGGATTGATTTTACAGGGAGTGGGCGGCTTCTATTCGGTGGAAGCCGCCGATCGGGTTTATGAGTGCCGTGCCCGGGGGATTTTTCGCAAAAGCGGGATCACTCCGCTTGCCGGGGATATGGCGGCTATCTCTGCAGAGCCGGACGGAACCGGCATGGTGGAAGAAATTCTACCGCGCCGGAATTTTCTGCGGCGACCGCCGGTTGCAAACTTGGATCAGCTCATGATCATCGTTTCATCCTGTGAACCTTCGCCGAATCTGCTGAATACGGATCGGATAGTCGCCGCGGCTTTGGAAAAAGAAATTGAGCCGGTGCTTGTGTTTTCAAAAACGGATCTGGCTGCCGTGACACCGCTGGAAAAAATTTATTCCTCCGCTGGAATCCGGTGGTTCAGCGTTTCTTGTAAGACAGGGCAGGGTGTGGAAAAAGTAAAGCGACTTTTACCGGGAAAAACAACGGTGTTTACCGGAAACTCCGGTGTCGGAAAATCCACGCTTCTTAACAGCATGTTTCACAGTTTGCACCTTCAGACGGGCGAAATCAGCCGCAAACTGGGGCGCGGGCGCCATACGACCCGTAAAGTCCAGCTTTTAAAACTGAAAGAAGGAGGCTATGTGGCTGACACGCCTGGCTTTTCTTCCATTACGTTGGAAAAGAGCGACCGTGCCAGAAAGGAGAACCTCCCATTCTGCTTCCCGGAATTTGCTCCTTACCTGGGGGAGTGCCAGTTTTCTTCCTGCTCTCACACCGGCGAAAAGGGGTGCGCTATTTTGCAGGCGGTCCGGGACGGCAAAATCAGCCAGTCGAGATATAAAAACTATGTTATGATGTATCGGGAAATGGACGGGATTAAAGAATGGAACAAAAAATGACCTGTTTGGTGATCGGAGCGGTGCCCATACAGAAAAAGGAAATTTTTAAGGAATATCAGCCGGAAAATTGTTTTGTCATCTGTGCCGACGGTGGCCTGGAAAATGCCAGCCGGTTTCAAATTCGGCCGAATCTGGTGATCGGTGACTTTGATTCCTATGAGGGAAGACTGCCGGAACAGGTGGAAACCATCCGGCTGAAAATCGAAAAGGACGACACCGACACCCTTGCAGCAGTGAAAGAGGGAATCCGGCGCGGATTCCGGGAATTTGCTCTGTTTGGCGTGCTGGGCGGCGAGCGGTTTGACCACTCCTATGCGAACCTCTGCGTTCTTCAGTATCTTTGCAACCAGGGTTGCAAGTCGGTTTTGGTGGGGGATTCCTGCCGGGCGTTCGTCCTTTCAGAGGGCCGGCTGACCCTCGACGGGATGAAGGGTGCAACCGTCTCCGTTTTCCCGTTTGGCTGTTCCGCGTGCAGGGTCAGCTATCTTGGCCTAAAATACCCCCTTACAAAAGCGGTTCTTCATTCCGACGATCCGCTTGGAGTCAGTAATCGGATTGAAGCGGAGAAAGCGCGTATTTCTGTGACAAATGGAGAAGCCCTGATTCTGGTTCAGCCTTAAATTTCTTTTTGCACAGATTTTCCCCTGCCGAATATACTGTTTGTTAGAAGATAAAAACTGCGGCGGGGCGGTGTTTTTATGGGGTGTAGGCATAAGCATGACACAAAATGCTGGGCGCGGTATATTGTGGCATTTGGCCTCGGCCTGCTCCTTTCCTGTTTCTGCCCGATGGGATTGATCATGTTCCTTGCGTCCCTGATTATTATTGCGCTGGGCATCGCCTTTTTTAAAGGGTGCTGAACATATTGTCGGGAGGGATACATTTTATGAAGGTCGTTGTAGTGCGGAGTTCAAAATTCTGGAGCTTTTTGCTGCGCAGGATGTTTCATATTCAGTGAGCCGGACCAAGCGAAAAAACAGCGAGGCGCGGGACTGCTGCCGTTGAGGCGGTGGTTCCCGCGCCTCGCTGTTTCATTTTGCAGACAAGGCCGGGCGGCTTGAAGTATGAGCGGTCCTTTTTCTAAAAATTAACGGTGTTTTTCCGCTCGTCAGGTATAAATAAGACAAGACTAGAATAACAATTACGTAGAAATAAAAAAAGGAGAGGGCCTCTATGGATTATATGCTTGACCGCGAGGCGATGGCAGTCGGCGAAGTCATTTTCGACGGATGCCAGGAGCAACCTGTCGATCTCAACATCAGCCTGCCGGATTACTGCCCGGATAT
>DHDF01000095.1:4377-4731 GCA_002399225.1 bacterium UBA4883
ACTGCCCGGATATACAGCGTATTTTAAAATGCCAGATCTACCCCAAAATCGGGTCACGGTCAGTCTCTGGTGACCGTCTGATTCTGGAGGGAGGTTTCACGGTAAAGGTCTTTTATCTGGACCCGGAAGGGACTAGAATCCGGTTCTGTGACAGCACCGATACTTTTTCTGCAGAAATTGCCCTGAAGCAGACGGCGGAAAATGCAAAGATTGAGGCTTTCCCGCGCGTGGAATATATCAATTGCCGGGCGACCAGTCCGCGGCGCCTGGATATTCACGGCGCTTTTTCGGTCTGTGCGAAAGTGACCGCTCAGGGCCGCAGCGAAGTGGTCAGCAACATTGTCGGCTCCGATG
>DHDF01000024.1:0-10524 GCA_002399225.1 bacterium UBA4883
AAATTGCGAACTTCCCTTGACACGACCTACCGAACTGTATGAAACAGGAAACCTGATACAGGGGAAAGAAATTTTTTCATACAAAGGGTTCAATATCCAGATATGACGTTCTTACGACCTGATGCCCGGTATAAGTCATGGTTGACCTGCGCCGCGTGGGCCTGATATAGGGTCATTGAGATATACTGCGAATATTGCGGATGTCGGTGATGTTGCGGTCGAGGCGTTCGAGAACGTATTCGATATGGCCGTGGTCGAGTTTGAGCAGGCGGCTTTTCACCGCTTCGGCGGACATAGTCTCGCCGGCTCAGACCTCCGTCGACTGCCGGTAGACGACCTGAGGGCGGATATAGATAATTTCCCGCGGCATTTCCGGCGCGGCGAGATGGAGAAGGATCTGGCGCACCAGACGCTGCCCGAGGATTTCCGTATCGACGTGGACGGTCGTCACATGCGACTCGGCCGTGATGCTCTCCCGGATGTCGTCATAGCCGGAAACTGCCACGTCCCGCGGGACGCGGTATCCCCTTTCTTTCAGATAGTCGATGACCATAAACGCGATAAAGTCGTTGGCGCAGACGAAAGCGCGCGGAAAAGAGGACAGCTTCTTCAGATGTCCGACCACTTCCTCTTTGCTGTAAAAATGACCCGGCGGGCTGCTTGTGAAGCAGTACTGAGGCTTCAGGGGCACCTTGCGTTCATCCAGGGCTTTCCGGAAGCCGACCCAGCGGTCTCTGATGGTTTGGGCGTAGGTGATGTCGCCCATAAATCCAAAATCCGAGATGCCGAGGCCAATCAAATGGTTCGTAATCTCGAAAACGCTTCGGGAGCCGTCCAGCAGAACCACGTCTCCTCTCGTGCTGTTCTGAAACATGGAAGGCGTCGTATCCAGAAACACAGTCGGAATCTCAAGGTCCAGGATGGAACGGATCACGTCGTCCTCATAGACATTGACCACGATGACTCCGCTGACATGCTTTTTGTCGAACGTCCTCGGCAGACCGTACCGGCTGTCTTTTCCCCTTATCAGAATCGTGTAGAGAAAATTGTAGCCTTCCACGTTCAGCGTCCGGGAGATGGCGTTGATGATATTGAGCCAGAACTCCGAAAAATTGGGGGCGATCGTGACGACCGCCACGTTTTTCACGCCCGGCTCCTGCGGCTTTTGCGCCATCTCGACCTGTTCTTCGGTCAGTTTATCGTACCCGTTTTCCAGCAGTTTCCGGATGACCCGCTTCTGCGTTTCCACAGAGACGCCGGGTTTATGATGGATCACTTTGGAAACGGTGATCCTCGAAAGCTCAAGCTGGTCCGCAACCTCTTGCAATGTGACACGACGCATGGCGAAGCCCCTTTGGCTGTATAAAACAGCCGAATATTTTCGTTGGGAAGGCAAAATTACTATACCATAATCAGAAACCGGAATCAATACGAAACCAGTCAATTCCGTAAACAAAACACCATTTATGTAAACAACAGAGAGACAGAAAATACAATTACGACTGGCATAGAACCATTTAGTAAATATGTTGCGATAAATTATTTAACAAAATCTATTTTAACTTCAAAATAAGACAGATATATGCAGATAAATCAATTATAATGTTAAAAATTTTAGAAAATGTAAATTTTATAAGGGCTTAGCTAAAAATAGTGAGGGAAAATGTAGGGCAAAGTCCCTATATTTTTAAATTATATATTGACTTTTTGTGATAATGGATGTACCATAAGAAACAGTTTCAGTTTAAACATGTTAACAAATGTAAATATACATCGGAACTCTTATGAATCTTTCCTGTTAACATGCTTAGTTTGAAGGTTGGGTCAGGATTTGCCTTGAAGCGTGACCCGGAAAAAATTTTGCCCCAAGGGGATCCCGCTTCTGCGACTGGGGCTGGGAAAGGAGAATTCAAATGCGGAATAAAAGTGCCGCTGCAGGTCGGCAGGGCCGTAAAAAGAAGCGCTGGACGCGCGACGATTCCGAACTCACATTTCTGGCACTGCCCACGATGGTATGGTACCTGCTGTTTTCGTTTTTGCCGATGTTCGGCGTGATTATTGCTTTTAAGGATTTCAGGATTCACGGAAATTTTGTGCAGAGCGTGATTACAAGCCGGTGGGCCGGCCTGAAAAATTTTAAATATCTGTTTGCCAGCAAAGACACGGTCACCATGCTGCGCAACACGCTGGGGTACAACATCGTCTTTATCGTGCTGGGCATCGTGGTGCCCGTGATCCTGGCCGTGATGATCAACCAGCTGCACAGCAGGCGCCTGGGGAAGGTTTACCAGACGGCCATGTTCATGCCCTACTTTCTCTCATGGGTTGTGGTCGCCGTGTTTGTATGGGCGTTCCTCTCTTACGACAAAGGCGTTGCGAACCAGCTTCTGGCCGCGTCGGGGCACGCGCCCGTCAACTGGTATATGGAGAAGAAATACTGGCCCGGCCTGCTCATTTTCCTTCAGCTGTGGAAAAGCATCGGGTACGGCATGGTGATTTACCTTGCCAGCATTACGAACATCGACCCCACCTATTACGAGGCGGCCGTGATGGACGGCGCCACCAAATGGCAGCAAACGAAATACATCACGCTGCCCATGATGAAGACCGTGATCGTGATTATGTTCATCCTGAACATGGGCGGAATTTTCCGCTCCGACTTCGGCCTGTTCTACCAGGTGCCGCACGATTCCAATGCGCTGTTCGACGTGACCTACACCATCGACGTGATGGTCTACAAATCGCTGAAAAGCTCCACGGTGGGGATGGCCTCAGCTTCCGCCCTCTTCCAGTCCGTGATGGGGTGCGCGATGGTGCTGGCGACCAACGCCATCGTCAAGCGCATCGACCCGGACAACGCGATGATATAAGGGGGAGGCAGCCATGAAGAAAAAATCCGCTTATCAGACGGGCCTTGAAAAATACAACCGGATTCATCCCGCCACCAATGCCGTTTTCAACATTATCTTTATTCTTCTTTCCGTGGTCTGTATCTTTCCGGTTCTGTTCGTGCTGGTGATTTCTCTGACCTCCGAGCAGACCATCAACGAGATCGGGTATCAAATTATCCCCCAAAGCGTTTCGTTTGAATCTTATATTTTTCTGTGGAAGCAGCACACCATGCTGTTCCGGGCGCTTGGCGTTTCTGTTTTCGTCACCGTCGTCGGGACGGCGCTGGGAGTTTTGCTGACCACTTCGATGGGGTATGTGCTTTCCAGGCCGCAGTACCGCCTGAGGGGCTTTTTGAACTGGGTGGTGTTCATCCCCATGGTCTTCAGCGGCGGCATGGTCTCGACCTATTTTGTCAACACCAACCTGCTCGGCCTCAAGAACAACATCTGGGCGCTGATTCTGCCCCTGATGGTGTCGTCGTTCAACGTGATTATCTGCAAGACGTTTTTCCGTTCCACCGTGCCGGATTCGATTGTGGAGTCCGCGAAGATAGACGGGGCCTCGCAGCTTGTGATTTATTTTAAGATTGTTCTCCCAATTTCGCTGCCGCTGCTGGCGACGATCGGGCTGTTCCTGTGCTTTGGGTACTGGAACGACTGGTTCCAGTCCATGCTGTATATTGACGACGCGCGGCTATACTCTTTGCAGGCTCTGCTGACGCAAATTATGAACAATGTGGATTATCTGTCGCGCAATGCGGCCTCCATGGGCGTCAGCGCCGCGCAGATTGCAAGCAGCCTGCCCAAAGAGGGGATGCGCATGGCCATCGCCGTGCTCATCGTTCTGCCGATTGCCTGCGCGTATCCGTTCTTCCAGAAGTACTTCATTTCCGGCCTGACCATCGGGTCCGTAAAAGGATAAGACGCCGAATTTTCGGAGGATTTTTCGTTTGACCATTGCAGATTGTAAAGAAGCAGTCTGTTGGCAATATGTTTTAGTGACAGGAGGTTCTATTATGAAAAGGTGCAGGTTTCTCTCTATCCTTTGCGCGGCGGCTCTGATTATGGCCATCGCGGTTCTGCCGGGTTGCCAGAGCAGTACGGGCGGCGCTTCCGCTTCAGGCTCCAGCGCGGCCGCGCAGCAGGAAACGCCCACCCTCACGTGGTGGCTGATCGGCAACGGCGAGCCGTCAAATCTACAATCTGTTCTAAAAAAAGTCAACAACTATACTTCCCAAAAAATCCATACTAAGCTGAACATTAAGGTGGCTTCATGGGGCACTTGGGATAACAAGATTAACCAGATAGTCAATTCGGGTGAGCCGTTTGACATCATGTTTACAAACAGCACGAAGTATCGGAAGCAGGTTGAGCTGGGTGCATTTGCAGATTTGACGGACCAAATTAAGACTGATGCTCCGGAACTGTATAAGCTGGTCCCGCAAAATGTTTGGAAAGGCGTTCAGGTCAACGGAAAAATCTACGCTATTCCAAGGTACAATGGCAACGCGATAACACAGTATTGGGCCTTTGACGACAGGTATGTAAAAAAATATCATCTTGATGTTTCCAATATCAAGACTTTTGAAGCGCTGGACAAAGCCTTAACCAAAATTAAGCAGGGTGAGGGCAAGACCTGTTACCCGGTAAAGCTTACACAGAGTGATGCATTTTCTGGATTCCTCAATGATTATGACGACCTGACCCTTGGGTTCCAGCCTGTTGGCGTCCGCGCCGATGACAAGAGCCATAAAGTTGTCTATACGTTAGAACAGCCGGATATCATGTCTAAGCTGAAATTGCTGCACAAATGGTACCAGAAAGGCATCATCAATCCGGATGCTCCTACTCAAAGTGAGCCCGAAAAAGGCCGTATATTTTTATCTGCCCAAGGCTTTCCGGGCGCAGAGGCCAGCTGGCAGGCCAATGATGGCGTCCCGAAGTATGATATCGTTCAAATTTCCTCGCCACTTTATACGGACAGCGGAATCCAAGGTTCCCTTAACGCAATTTCAGCAAACTCTCAGCATAAAAAGGAAGCGCTGAAAATGCTGCAACTGGTCAACACTGACCAAAAGCTTCTGGATATGCTCTGCTATGGCGAAGAGGGTAAAGACTTTCAGTATGTGAACCCGAAAGTCGTCAAACGCTTGTCGAACACTTGGGGCCTTCCAAGCTATGCAATAGGGACCTTCTATCATCTGGCAACTTTACATAATGCTCCGGCAAATGAATGGGAAACCATTAAAAAGCTAGATGACCAGGCAGTTTCTTCCACATCTCTCGGCTTTTCTCCGGACATCTCACAGCTTACCACTGAAATTACGAACTGCCAGGCCGTTTGGGACAAATATCGGTTTGAACTTATGACGGGCGCGTCTGACCCGGAGGCCATGGTTCCCAAGATTAAGCAAGAACTGCAAGCAGCAGGTATGAATAAGCTTATCAGCGAGCTGCAGAAGCAGATAGACGCGCAGTTTAAGAAATAACGAACCGAATACCGTTTTTGGAGGTACAGGATACAGTCTGAACGCAAAATACGAAAGAAAAGCGTTCAGACTGTTTCTGATTTCAGCTTTGCAAAAAATGGGGCAAGATTCACAATCTAAAAAGGCAATCGGCTGAGCTACAAAACCACAAATTGTCATCCCACGAAATAAGAGGCATAAACTGGAGGTATTTTTTTGAGCAGGTTGATAGGCGCGCCGCTGCGGAACATCCCGTGGCAGCCGAAACCGGTCGGGTGCGCGGCGCCGGTCTGGCGGTACGGCGCGAACCCGATCATTCCGCGCGACGCGATTCCGACGTCGAACAGCGTATTCAATTCCGCCGTCGTACCGTTTCAGGGCGGATTTGCGGGTGTGTTCCGCTGCGACAGCAGGGCCGTGAGCATGGACATCTACGCCGGCTTCAGCAAGGACGGAATTCATTGGAAAATCAGCCCGGAGCCCGTCCGTTTTGAAGGCGAGCCCGACGTGACGCGCCGCGAGTACCGGTACGACCCGCGCGTCTGCTTTCTGGGCGACCGGTATTACATCACCTGGTGCAACGGCTACCACGGGCCGACCATCGGCCTCGGCTATACGTTCGACTTTCAGAAATTTTACCAGCTCGAAAACGCGTTTCTGCCCTACAACCGAAACGGCGTTCTGTTCCCACGCAAAATCCACGGCTATTACGCGATGCTCAGCCGGCCGAGCGATACCGGGCACACGCCGTTCGGCGACATCTTTTACAGCGTGAGCCCGGACCTGACCTTCTGGGGAAAGCACCGCTTCGTGATGGGGTCCGTTTCCGGCGACCGCTCCGGCTGGCAGTCCAAAAAAGTCGGCCCCGGGCCGGTACCGATTGAAACGGACGAGGGCTGGCTGCTGATTTACCACGGCGTGATCAATACCTGTAACGGCTTCGTGTACCGCATGGGATGCGCCCTGCTGGACGCGGACGAGCCGTGGAAGGTCCGGCTGCGCTCGCGCTTTTACATCCTTGGCCCACAGGAGCCGTATGAGCAGGCCGGCGACGTGCCGAATGTGACGTTTCCCTGTGCGGCACTGACCGATGCCTCCACCGGGCGCATCGCCATCTACTATGGCTGCGCCGACACCGTGACCGGCCTGGCGTTCACCACGGTGGACGAATTGATGAATTTCATGAAAAAATATCCGCTGGAGCAGAAAAATGCAGAAAGTTAAGGAATATCTGGTACAGGGCGCCCCGCCGCTCCAAAGCTGCCATGCTTCCAGCGTGGCCCGCCTGCCGGACGGCAGCGTCTGCTGCGTCTGGTTCGCCGGGAGCGCGGAAGGCGCGGGCGACGTCGGCATCTGGGGCGCGTGGAAAAGGAACGGCGTCTGGAGTGAGCCGCGGCGGATTGTCGGCGAGAAGAGCCTTCCGCACTGGAACCCGGTTCTGTTTGTGAGGCCGGACGGCCTGGTGGAGCTTTTCTACAAGGTCGGCCGCCTGATTCCGTCCTGGTCCACACGGTTCCTGATTTCGAGCACTGCGGGCGGACCTGGTCGGCCCCGCGGGAGCTGGTGCCGGGGGACTCCGGCGGCCGCGGTCCCGTGAGAAACCACCTGCTGGTGCCTCCCAATGGGCGCTGGTTTGCCCCCGCCTCTTTGGAAGAAAGGGAATGGCGCTGCTGTGCGGATTATTCGGACGACGGCGGCGCGGCGGCGCCTCCTGGGAAGACCGCTTCACTCTGGAAGACGGGCACGGCGATACTCTTACGAAATTTTTTAGAAAATAGGATCTGAAGAAGACAGGCTGATGCGATAAAGATGCTTCTAAAAATGTGAGACCCGAGGGGGATTGAGCGGGATGATGCTGATTCCACAGCCGTCGAAGATGGAGGAAAACGGCGAAAATTTTTTAGTCGGCCCGGGTTTTGAAATTGTGCTGGGCCCAAGCTGCGGCTTCCCGGAATTCCGGGCGGCCCGGCTGCTCAAGGCGGAAATCCGGAGGGCGGTCTGTGTCGAATGCCCCATCGGCAAGTCCGGGGCCCGGCCGAGAGGCGGGCTGTTCGTCCGGAAAACGGATTCCCCGGGCGAAGAGTACCGCCTGAGCGTCGCGCCGGGCGGCGCCGAGTTGACCGGCGGGGCGGACGGAATCTTCCGGGGAGTCCAGACGCTGCGGCAGATTGTGCGGCAGTGCGGTGCGGTCTGGCCGGGCGTCGCCATCTCGGATGCGCCGCGGTTCCGCACGCGCGGCTTCTTTCACGACGTGACGCGCGGGAAGGTCCCCACGCTCGAAACGCTCAAAGATCTGGCCGACCGGCTTGCGTTTTATAAAATCAACCAGCTGCAGCTCTATGTGGAGCATACCTTTGCATTCCGCGGCTTCAGCGAGGCGTGGACCGGAAAGGACCCGCTGACGGCCGAGGAGATTTTGGAGCTGGACGGGTACTGCAGGGAGCGCCATATCGAGCTGGTTCCATCGCTCGCGACTTTCGGTCATCTGTATGAGATTCTCGCCACCAAAACGTGGCGGAAATGCTGCGAGCTGCCGGTCGACGACTCCAAGCCGTTTTCGTGGTACGAGCGCATGGCCCACCACACGCTGAACACGGCCGACGAAGAAAGCTTTGAGCTGGTGCGCCGGATGCTCGACCAGTACCTTCCGCTGTTCTCATCCGGCCAGTTCAATATCGGGTGTGACGAGACCTTCGATATCGGGGTTGGAAAAAGCGCGGCCCTGGTGCGGCAGAAGGGCAGGGGCAGGGTTTATGTCGACTTTCTGAAAAAAATTATCGCCTACGTTCAGAGCAAAGGCAAAAAAGTCCTGTTCTGGGGCGATATCATCCTGAAAACGCCGGAATATCTCCGCGAGATTCCGAAAGGCACGCAGTGCCTCTATTGGAACTACGGCCCCGATGTGCCGGAAAGCGAGGTCAAGGCCGTCGCGGATTCGGGCGTCAAGTTCACGGTCTGCCCCGGCGTCTGCGGGTGGAATAGGATGATGAACCTGTTTGAGAACGCGTTTCTCAACATCTCGCGCATGGTGCGTTTCGGCAGAAAATACGGGGCCGAAGGGGTGCTGAACACCGACTGGGGCGATTTCGGGCATATCAACCTGTTTGCGAACTCCATGCCGGGCATGGCTTTGGGCGCGGCTCTGTCGTGGAACCCGGACGATTCCCGCGGCTGGCGCGAGTTTGCGGAGGCGTACGGATGCCTGGAATTCGGCGCGGCGGGCGGCGAATTGATGCGGCTGCTGACCGAGCTTTCGCGCCTGCAGGCCGGCACGTGGGCCGACGTCGTCTGCTGGCGCGAAACCCGGAAGCTCGGCTCAAAAGCGGCCGGGCGCGACCGGGGCCGGCTGCTTTCGATGGACGACTCCGCCGCCCTGCGCGGATACCGCCGTGCGCTGGAGCTGGAGCGGCGGCTCGCCGCCGTCCCGTGCCCGGAGCCGCGCAGGACGGACCTTGCGGAATATATCTGTTCCGCGCGCGGGGTTGCGCTGGTGGACGCGGCCTGCCTCGCGCTGAAAAAATACGCATACAGCGACGAAAACGCGCCGCTTGCCCTCAAATGCGGGAATCTGGCGGAATCCTTCGAGGTCTGGTTCCGCCGGTACGAGGCGCTGTGGCGCCGCCGCAACCGGGAAAGTGAGCTTTACCGCATCCGCCGCACCGTCCAGGACCTGTGCGCATTTCTGCGGGACTGTGCGCAGAGCCGTGAGAAGCCGGACGCCGTTCCGCACCGGCAGGGGGAGAAACAGGGGGAAATGCTATGATATTTGCCGAAGAGAGGGCGCAGGTCATCTGCGGCCAGCTGAAAAAGCTGGAGAAAGTACAAAAGCGGGAGCTCACGCGCTGGCAGGTCAAAGACGGCCTGTTCCTGCGGCCCCGGGAAGCCGAGGACGCGAAAGAGCCGTGGCGGGATTTTGACAGCCTGAAGGACCACTGGTACGGACCGGATCGGCATTACTGGTTCCGCGCCGACCTCGCGGTGCCGGAGGACTTTGACGGCAAGCCGCTCTGGCTGGTGTTCCGCACGCAGATTGAGGAATCCGATGACGGCAAAAACCCGCAGTTTCTGCTGTTTGTAAACGGGAAAGTCACGCAGGGGCTCGACATGAACCACCGGGAGGTATTTTTGACTGCCCGCGCCCGCAAGGGCGACCGAATCCGCCTCGACCTGCAGGCCTATACGGGTACCCTGCACGCCGAATTCCGCCTGGTTGCGGAGATGGTGCAGATCGATCCGGAAATCCGGAACCTCTACTATGACATGCAGGTTCCGCTTTGGTGCTTTTCCCGGATGGAGAAGGACGGAAAGGTCCGCCTGGATATGGAAACCGTGCTGAACCACGCGGTCAATCTGCTGGACTTCCGCGAGGAATATTCCGAGGATTTTTACCGCTCCGTCCGCGCCGCGGACGAATACCTGCAAAAAGCGCTCTATGAGGACCTGGCCGGCTGCGGAGACGTAATCGCCACCTGCATCGGCCATACGCACATCGACGTGGCGTGGTGGTGGACCGTCGCTCAGACGCGGGAAAAGGTCGCGCGCAGCTTTGCGACGGTGCTGAAGCTGATGGACGAATACCCGGGCTACAAGTTTATGTCCAGCCAGCCGCAGCTCTATGAGTTTCTCAAAGACCGCTACCCGGAGATATATGCCGGAATCAAAGAGCGCGTGCGGCAGCGCCGTTGGGAGCCGGAGGGCGCCATGTGGCTGGAGGCCGACTGCAACCTGCCTTCGGGCGAATCGCTGGTGCGGCAGATTCTGTTTGGCAAACGCTTCTTCCGCGAGGAGTTCGGCGTGGACAGCAGGGTCCTCTGGCTGCCGGATGCGTTCGGCTTCAGCGGCGCGCTGCCCCAGATTATGAAAAAAAGCGGCATCCGCTATTTCATGACGACCAAAATGTCGTGGAACCAGTTCGACGAAATTCCGAACGACACGTTCCTGTGGCGCGGAATCGACGGGAGCGAAATCCTCACCCACTTCATCACGACGCCGGGCGTGGGGCAGAGCTCGAAACAGTTTTTCACCACCTACAACGGCATGCTGCACCCGGATGCGGTGATGGGCGCGTGGCAGCGCTACCAGAACAAGGAGATCAACAACGACGTCCTGATCGCCTTCGGCTACGGCGACGGTGGCGGCGGGCCGACGCGGCAGATGCTGGAGAC
>DHDF01000024.1:10704-10899 GCA_002399225.1 bacterium UBA4883
CTGGAGACCTCGAAGCGCATGGAGAAGGGCCTGCGCGGCGTGCCGAAGGTCCGGCAGGAGTTCGCGGAGACTTATTTTGAAGAGTTGGAGCGCCGGGTCCGGAACAACCCGCAGCTGCACACCTGGCAGGGCGAACTGTATTTCGAGTACCGCCGCGGGACTTATACGTCCATGGCGCGCAACAAACGCGCCAAC
>DHDF01000007.1:0-172 GCA_002399225.1 bacterium UBA4883
ATCGGGTAGCCGGTCGCCTTGGAAGCCAGCGCAGAGGAACGGCTGACGCGCGGATTCACCTCAATGACAACATATTCGAAGCTGTCCGGATTCAGTGCAAACTGCACATTGCAGCCGCCTTCCACCTTCAGTTCGCGGATGATGGCGACCGCGGCGCTGCGCAGCATCTGCA
>DHDF01000007.1:429-13079 GCA_002399225.1 bacterium UBA4883
CAGACGGTGATGCAGTTGTCGTTTTTATCCCGCATGACTTCGTACTCGATTTCTTTCCATCCGGCGATGGAGCGTTCAATCAAGACCTGATGAACGCGGCTTCTGTGCAAGCCGACCGTGGCGATGTTCACCAGCTCTTCCTCGCTGGCCGCAATGCCGCCGCCCGTGCCGCCCAGCGTGAACGCCGGACGAACCACAACGGGATATCCGATTTTCTGAGCGGCTTTGAGACATTCGTCCATGTTTTCCGCAATGGAGCTTTCCGCCATCGGCTGATGAATCCGTTCCATGGCCTCCTTGAAAAGCTCCCGATCCTCCGCCATACGGATTGTATTTGCATCCGTGCCGATCATCTCAACATGATTCTGTCTTAAAAATCCAGATTCTTCCAGCTCGACCGCCAAATTCAGCGCGTTCTGGCCTCCCAGGGTCGGCAGGATGCTGTCTGGATTCTCTTTCAGAATTACCTTTTTCACGGTTTCCACCGTCAGCGGCTCAATATAAACCTTGTCCGCGATCTGCCGATCCGTCATGATGGTTGCCGGGTTTGAATTGATCAGAACGACCTCGATTCCCTCTTCGCGCAGTGCCCGGCATGCCTGGGTGCCGGCATAGTCAAACTCCGCGGCCTGGCCGATAATAATCGGCCCGGAACCGATAATAATCACTTTTTTGATATCCTGCCTCTTACTCACAGACGGCTCCCTCCCATCAGGGTAATAAACTTGTCGAAAAGGAATCCAGTGTCACGCGGGCCCGGCGAGGCTTCCGGGTGAAACTGCACGGAAAAGACCTTTCCGTTTCGATAAGATAATCCTTCAATGCTTCCATCGTTCATACTGACAAAACGGATGTCTGCAACTGAAGGATCAACGGTATGGCCATCCACCACATAGCCATGGTTCTGCGAGGTGATATAAACCTTGTTTTTGGAAAGATCTTTGACAGGGTGATTAATTCCTCTATGGCCGTATTTTAATTTATAAGTATCAAATCCCATTGCGAGCGCCATTAGCTGATGACCCAGACAAATGGCAAACGTGGGAATCCCATTTTGATAGACCTTTTTCAGCTCTGCAATGGACTTTTTGCACTCTTTGGGATCTCCCGGTCCGTTGGAAAGCATGAGTCCGTCCGGATGAAACTGCAGCATTTCTTCAAAATCCGCGTCGTACGGAAAGCGCTTCACCGTGCATCCGCGTTTGACCAAGGAACGGATAATGTTATTTTTGGCGCCGTAGTCAACCAGCGAGACACGGATGGGACCGTCTCCGTAAACGGCGCTTTCCCGGTGACTGACCGCCGGAACGGTGGGTTCTGGAACGTAGGATTGAACCGTACTTTTCATTTTTTCTTTGTCGACGGATTCCCCATAGGCAATCATTCCGCGCATGGTTCCGCTTTCCCGCAGGACTTTCGTCAGGGCCCTTGTATCAACTCCCTGCATTCCCGGAACATGATTCTGTTTCAAAAAGGTGTTTAAATCTACTTCACTGCGGAAATTGCTGGGCAGTTCGGAAAGCGTGTGGACAATGTACGCGGAAAGCCAAGGGCGCGTAGACTCCATATCATCATAGCAAATCCCGTAATTTCCAATCAGAGGATAAGCCATGACAACCCCTTGCCCCGCGTAAGAAGGATCTGTGAGAAGTTCCGTATAGCCGCACATTGCACTGTTGAAAACAATCTCACAGCAGGTATCGCGTTCATCTCCGAAGCCTGTCCCCTCAAAAGCCGTTCCGTTTTCCAGCATCAGCAATGCCTTCATGCAATCACCAACCATTCTTATCTTATATCTTTCATAATCTCTCGGAATTCAAAGGACTTCAGAATGCGGAAAAAGCCTCGACAATCCTGCGAACTGCCTTCTCTGTATTCTCCGCCGTATTAAAACTGGTCAAACGGAAATATCCTTCTCCGGAATGGCCAAAGCCGGAACCCGGCGTGCCAACCACACCCGTTTTAGCCAGCAGCTGATCAAAAAATTCCCAAGAAGAAAGCCCATTCGGCGTTTTCAGCCAGACATAAGGGGAATTCACTCCGCCATACACTTCAAATCCAGCTTTCTGAAGACCCTCCAGAATTATTTTTGCGTTTTTATGGTAATAATTGATATTGGCGCGAACCCCTTTCTTTCCAGCCTCGGAATAAACGGCTTCCGCGCCGCGCTGAACGATATAGGAAACCCCGTTCATCTTGGTGGACTGACGGCGCTCCCACAAACGGTTCAGCGAAACGCCGTTTACCGTCAGTTCCTTCGGAATTACCGTGAACGCGCAGCGCACACCTGTAAATCCGGCCGTTTTGGAAAAGCTGCGGAATTCGATCGCACATTTTTTGGCACCCTCGATCTCATAGATGCTGTGGGGCATAT
Organism: bacterium UBA4883; assembly: GCA_002399225.1. GTDB lineage: Bacteria > Bacillota > Clostridia > Oscillospirales > Acutalibacteraceae > Caproicibacter. The sequence goes on from DHDF01000007.1 coordinate 2,804, forward strand.
CCGGTTCCGTAATATAAGCTTCATAAGCCGCGTCATACAGAAGGACAGAATGATGTGCCAAAGCGTAACCGACCCATTTTTCCAGTTCATTCTTTTTGATTCCCATCCCGGTTGGATTATTGGGGAAACAGAGGTAAATCATATCGGCTCGCTGCTTGGGAATTTCCGGCAAAAATCCGTTTTCTTTTTTGCACGGCATATAAACGATTTTGCTCCAACCCTTTTCGGGCGAGTAGTCTCCGGCCCGGCCAGCCATGGCGTTGGTGTCAACATAGACCGGGTAGACCGGATCACAGACCGCCACGGTATTACCACGGTCAAAAATTTCGCCGATATTCCCGGTGTCACTTTTTGCACCGTCGCTGACAAAAATTTCGTCCGGGTTAATTTCGATTCCATTTTTTTGATAATCATTCTCGCAGATTGCATCTCTTAAGAATAAATATCCAGCCTCCGGGCCATATCCACGGAACGTTGCAGCCTCCCCCATCTCGGTGGAAGCCATCTTCATTGCGTCCACTACAGCCTTCGGTAATGGTCGTGTCACATCGCCGATTCCCAGCCGAATGATCTCCTTTTCGGGATGTTGTTGAGAAAATTGCTCCACTTTTTTTGCAATATCCACAAACAGATAACTTTTCGGCAACTTCACATAATTTTCATTAATCTTAAGCAAGCGCGGCCCTTCCTTTCCCAAGCAATCAAAAAATATTCATTTCAAATGAATATTATATCAGATTTTCACGGTTCCGTCAAAGACAAATTCCGCCGCTCCTTTCAAAAAGACTTCATTGGAATTTTCATCCCAGCGAATGAAAAGTTCTCCGCCCTTCAGATGAATTTTTACGGCACGGCCCGTTTTCTGATTCCATGCCGCCGCGCAGGCAACCGCACAGGCACCGGTTCCACAGGCAAGCGTTTCACCGGAGCCGCGTTCCCAGACGCGCATTTTCAGTTCATCTTTTCCCATCACCTGAACGAATTCGGTATTGACACGGTCCGGGAACATCAAATGGTGCTCAAACAACGGTCCGATCTCTTCCAGTTTGATGGAATCAACATCGTCGGCAAACACCACGCAGTGGGGATTCCCCATGGAAACACAGGTAATCCGGTACTCCCGGCCACCCACGGCAAGCGGCTCGTTCCGGATCTGTTCTTTTGAAAATGTAGCGGGAATTTCCGGCGTATGAAAAATCGGTCGTCCCATATTCACTTCAACTGTTTTCACCTGCCCGCCCTGTATGTCAAGGTGCAAAGTTTTAATACCGCTGAGGGTTTCCACGCTCAAAATGTCTTTTTTAACAATCCCGCGCTCATAAACGTATTTGCCTACGCAGCGGATGCCGTTCCCGCACATTTTGCCCTCGGAACCATCGGCGTTATACATATCCATTTTGCAGTCGGCCTTTTGTGAGGGTTCAATTAAAATGAGGCCGTCAGAACCGATTCCAAAATGTCTGTCACTCAACTTTACGGAAAGTTCAGACGGATTTTGCACTGTTTCGTGAAAGCAGTCCACATAAATGTAATCGTTGCCAATCCCCTGCATCTTTGTAAATTTCATATTGGATTCCCCTTATGAGTTCAAGATGATCATGGCTGTTTCCGCCATCTTTTTTCCCGTATCCATGCTTTTCTTTTGAAGGAACCGGTGTGCCTGCGGTTCCGTAAAATAATTTCGTTTCATCAAAAGGGCTTTTGCACTTTGGATCAGCTGCTTTTCATCACGATTTTCTGTAGACAGCTTCTTTCTAACCGAAAACAAGGTTGGGTCCGACAAATTCAAAAACATATTCACGGTGGAAATCAGCTGGATGCGGTTAATGGGCAGCATCAGAACGGCCTGTTCCAGTTTTTCACACGTAGGCGCAAGCTTTGAACTGACCAGGAAAAGAAAATCATAAGAAGTGCCCACCATTCGCGGCAAATTGATCGCCGCCATATCTCTCAGCCTTACACTGCAAACCGCAACGCCGCCGCGGTAATGATTCCTAGTAAAATCTATCACCTGAGCTCCGGTTGCGCATACAGCGCCGACGAAGAAACCGCTTGACCGAAGAACTGCCGCTATTCTTTTTGCATATTCCGGGTTTGAATTAGCCACAACAATGTTGCTCATAACAGACCACTCCGTCGGAAAAGGATATGCGCAAACATCCTAAAAAGGCTCTTTTCTGCAAGCACCATTTAGAAAGCTGCCAGAAGAAGAAACATGTGTGGTTTGAATTTTATCAGGTACCTTTTCATCGTATATTTTTAATATTATGCCTTTTTAAAAGTCCTGTCAATCTTTTTTAAATTGAAAGAAAGATTTCATGTCAATGCACAAAATTCCGATAAATCGATGCTGTTCTCTGAATTTTTGCAGTTTTCACAAAAGGGTATGCAAAAGTTGAATCATCTTCGTCACGCTGCTCCAAAAAAGCCAAAGGATGCGGAAAAAACGGGAAGCAGGACTTCGGCTGCTCTTGAAAAATGGCCTGTTTGAAATTTTTTTCAAACAGGCCATTTTTATCAGAGATCAAGCGAGATTTTATGATAGATTTTTTTACCTTTTCTCACGATCAGGTAAGATTTTCCCTCTTTCAGGAAATCCTGCTTTGTAAAAGCAGCAGCCGGATCCATCACCTTTGCACCACCCACAGAGATTCCTCCCTGCGCAATCAGGCGTCTCGCCTCGCCGCGTGACGATGCCAGTCCCGATTTGACAAGGAGATCCAGAAGTTTAACGGCGCCATCGGTAAAATCCGCAGCGGAAAGCTGTGTGGTCGGCATGTTTTCCGCATCGGCCGACTGATGAAACAGCGCCTGTGCCGCGTCCCGCGCTTTGGTTGCCTCTTGTTCTCCGTGAATCTGCTTCGTTACTTCAAAGGCCAGCAGCTCTTTTGCCGGATTCAATTGCTGACCGGTCAAAGAGGAGAACTCTTCAATTTGCTTCATTGGAACAAACGTCAGCATTTTCAGACATTTCAGAACGTCGGCGTCATCCACATTCCGCCAATACTGATAAAACTCAAACGGAGAGGTCTTTTCCGGATCAAGCCAAACCGCTCCCTTTTCCGTCTTGCCCATTTTTCTGCCTTCGCTGTTTGTCAGCAGATTGACGGTGATGCCGAAAGCATCCTGATTTTCTTTGTGGCGGATTAACTCCACCCCGCCGATGATATTGCTCCACTGGTCGTCTCCTCCAAGCTGAAGCTTACAACCGTACCGGCGGTACAGTTCCAGAAAATCATAGCTCTGCATGATCATATAGTTCATCTCAAAGAAGGATAGTCCCTTCTCCAGCCTTTGCTTGTAACATTCGGCGTTCAGCATACGGTTTACGGAAAAACAAACGCCGACATCTCTCAGAAAATTGATATAATTCAAGTTGGAAAGCCAGTCCGCATTATTCGCCATAATGGCTTTGCCGTCTGAAAAATCAATCAGCCTGGACATCTGCTTCCGAAAGCAGGAGATATTGTGCGCAATTTCCTCTTCCGTCAGCATTTTCCTCATTTCGGTTTTTCCGGTCGGGTCGCCAACCATTCCCGTTCCTCCGCCGAACAGTGCAATCGGCGTGTGGCCTGCCCGCTGCAGATGAGCCATCACCATAATGGGGATATAATGCCCGACATGCAGACTGTCCGCAGTCGGATCAAATCCGACATAAAACGTCGTCTTTTCGTCATTCAGCAGATGGCGGACCCTTTCCCGATCCGTTATCTGTGCAATCAGGCCCCTCTCTTCCAATGTTTCAAAAACACCCATTTGTCTTCCTCCTGTTTTTTCAGGGAGCCATAAAAAAGCCCCCTGCAATTTTAAAATGCAGAGGGCGGAAAATCCGCGGTACCACCTCAGTTCACCGCATCCTCACGGAAACGGCCTTACGGGTACCCGACGATACCCACACGCTGTAACGTGCGTTTTCACGGCCCGGCCTACTAAAAAAGTTCAGCCCGGCGGCTCCGGGATGTATTTCATCCGGCAGACGCACCTGCTTTCATCGGCCGCAGGCTCTCTGAGCGCTTGTCCCGAATTACTTCTTCCCCTCTTCGCTGTTGAAGAATATTATAAATTTATTTTGCCCGGTTGTCAAGGCCCTGGCTGCCGTTTTTCGCCATTTGCAGCATCTCTTCCGCATTTTGAAGCATCAGCGGCGTGATACGCTCTCCGCCCATAATCCGGGCAAGCTCCATCCGGCGCCCATCCCGGTCCAGGCGATCCACCCGTGTGAAGGTACGATTTTCATGGACCTGCTTGCAGATCAGGAAATGTGCATCCGCCAAGGCGGCAATCTGAGCCAAGTGAGTCACACAGATCACCTGACGGTTGCGGGACACCTCTTTTAACTTCCATCCGATCCTCTGGGCAGCGCTTCCACTGACACCTGTGTCCACCTCGTCAAAGATCAGGGTGCCAATGTCGTCTTTCCCCGCAAGGACCGTCTTAATGGCCAGCATGATGCGGGAAAGTTCCCCCCCGGAAGCGACCTTCGCAATTGGCTTTGCCGGTTCGCCCGCGTTGGTGGAAATGTAGAATTCAATTTTGTCCCAACCCGTCTCGCTCATTGGAGCGCGCTCCTGACGGATTTCAAAGGTGACATTCGGCATGTTCAAGAACTGAAGCTCTTCTTTGACTCTCCGGGTGAAAATCTTCGCAGCTTTGGCGCGCCATGAAGAAAGCTCCGCCGCGCCGGTTTCCGCCTGAGAACGGAATTTCCTGTAATCCTGCTGATATTTCTTTGCATTTTCATCCGAAGTTTGAATTTTTTCAAGATCTGCGCGGCATTTGTCCAAGTACTGAAGCATCTCTTCTTCTGAGCCACCGTATTTTAGACCAAGGCGGTAGATTGTATCAAGCCTCGACTCGATCTCATCCAGTTCCGATGGATCATAGTCCAGCTGCGAGGAATGATTCCGCATCTCCTCGTTGCAGTCCTCCAAGTCGTAAGAAATGGACTGCAACCGTTCCACCAGGCCGTGCAGTTCCGGCACATACTGCTCCACCCCGGCCAAAGCACCAGCGGCCTCCGAAACGGCGGAAGCCGCTCCCGCCGTCTCTTCATCCCCGCCGAGCGCCGCTTTCGCCTGCGCAATCGCCTCGGCAACCCGTTCGGAATTGCGGTACAGATTTTTACGGCGGCTCAGTTCTTTCTGCTCGCCCGGATGAAGATCCGCCGCTTCCAGCTCGCCAATCTGGTAGGTCAGCAGATCAGTCTGCCGCACTTTTTGTTCACGGCCCATCCGGCAGGAATCCAGCTCGGCTTTCGCGTTCCGCATGTCATGGTAAGCTTTCCGATAGCGGTTCAGACAATCCTCCGGCAGTCCCATGCTGTCGAGATAGCAGATATGCGTCTCCGGAGACAGCAGACCGTAATTTTCATGCTGGCCATGGATATTGATCAACAGCCTGCCGATCTCTTTCAGAACAGAGACAGTCGCCGGCCTTGTGTTCACCCGGCAGGAGGATTTACCATCCGCAGAAATTTCGCGCTGAATCATCACCGTTCCATCCTCTTCCACGGAATAGCCCAGTTCCTGGATTTTATCAGCGGCCCGCCCGCCGTTCAGCTGAAAAACGGCAGACACCAGCGCCCGTTTTGCACCCGTGCGGATTAGTTCCCGGGAAGTCCTTTCCCCCAGAATCGCATTGATGGAATCAATCACAATGGATTTTCCCGCTCCGGTTTCGCCGGTTAAAACATTGAAACCATTGCTGAAATCGATATTCGCCTTTTCGATAACGGCTATATTTTCAATATAAAGCTGTGACAGCATGGCAATCACCTGATCAATTTTTTCAGTTCCGAAGACAGCCTTTCCGCAGCATTTTCATCTCTGGCCAAAATAAAGATGGTATCATCTCCGGAGAGTGTTCCTACAATCTCCTCCCAAGACAAGGCATCCATCGCGGCACAGACCGCATTTGCCATTCCCGTCAGGCATTTGACCGCAACCATATTCTGCGCATAGTCGACCGACAGCGCAGAATCGGAAAAAAGAGAATAAAACTTCGTGGTGTAATCTCTGGTGTCCTCCTGGCCAACCGTATACCGGTATTTGCCGCTCGCAGTCAAAGTTTTGATGAGGCGCAGCTCCTTAATGTCGCGCGAAACCGTAGCCTGGGTCACTTCATACCCTTCTTCGCGCAGGCGGCGAAGAAGTTCCTCCTGCGTGTCGATGGGATACTTTTCAATCAGTTCCAGTATTTTGGCATGCCGTCGTTCCTTCAAGGCTCCATTCTCCTCTCTCCAAGTTTATCGGTTACAATCTCATAAAAATTATTATTCTTTAATTTTAGTATTTTAACGGTGCTGGAGGACTTTGAAAATTCTACTTCGGCACCATCCGGAATTTTCAAGAAGCTCTCTCCGTCAACCGTAAGGATAATTTCGCTTTCATAATCAGAGTGGGCCTGAACGCTCAGCTTTGAATGGGGGCCAAAAAGGACCGGCCTGTTTAAAAGGGAGTGAGGACAAATGGGAGTGAGAAGAATACAGTCCATCTGCGGATCAATGATCGGACCGCCGGCAGAAAGCGAATAGGCTGTTGAGCCGGTCGGGGTGGCAATGATCAAACCATCTGCGCGGTAATCACAGACTTTGGTGTCGTCCAGCCGAACTTTCAGATCCAGAATTCTTGAAAGAGTTCCCCGTGCAATCACAGCGTCGTTAAAAGCGGTGTAGGTCTTTGATTTCTCTTCTCCGCGAACCCGGATATCTAACATCATTCTGTCCTCAATCGTATAATTTCCGCTGTTCAGCCGCTCCAGACAGTCCATCTCGTTGGTTTCCAGGCTGGCGATGAATCCCAGTCTTCCAATATTAATGCCAAGAATCGGTTTTCCAGCGACCGCTGCATTCCTGGCACAGTGAATAATGGTACCGTCACCGCCGAGAGCAATGATCAGATCGCAGGCCTGAATCATCGCCGCCGCATCCGGGAAAAAGAGAATTTCCTTTTCCGGAAAGGAAGCCCGGAATTCATCCCGCATCAAAATTTTCATGCCGAGCTTTCGCAGCTTCGCAATCAGCCGCCCTGTATAATAAAGGGCGCGGTTCCGGCTTAAGTTTGGAATGACCGCCACATGGATCACGCTGTTTCACCGCCATTCAGCTTTTGATGGGATTCCTCCACCAGTGCCGAAATATCAAGGTCAGGCACCGTTTCAGACGGGCTGTCGGATTTTTGCAGATATAAAAGATACTCAATATTTCCCTCCGGGCCTTTTACGGGGGAATAGGTCAGTCCCAAAACAGAAAAGCCGTTTTCTTTGACAAAAGCTACAATTTTCTGAATCACCTGAACATGAACTTTTGGATCGCGCACAACGCCTTTTTTCCCGACATTTTCACGGCCGGCTTCAAACTGAGGCTTGATCAGGCATACCGCTTGTCCGTGCTCCGATAAAAAGCGGCGGGCTACCGGAAGCACCAGTCGAAGGGAAATAAAGGCAACATCCACACTGAAAAAATCGACGGATTCAGGAACCTGCTGCTCCGTCAGATACCTGACGTTGGTTCTTTCCAGACTGACGACGCGGGGATCAATGCGCAGTTTCCATGCCAGCTGCCCGTATCCGACATCCACCGCATAGACTTTTTTCGCTCCATTCTGAAGCATACAGTCCGTAAAACCGCCTGTGGAAGCTCCAATGTCCATTACGGTTTTCCCTTTTAGATCGATGGGAAACGTCGCCAGTGCCTTTTCCAGTTTCAGGCCGCCGCGGCTGACATAAGGAATCTTGCTGCCCCGCACTTCAATTTTTACATTTTCCGGAAGCATGGTACCGGGCTTATCCTGTTTCTGTCCATTTACATAAACCTGGCCTGCCATCACGACCGTCTTGGCCCTTTCCCGGCTTTCTGAAAGTCCTCGGTCAAAAATTAAGCAGTCCAATCTTTTTTTCTGAATCATTTAAGCACTCCGATAGAATCATTTTGGCCATTCCTCCAGCGTTGAGGCCCAGCTCTTCCAAGGCCTGGGGCATCGTTTCATGCAAAACGAAGCCATCAATTGCACGAAGATAAAACTTACCCTGATAAGCGGCCTGATTTAACAAGTAGGCAAAATATTCGCCGATGCCGCCCTGTGCAACGCCTTCTTCAAAGAAAAAAACGGCTTTGGCATTCAGCACACTGCGAATGGCTTCGGGAGCGATCGGAAAAATCCGGTTTAATTTCAGGATGCGGATTTCCACTCCTCTTTTCTTCAAAGCAGACAGAGCCTGACACGCATTGGAAAACAGCCTTCCATAAGTCACAAGTATCAGATCGGCGGATGCGGGGCCGTAAAGGTCAAATGCCTCACGGCTGCCGTGAAAATCGAACGGGCGGAAAAGTTGCTCCCCCCGCGGGTATCGCACCGCAGCCATACCCTTGCAGCCATACAGAGCCTGCCACAGACAGCTTTGCAACTCATCATAAAAGGAGGGAGAATAAATGATCATTCCGGGAATCGTGCGCAGAAAAGCGGCATCAAAAATTCCCTGATGGGTTTCGCCGTCTTCCCCGACAATTCCCGCCCGATCGACAGCGAACACCACCTTGATTCGCTGCAACGCAACATCATGGATCAACTGATCATAACCCCGCTGCAAAAAAGAGGAATAGACGGCAAAAACCGGCAGCATCCCGCCGCAAGCAAGCCCGCCTGCAAATGTGACAGCATGCTCTTCCGCAATGCCCGTGTCAAAAAAACGTTCGGGAAATTTTTGAGAAAACGGCGCCAGTCCCGTGCCTTCCTGCATCGCGGCAGTAATAGCACAGATCCTTTCATCTTCCGATGCGAGAGCGCAAAGCTTATTTCCAAACACAGAGGAAAAGCTTCCTCCGGATTTCACCGGTTTCCCCGTCGCCACATCAAAGCGGGAAACCCCATGAAAGACCTTCGGATTTTCTTCGGCAAACGGGTACCCCTTCCCTTTGCGAGTCAGAACATGAATGAGGACAGGATGCTGGATGCTTTTAACGTTATTGAATACTTCAATCAGTTTTTCCAGATCATGGCCATCAAACGGTCCGTAATAATAAAAGCCCATATCCTCAAAAATCGTGCTATTGTAGAGGATCTGCTTTAAAACTGATTTTGACTTGGTGAGCGCATGTTGAAACGGCTTCCCAATCCCCGGGATATGGCCTAAAAGCTGATCAATATTCCCCTTGATCCGAAAATAGGAAGGCTTCGTGCGGATACGTGCCAAATAGCGGGCCATGGAGCCGACATTACGGGAAATGGACATCTTGTTGTCGTTCAGCACAACAATAAAATTTTTTCGGAGCCGGCCGGCATTATTCATGCCTTCATAGGCGAGGCCGCCGGTCAGGGCACCATCTCCAATGATGGCGACCACATGCCCCGGTTCCCCTTTCAGTTCCTTGGCCTTGAACAGTCCGAGCGCAGCCGAAATTGAGGTGCTGCTGTGCCCGGAAGTAAAAGGATCGTGCGGGCTCTCCGTCCGGTTCGGGAAACCCGAAAGCCCGCCGCGCGTCCGGATTGTAGCGATACGGTCGGCTCTGCCGGTCAGCATTTTATGCGTATAGGACTGATGCCCGACATCCCAGACAATCTGATCCTCCGGGGAGTGAAACGCCCTGTGCAAGGCGACGGACAGTTCCACTACTCCAAGATTAGAGGCAAGATGCCCCCCGTTTTTCGAAACAGTTTGAATGATCCGCTCCCGAATTTCGGCGCACAGTTGCTTTAGCTGCGAAGGTGTTAACTGCTGCAGGTCTTGAGGGGAACGAATTGAATCAAGCAACACACTCATTCAGCTAGACTTTCTTTCGGTCAGAAATCGCATTTTGAATTTTCGCAGCGGTCAGCGTATTTTTCAGAAGCATGGCAATCGTCATCGGACCGACTCCGCCCGGGACCGGGGTAATGTAAGAAGCCAATTTGCTGACGGAGTCAAAATCGACATCGCCGCAAAGCTTTCCATTTTCATCCCGATCTGAGCCGACGTCAATTACACAGGCACCTGGCTTGACCATATCGGCTGTAATAAATTTCGGTTTTCCGACGGCTGCGACGAGAATATCCGCCCTGCGGCAGACCTCTGCAAGATTTCTCGTTTTGCTGTGACAGATGGTGACCGTTCCGTTTTCATGCATCAGCAACATGGCCATTGGTTTACCGACAATATTGCTACGGCCGACCACGACGCAGTTTTTTCCGGCGACCGGAATTTTTTCCCGGTGCAGCAGTTCCATAACTCCGGCAGGAGTACAGGGAACAAAGCGGAAATTCCCAATCATAACCCGCCCGACATTGGAAGGATGAAACGCATC
>DHDF01000007.1:13231-13437 GCA_002399225.1 bacterium UBA4883
ACATTGGAAGGATGAAACGCATCGACATCTTTCCACGGATCGATGGTCTCAATGACAGACTCTTCATTCAGCCCATCCGGAAGCGGCAATTGGACAAGGATTCCGTGGATCTCTTTTTTATGGTTCAAGCGGTTGACCAGGTCGAACAGATCATCCTGATGTGTATTTTCCGGCAACAGATATTTTTCTGAATAAATGCCGACGGC
>DHDF01000007.1:13560-13992 GCA_002399225.1 bacterium UBA4883
TTTTCTGAATAAATGCCGACGGCCGTACAGGCTTTCTCCTTCAGATTCACATAAGTCTTGGAAGCGGGATCATTGCCCACCAAAACCACTGCCAGGCCGGGAATAATTCCCTTTTCTTTCAGTCCCTGTGTTTCCAGTGCAATTTCAGCTTTTATTTGAGCAGAAATTGCCTTTCCATCAATCAGTTTTGCCATTTTCGGTGTCTTCCTCCTTCCCGGATGCTTCTTCCTCAGGCGAAGCATTCGACTGACCTTGAGTCTCTTCTTCAGAAGTTTTTTCCGAATCGACGTCTTTCAGCTTTTCGGCATTTTCCGACTCTCCCGTTCTCGCTGCTTCCGCTTCTTCAGCGGAAGCAAAAATCGTGCTTGTTCCGTCATCCGCGTAGGTCTCTTCAATCTCTTCGGGCTTCACTTCATCCACAATGGAATTCAG
>DHDF01000007.1:14094-15088 GCA_002399225.1 bacterium UBA4883
TCCACAATGGAATTCAGCTCCATGATTTTGCGCGACCCGCAACCGGTCAAAACCGTACTATTCCGAAAAACGATTAAAAGTACGGCGGAAACAATCACTGCGGCAGCCGCCACAACCTGAGAGACCCGAAGCGGGATCACCGGAGTAATCAGACTGTCGGTGCGGAGGCCCTCGATGAAAAAACGTCCCACGCCATACCAAAGAAGATAAAGTAAAAAGACCTGTCCGTCATATCTTCTATATTTCCTGCTGACAATATGTAGCAGAACAAATCCAAGCAGGCACCAGACGGATTCATAAAGGAAGCAGGGGTGTACTCCGGAAGCGGAAACAAGTTCCGTATTCTCGCTGACCATCCTCCAGGGCAGTTCCGTCCCTCTTCCAAATGCCTCCTGATTGATGAAATTGCCCCACCGACCGATAGACTGTCCAATTAAAAAGCTGAGGGACGCCAGATCCAGAACGGCCGGAACGCTGAGTTTGCGGAATTTTGCCATCAGCGCGCCAAACAGAAGCCCGCCGATCATGCCGCCGTAGATGCCAAGTCCGCCGTTCCAAATATAAAGAATACTGACCGGGTTTTTCAGATATTGATCGCTGGAGTCAAACATGACATAGTATAGCCTTGCTCCGATTACGCCGAAAATAATGCCGATCATCACGACATCGACAAAACGATCCTGGTCAATCCGGAACTTTTTGCAGCTTGCCATCGCATACAGGAATGCCAGCAAAAAGCCGGTCGCGATGATAACTCCATACCAGGCAATAGCATGATTTCCAATCTGGAAAGCAATGGGGTTCACGGTTACTTTGATTCCAAGCCCCGGGAATTGAACATGATACATTTTACACCACCATTCTCAACACAGTATCAGTTGTATGCGGCCACTTCCCGCCCTGTATTCTCTCATCGGAAGCCCAGCGGAAAGGCCCGTTACCGGTTGGGCAAAACGATGGAAAGGGAACACAGTTCCGGGCGAAGCTGCGTTTC
>DHDF01000007.1:15188-16810 GCA_002399225.1 bacterium UBA4883
GAAGCTGCGTTTCCAGCCTTGCCAGAACGGAATCCATATCCGCTTCCGCGATTGCATCAATATAATCAAACAATTCCCGCCCGGCAAATGTGAGCGAAACGATAGAATTGGCGATGCTGCCCACATGGTTCAATGAAGCAATATTCTTTCCATAGACCGATCTCTTTGCGCGTTCAAAAACCTGCCGGTCAAATCCGCCACTTCTGACGTTTGCAATCTCTTTTTTAATCTCTTGCGCCACCCGCTCCGGGTCTTTAGACTCCCCGGAAAAGATAACGGAAGCATAGCCGGGTCCTTCAAAGTACTCGTTGCCAAAGGAAGCTTCATTGATCAAATCCGCGTCCAGCAGGCGCCGGTACAGAGGACTCGCACTGGAAGAAAGCGCTTCCAGCAGGATTTCAGTCTCAGCAACCTGCTTGGTCGAAGGACGCCGACCGTTGACAATCTCTTTAAACCCAAGTTCGAACAGCGGAACGCCGACGGAAAGCTTCTGCTCCACTCTGGCTTTGGCAATATGGGCGGGCTCCTCTTCAAAAATACGGTCAATCTGAATCGGCTGGGAAGGTTTGAGCATTTGGTCGCAAATCCCTGCGACCCGCTCCGGCTGAATATCTCCCGCGACGCACAAAACCATGTTATGCAGGTTGTAAAAAGTATGATAGCATTGATAAAGCAGTTCAGGAGTAATCTGCGCAATACTCTGAACCGTACCAGCGATGTCGATCCGAACCGGATGTTTCAGGTAAAGCGCATCCAGAAGGTTAAAAAGGACTCTCCACTGGGGATCGTCTTCATACATCTTGATTTCCTGCCCGATGATCCCCTGTTCTTTTTGAACGGTTTGCTCCGTAAAATAAGGGGTCTGGACAAAATCGAGCAGGATTTTCAGGGATTCATAAACGTTTTCCGTGCAGGAAAATAAAAAGCACGTCATATCGAATGAAGTGTAGGCATTTGCCGATGCGCCAGTTTTCGCAAACTGTTCAAACGCATCCCCGTCTTTGCTTTCAAACAGCTTATGTTCCAGATAATGGGCGATCCCGGCCGGAACATGATGCACAGTGCTTTCTTTTTGAATCTTAAAGCAATTGTCAATGGAACCATATTTTGTGCCGAACACGGCATAGGTTGAATTATTTTTTTCTTTCGGATAGAGAAACACTTCAAGTCCGGAAGGATGCTTGCCTATAAAATAGCAGTCACCGGTGCGCTCATTCTCAATCTTTTTCAGCCAATCCGTCATGCTTCCACCCCGCTTCCTTCCAGGCAATAAACGGTATCCAGCGTAATCTTGCGGGCAGCATTCATAACCTCTTCGCGTGCGACAGCCTGAACCAATTCCGCTTCATTTTCTGGCGATTTTACATTTGGCCGAAAGGCCTGAGAAAGGTACCAGGCTTCCAGCCCATCAAGGGAATCGGAAAGGGTCCTGTAGCTGTTGCACAGGCTCAGTTTTGCCGCAGACAGCTCGCTGCCATCAAAATTACCGTTTCGGACTTCCTCCAGCTGGCGGAGGATCTCCTGTTCAGCGTGGCTGATATTTTTTGTTTCCACGCCGCTTTGGACCAGCATGAGTCCCTTGATAGGGTTGTACATAGAACTGCAGTAATAGCAGAGGCTCA
>DHDF01000007.1:16933-30745 GCA_002399225.1 bacterium UBA4883
GCAGTAATAGCAGAGGCTCAGCTTTTCACGGACATTTAAAAACAGTTTAGAATTTGGAGTTCCGCCATACAGCGCACTGAAAAGCTTCATGGCGGGAACTCCACTGTCCGGTTCCGCACAGTCCGTGCGGAACCCCATAACCAGCTTAGACTGCACCACGTCCATTTTTTCGCTGACCCTGTTAACTTCTGACGCCTTCGGGATCGTCGTGTTTGGGCAATTCACACTATCGGTCCGCGCAAGGTTCTGAAATGCCGCATAAAAATCGTGGTAAATGGGCTCCGGATCGCAGTCCCCCAGAACCATGATCTCCACTCTTGCCCTGTGGATTAGATTTGTCCATGCCTGCGTCAGTCCCTCCCGCGTCAAGTTCTGAAGCTGCTGGCGGGTTCCGCAGCGGCCGATTCCATATGGTTCTTTGGCACACATCAGCCGCTCGCATTTCAACTTGGAATAGACTCTTTTATCATTAAATTCGGAATCTAACATTTCAATCAGCTGGCGCTTCTCCTGCTCAAAGCTCTGAATGGGAAAAGCGCCGTTTTCAAACGGCGGATCAAAGATGATGCTGCACAGAAGCTTGGCCAGTTCCGCCGAGATGCTTTCGCCATGCAAAGAGTAATGGTCGGCAATCCCGGAAGCGGAAACGGACAAGACCTGGGCATCCCCTAATTTTTGCACATCCGCATCCAGCACAGCACCGTAAAGCTCTGCCAGATGCTCATTCAGTTTTGTAAAATCCGGATATTTTCTGCTGGCCCGACTCAGCAAAAAAGGGAGGATCGAATTTGCAGAAACGGTTTTTTCCGTTAAAGGCCATAAAAAATGAACCGACATGCGGATTGTTTTAAAGCGCTCATCTCGAATGCTGCAAAAATTTACGCCGTTGCAAACAGACCGCTGTTCAATTCCTGCCATATTAAATTTCATCTCCAAAACAGATTCGGTGAAACAAAGATTATTATATCACAGTTCAACCGTTTAGAAAAGGACGATTGCATGAAATTTAAAGGAGCAAAAACGGGCTGGTCTTGCCGATTTTTAAAAGCGGTGATATAATTTTTTATAAATTTATGCTGAATTTTAGGATAGAGGTGCCATTTTGAAACTTTTTCGAAATCGATCCCTTACCGCCGAGTTGGGGATTGTGCTGGTCACTATGATATGGGGAAGCAGTTTTGTCGTTGTAAAAAGCGCTGCAGACTCCATTCCTCCCGCGACGATTATCACCCTTCGATTCGGCATTGCGGCGGTTTTGCTTTGTCTTTTCTTTTTTCGTCGGCTGAAAGAAATCAAATGGTCCCATATCAAGTGGGGGCTACTGATTGGGTTACAAAGCTTTGTGGCTTATGAGTTACAGACAATGGGTGTGAAATACACGACTGCCGGAAAAAATGCGTTTTTAACTGCGGTCTACTGCGTCATTGTACCATTTCTGTACTGGGCCATAAAAAAGCAGAAACCACGTGCTTTTCATTTGATCTCTGCTTTTCTTTGTATGGCCGGCGTTGGGTTTCTTTCCGTCCAAAGAAATTTTTCCATGAATCCGGGGGATTTGCTCTCCCTCGCATGTGGACTGTTCTTTGCCATACAAATTGTAACCATCGGTATTTTAACCGAAAAGAATGACCCTATACTGCTCTGTATCACTCAGACGGCCGCTACTGCTCTGTTTGCCCTGCCATTCGCGCTTTTTGCCGAAAAAGCCCCCTCTGCCATGCCGGTGCAGTCCATTTTTCCTCTGCTTTATCTGGGTGTTGTGGGCACCATGCTGACCACCGTTCTTCAAAATGTCTGCCAAAAATACACCGAACCTTCGAAAGCATCCTTGATCATGTCCTTAGAATCGGTCTTCGGCACCCTCTGCGGCATTCTCTTTCTGCACGAATCTCTTACTCCCCGGTCTTTCGGCGGATTTCTGCTGATTTTTCTGGCCATTATGCTTTCGGAGCGGGGAGATCTTCTTTTTTCTCCTCATAGGAAGCTGAAAACGGGGCAGAACGGTTAGGCTGTTTTTTGGTCGCTTTTCTCCGGCCAATCCCGCCAATCCTGGCGCCGCTGTAAATGCAGCGGCGCTTTTTTGAACCGTAAGTCTCATTCCGCATAATATGGTTAATGGAATCAGAAGGAGGAGGTTCGATATGTGTGGAATTGCCGGTTTCTGCAATTACAATGAAGATTTTACGGAAGAAACCCCGTTTCTTGGTCAGCTTGCCCGGCGTATGGGGCACACGCTTCGGCACCGCGGACCTGATGAAAGCGGGGTTTTTGTTTCAAACCATGCCGCTTTTGCCCATCAGCGGTTTGCAGTGATCGACCCCAAAGGCGGAAAACAGCCGATGACCGCCTATGCAGGCGGCTATCGGTACACAATTGTTTATGATGGTGAACTTTACAATGCCGATGAGCTTCGACGTGAATTGGAAACCATCGGCTATCTTTTTGAGACTAAAAGCGATACGGAAACTTTACTCAAATGCTATATCCACTATGGAGCCGAATGTCCCAAAAAACTGAATGGAATCTTCGCATTTGCCATTGACGATGAAAAACGGAACCGCTGTTTTCTCTGCAGGGACCGGTTCGGCGTCAAGCCGCTGTTTTTCACTCAGGCCGACGGACGGCTTGTTTTTGGCTCAGAGCTTAAGGCGCTGTTTCAATACCCGGGAATCCATCCTGTGTTAGATCGCCAGAGCCTTTGTGAAATTTTTGGTCTTGGCCCCTCTCATACCGCCGGGATCGGGGTCCTAAAAGGAATTTACGAAATCAAGCCCGGATATTTTACCCTTTTTAAGTTCACAGGGAATAGCCGGTATTTTCAGCCGACGGCCCTCCAGCCAGATACCGACAGTCCTTGGGCGGAAAAAATGGCAGAGTACTGCGGAACGAATCACACCGTTCTGAAATGCGATAACCTGAGCCAGGCTGATAAACTCTACGACGTAGTCGATGCAAGAGACATGCCTGGCATGGCAGATGTAGATTCCTCTTTCCTGCATTTTTTAAGTCTGGTGAAGAAAGAGCATTCGGTCGCAATCAGTGGAGACTGCGCTGACGATATTTTCGGCGGCTACCCTTGGTTCTGCCAAAAAAGGCCATGGAAAGCACATTGCTTTCCATGGTCCCACAGCCTTTCCATACGCACGAACTTGATCAAACCGGAAATCAACGATGTGCTCAATGTGGCCGGATATGTTCACCAGCGGTATGAAGAGTCCCTTGCAGAAGTGCCAAAACTGGAAAACGAGAGTCCCCAGGAGGCGCGCCGCAGAGAGATTTTCTACCTGGATCTCAAGTGGTTTATGAGAACCCTGTTGGAGCGGGACGACCGCATGGGTATGGCAAGCGGCCTCGAAGTTCGCATTCCTTATGCGGATCACCGGATTGTGGAGTACGTTTTTAATGTTCCGTGGAATTACAAATGCCATGACGGCGTTGTGAAAGGCCTGCTCCGGGATGCCGCGCGCCCTTGGCTGCCTGATAAAATCCGGCTGCGCCGAAAATGCCCTTACCCCAAAACATGCAACCCGGCCTTTGAGCGAATCCTCCGCCGCCGGTTCGATCTGGTGATAAAAGACAGAGAGGAACCCCTTCATCCGCTGATCGATTCCAAAGCGGCAGATCATCTGCTGCATATGAAATTTGATCCTGACAGACCATGGTTTGGGCAATTGATGGCAGGGACGCAAATGATCGCCTATCTGCTTCAAATCAATTACTGGCTGAAAACATACGAGATTGAAATTGAGCTGTAAAAATTCTCTGTTCCACCAAGCTCTCTTTTGCAAAAAGAGGCCGATCTGAGCTATAGATGCTCAACCGGCCTCTTTTCATAATCACGCAGCAGAATTTGAAGAAGGAACAACCATTGCACCTGTCTGATCAAAGGTATAGACAACCCCGTCAATCGTCCTCGAAGTATCGACAAGATACTGACCGTTTTCGTAATAATACTGACGCCCTTCAAAGGTCACAAAGCCGTTTTCCGGGTAACTGATCTGTGGAAGCTTAAACCATTGGGTCCAGTGGTATTTACCTCCGATCACTTTTCCGCACTTCATGTTCTCACCTGTGCAGCGGTTGTCCATTTCTTGGTTGTCGCCTATGTAAACTCCCACATGGCCCGGACTGTAAAGAATCAACCCATGAATTCTCGGCAGCGTGGAAGAATCCGAAAGGTTGATCGTTCCGCTGGTCTTTGCGGAGGCCAGCATCGAGCGGGAACTCCCCGCCACCGCAACCAGACCCGGCTGCGGATTGCAGTTATCCCCCCGCCACCACAAGTAGGATTTGATGAGTCCGGAACAGTCACTGCAGCGGACACCGCCGACATACTGACCGTAATACCCATATCGGTACTGCCAGCTACCCTGGTACGCCTCCACGGCATGTTCTGACAGTCCAACACCCGTTTTGGCTTCCGCGGCGGAAGCGGGAGCAGAATGGAAAGCAAAAACCCCAAGAAAAACAAAACTTACCAAAAATGCGATTGCCAGACTCATTCCGCGCTTCCAACCCATCGGATACATCCTTTCTCTCATCGTCCTGCTGCTTGATTACGTCCTTTTAATAAGTATTACAAATTGGTAACATAATATCACATAATCGTAACAGTTGCAACAGAAAAAGGAAGGTCAGGGAAACTTTGTTTTATTTTCACAAAAATTCGTCAAATAATTTTGTAATATTTACCTCCATTATGATTTCACAGGCTGAAGCAGGTAAGAAACGATTTCCTCTGTATGCATGGAGCGGGATCCTTTGACCAAAACAGTATCGCCGTGGCGCAGCAAATCCCGCAGCGTTTCACATGCCTGCCGGTTATCCGTGCAAATGCGGCAGTCCATGCCGGAGCGGACGGAGCGCGCTCCTTTTGCGATCGCGCCGGCCTGCTTTCCAACGGTGACAAGAATATCCACGCCGGAATTGGCGGCAAAGGCTCCCACGTCGAAGTGAGCTTCCGCAGAGTAATTTCCAAGTTCCAGCATATCCGCCAGCACGGCGATGCGCCTGCCATTCCGGAAAGACCTGAGAACGCCGAGGCTGCTTTTGGCCGCATCCGGGCTTGAGTTGTAACTGTCGTCAATCACGATAAACCCGTTCGCCCGGCGGATTTGCTGCCGCATGGCAGGCGCCTGGTAATGCGTAAGCGCCGCGGCCGCGCTGAGAAGCGGCACCCCCAGCCGCTGAGCGACGGCAAGCCCGGCCAGCGCGTTGAGAATATGATGCGTCCCAATCATCGGAATCACGACTTCGCCGCGTTCCCCATCCGGTGCAACATAAGAAAATCGAGTGGACTCTCCCACGCTTTCCGCCCGTTCCGCCCGGAAAGAACAGTTTTGTCCCATTCCATAAAGCACAGTTTCAAATGGAAGTGTATCCGCAAGACCCCGGAGCAATTCGTCGTCCCCATTCAGAAATAAAACGGAGTCGGGATGAAAGCGGTCGGTAATATGCAGCTTTTCCGCCAAGATATTTTGTCGGCTGCCGAGCTGCTGGATATGAGAAACACCGATATTCGTCATCACCGCGTAATCCGGTGCGGCGATCTGTGCAAGGCGGCTCATTTCCCCAAATTCGCTCATGCCCATTTCCACCACCGCAACATCATATTCTTCCGACATCCGGCAAAGCGTCAGGGGCACGCCGATCTGGCTGTTATTGTTTCCGCTGGTTTTCATCACTTTTTTCCCGGCCGAGAGGGCCAGTGCCACCATCTCTTTTGTGGAGGTCTTTCCCACGCTCCCTGTGATGCCGACCACCGGTATAGAAAAGCGTTTGCGGTATTCGGCGGCAATACGCTGAAGAGCTTCACCGGTATTCGGAACCGCAATCCAAGCCCCCGGTCCGTCCGCCGCCTGATGTTCCTGGGTCAGGACGGCAGCCGCGCCCGCTTTCAGCACGGCCGGTATAAACTGATGGGCGTTTACCCGCTCGCCCCGAATCGGCACAAAAAGCGCACCTGGGACGACCTTGCGGCTGTCGGTGGAAACCGATGTCACCGCAGTCTGAGGGCTGCCGCAGAGCAGCCGCCCTCCACAACTTGAAACAATTTCTGAAACCGTCATCCTCATCGTGCACTTTCACAACTTTCCATTAATAATATCAGAAACGACTTCCCGTTCATCCAAATGATACTTAACGCCCTTGATCTCTTGATAATCTTCATGACCCTTTCCTGCCAGAACGACAATGTCTCCGTCCTGCGCGTGTTCCATACAGTACTTAATTGCCTGCCTGCGATCTGGAATTACGACATATTTACCATTGGTCCTGTCGATTCCCGTGCGGATATCGGCGATGATATCCATCACATCCTCATCGCGTGAGTTGTCCGCCGTTAGGACGGAGAGATCCGCCAGCTTTCCACTTTCCTCACCCATCTCAAATCTGCGGGAACGCGCGCGGTTTCCCCCCGCACCGAACATACAGACAAGCCGATGCGGCCGGTACTCCCTGAGCGTTTCCAGAATGTTGCGCATGGCAAGCGCATTGTGTGCATAGTCAATCAGAAGCGTGTAGTTTCCCGGGACCGGAACCGGTTCCACTCTGCCGCGCACTTTGACATTTTGAAGGCCGTCGCGGATATTCTTTTCCGTAACGGGGAAATGCAGGCAGACAGCCGCTGCCGCCAGGGCGTTGTAAACGCTGAAGCGACCCGGGACACCGACTTCAACCTCCTGGAGATTCAGCCTGCCGGAAAGATCAAATCGGACTCCGAGGAAACTCGGGCGGGAAACCAGCTCTTCCTTTGCGGCAATCAGCTCCGCTTTCGGTGAGAAACCGTAAGTCTCAAGCGAACAGGTATGGCCTTTTACAATGCCTTGCCAGTTTTGATCATCCATATTGACGACGCCCGTCTTGCACATCCGGAACAAGAGGCTTTTACAGGCCATATATTCCTGCACATCTTTATGCTCATTTCCACCGATATGATCGGGAGAAAAATTTGTAAAGACCCCATAGTCAAACTGGATTCCGGACACGCGGTGATCCCGCAGGCCGATGGAAGAAGCCTCCATCACCGCCACCCTGCAGCCCTCATCCGCCATCCGGCGCAGATAGGACTGAATTTCATAGGACTCCGGCGTCGTGTTTTCCGTTCGAAACGTCCGGTTTCCAATCACCGCTCCGATTGTGCCGATGATGCCTGTCTTGATCCCAGCGGACTCTAGAATTGAGCGTATCATAAAAGAAACGGTCGTTTTTCCCTTGGTTCCCGTAATCCCCACCATGATCATTTCACGGGCCGGATACCCGAACCACGCGGCTGAGATCAGCGCCATCGCCTGCCGGGTATCCCGGACCATGACAACGCTTGCGCTGCCGGCCTCTACCGAATGCTGCGCCACTACCGCAGCCGCTCCGGCCCGCACCGCCGCTCCCGCAAACCGATGGCTGTCCACCGTCGAGCCGCACAGGCAGATGAACAGACTTCCTTTCTTCACTTTTCGCGAATCGTAAACTACACTTGTTATTTCTACATCCGTAGTTCCGGAACAGGAACAGTCCAGTTCCCGGATTAAATCTGTCAAAAGCATGAAAATCCCTCCGCAGTCATATTGTTAGAATGGATGAAATTTCCTGAATTATACCGTACGAAACTGGAAGTGTCAACTTCACATGGCAGTCTCACCCACCTGAAAAGCGGGGGAAGCAGCGTTTGCTTGCAATTTGGAGAAGTCGATACCCATAGTTTGATCCTTTGACTGAAAGGACTTTACTTTTTTGGATATTTCACTGAAAAAGCGGGGATTATATTCCAGTTACATTTAAACTGATTTGTATGAATTTATTACTTTGTATTCAAACTGTATAGTTACATTCGGGCCGAATCATGATATTCTGTCTTACAGAATTTAAAGCTTGATGGCTGATTACTGAGGAAAGGAAGCAATTGAATCATGGGGACAATAAATGAAAAGTTGGAAACCTACGGACTAAAAAAAGTCTTAAATTACCTGGACAGCAATCCGCAGGAAAACGTACCGAAAGTGATCGGTTGGCTCAGAAAATTCGACCGAGACGGTCTCTACACCAATACTTACAATATGATTGACAGCTTTATGAAGGATCCGGATAATAACTGGAACCGGTTAATTTCAAGCCTCTATACTGATATTGACGACAGCGTGAGAAGAAAAACATTTGAGAATTTTCTGATCAACTCCGCAATTCTCGGCAGCCAGAGGAAAAATAAGCTGGTGGAAAAGTACGACTGTAATATTCCATGGGCCATTTTAATGGATCCGACTTCCGCCTGCAATCTGCACTGCATTGGATGCTGGGCGGCGGAATATGGAAACAAACTGAATCTGAGCTATGAAACACTGGATGATATTATCCGTCAGGGCAAAGAAATGGGTACCTACATGTACATTTTCTCAGGGGGCGAACCTCTTGTTCGGAAGGATGATATCATCAAGCTTTGCGAAAAACATAATGACTGTGAGTTTCTCGCTTTTACAAATGCAACCCTGATCGATGAGAAATTTGCAGACGACATGCTGCGCGTGAAAAACTTTGTGCCAGCCATCAGCATAGAAGGTTATGAAGAGGAAACCGACTTCCGCCGCGGAAAGGGCACTTATCAGTCGGTTATCCGTGCCATGAATCTTTTGAAGAAAAAGAAACTTCCGTTCGGCGCTTCTCTGTGCTATACAAGCAAAAACGCAGAGACCATCGGAAGCGAGGCTTATTTTGATCATCTGATTGACTTGGGCTGCAAATTTGCCTGGATCTTCACTTATATGCCGGTCGGCGTGGATGCGAAACCTGAGCTGATGGCAACCGCCAAGCAGCGCAAATTCATGTACGATCAGGTTCGCAAATTCCGTGCTACAAAGCCTTTGTTTACCATGGATTTCTGGAATGACGGGGAATATGTCAACGGGTGCATTGCCGGTGGGCGCCAGTATCTTCATATCAACGCAAATGGCGATATTGAACCTTGTGCGTTCATCCATTACGCCGACTGCAATATTCACAACAAAACGTTGCTGGAAGCTTACCGTTCCCCGCTGTTCATGCAGTACCGCAGAAACCAGCCGTTCAATCACAATCAGCTCCGTCCATGCCCTCTGCTTGACAACCCCGGCAGACTTTCGCAGATTGTGAAAAAGTCAGGCGCAGATTCCACGGATCTGATCCATCCGGAAGACGTTGAGCAACTGTCAGCAAAGTGTATTGATGCTGCAAAGGCCTGGGCGCCGGTCGCACAGGATCTCTGGGACAATAGCGAAGGCCGCGAACGGGCTGACTGGAAGGCACAGAAAGAAGCCGATTCAAAAGCCAAAACCAGAAGTAAAGTAGAAAGCAAAACCGGGGTGCGGGTACCCTAAAGAAAGCTTAAAATTAAAATGTAGGCTGTTCCGCCATTTTGCGGAACAGCCTTTTTACCGCCTAGTGTCCTGAATCTCTGCTTTCGACCAAGGCATAAAGCTTTTTGATTTCGTCCTCATTGGTAAAGTCGCAGTGAATGAGAGCCTGCACATAGGATTCTCTCAGAGCCCGGCTGCGCACAAGCTTTTCCAATCCCTGCTCCACTCCGTCCGCTGTCATCGGAACAATCAGTCCATTCTTCCCCGAGGTGATCTGATCGGCAGCCGTAGAAAAATTGGTCAGCAAAATTGGACGGCACAAAACCATCGCTTCGTCGACTGCAATGGATTTTCCCTCAAAACGGGATGGCTGCATGTATATGTCACATTCCCGGACATAAGGATAAGGATTCTCGCGCTCTCCGAGAAACACGATTGCATCTCCCGCACCCAATTCTGCCGCCTGCCGCTTTAAATTTTCCTCTTCCGGGCCAACGCCGATAATATACCACCGAATTTTCAGCCCTTTTCGATTCAAATGAACGACAGCGGGTATGGCGATATCCAGTCCCTTTTGCTTGGAGAGTCTGGCAATAGATAAAACACGAATGCCCTGATAGCCGTCGCTGAATCCGCCGCCCTTGTCTGCCATGGAGCGTAGAAAAGTAGACGAGATGATATTGTAGATCACATGAAATTTTGCGGACTGATTCGGGAAAGCCGCCTCCAGCGCCGTTTTACAAGACTCAGAAACCGTGCAGAGGGCATCGAGTTTTTCAACATAAGGCCGGTCAAATTCTTTCAAAAGTCCCATGGCGTTGTAATCACCGTGAATAAAACCGATTTTTACGCCTGCATCCACTTTTTCAATCGCATAATAGAGCGGCTGACCTTCCATAAACGCGATGACCGCATCATAACGCTTCCGAGCGTGCGGAATAGTGTGGCGCTCTATACGCCACATTTTGGAAAGCTTTTCCCCCATGGTTCCGTGAAGTCCGGCAAAGCTGACAAACAGACGGCAAACTGCAAGCAAAGGATGCCCATGGAAGAAGAGTACCGGCAAAGCGTGACGGATATTCAGCCGGTATTCCTTCGGAAACAGCGGCGGCAAAAGATGGACCTGCTGCGGAATGCGGCTGAAAAATAGCCCTTCGTTTGCAAAAAGCTGTAAATCGACTTCATAGTGCTCGTAATCAAACAGAGATAAAATGGTAACCAGGCTTTTCTCTATCCCCCCGCTATGCAGGCTGTAGTTTAAAAACAAGATTTTTTTCCGTTCAGGCATGATAAGGCTCCCAAAGTTATTTTTTGCTGGTATTTTCCCGCAAAGCGTGGGAATAAAAACTGTAAAACAGATAAATAAAGGGCGTAAATTTGGAACGTATGACCCGAAGGATAATTCTGTCCGCCCGGGTGCCTTTTTTTAAATAGTCAGACCGGGCAGCCTCTTTGGTATACGGATTTTTCAGGATAGAGCGAACCTCCCGATACCGCTTCCAAAAGCCGGCCGGGTTGCTCGGGGTAAAGCAGTTGACCAGAGAGGAATGAACCGCTGAACGGAGAAACCAGGCGAGATGGCGTTTCGCAAACCGCTCATAAAGCCCACGTTCCGTCAAAATTCTGCGCACGGTGGCATAGCAACAGGTCAGCATCTCCATCTTGTGCGGCCGGTATCGCGTACTGAGGGAATCCGGGTTGTAACGGTAATGATAGTAGGCTCCCCCTACGACAAGAAGGCGTTTGGACGCGCAGTGCGCCTCAATCGCCGCAGGCAAATCTTCCAGCATCATTTCGCGCTCATCACCGAATTGTATTCCGTTTTTCAGATACCAGCTGCGCAGATACATGCGGCGCCAGGCGCACCCGAGCATTTCCACGTGCCGCCAGGCATTTTCCTCACGATCCGGCCCAACTAGCTCCGTGACCAAAAGTTCTTGTGTCTCATCGCCGTATTCCGGATAATTAAACGGCAGCTTGCAAACACGCTGCTCTCCCTCCTGAAGATTTTCTCGAACGTAATTGAACAGGACCAGATCCGCCTGATATTCCGCTGCGGCGGTATAAAGATTTTTTAACATGTTTTCGTCGATCCAGTCATCGGAATCCACGAAAAGCAGATAGTCCCCTTTTGCGTGCTTCACGCCGAAATTTCTTGTATTTCCCAGCCCGCTGTGGGGTTTTTCCAAAATTTTCACGCGGCTGTCCCCGGAAAAACGCCGAGCGATCTCAAGGGAACGGTCGGTGGAATCGTCGTTGACCAAAAGGACTTCGAAGTCCACAAAGGTCTGTCTCAGGATGCTGCTGACACAGCGCTCCAGGTATTGTTCAACATTGTAGATCGGCACAATAACACTGATTTTCGGCACAATCTTATCCCTCATTTTCCGCCGACAAAATATTTTTCGACAAAGGATTGTATTATTATAACATTTTCTTCCATCCAACACAAGCAAAAACCCTGCTGCAAGGTTGAAATCGGCGTTGGGGTATGCTATCCTAATTATGCAGATTGATGAAACATTTGGGAGAATCCGGTATGAAGAATTGTCTGGTGCTGCTTACAAAAAAATATCCTTTTGACTCCGGCGAAGAATTTATTGAAAATGAGGTTCCGATTCTTGCCAGAACTTTTCAGCATATTGTCTTAATTGCAACGTCGGTTGCCGATCAAACAAAGCAGACGCGTACGGTTCCAGAAAATGTCGAGGTATACGCCCTGCCCGCCGCGCAAGTCCGCCGCGCCGTCCTGCTGCGCCTCCCTGCCGCTGCGCTGTTTCCGCTTTCGGGCGAGGTAGCTGGGACCGACCGGGAACAGGCCGGTAAAACCTTTCGCAGAAAACTGTTTTGCTCTTATTTTCTGGCAAAAGCCAACTGCGTCTACACCGGCTGCAAAAAATTGCTATCAGGTGCAAAGCTGGAAGCATACGACGGCGTAACGTTTTACAGTTACTGGCTGTATGATACTGCTTTGGCAGCAATCAAACTAAAGCGGGATTTCGGCCTGAAAAACAGCCGCGTCATCAGCCGGGCACATCGATATGACCTGTACGCAGACCAAAACCCCGCTGGTTTTCTGCCAATGAGGGAAACTCTGCTCCAGAACCTGGACAAGGTGTACCCCTGCTCTTTGGATGGAAAACGGTATTTAATCAAATCCTATCCTCAATATTCCGGGAAAATCCAGACGGCTTACCTCGGTACGCAGGATCAGGGCCTTTCTCCAGACAGTGAAGGCCCTACTTTTCATTTGGTGAGCTGCTGCCATGTTTCCGCCGTCAAGCGGGTCGACTGCCTCGCTCGTTCGCTGGCGCTTCTGAAAAGCAGCGGTCTGAAGCTGAAATGGACCCATTTGGGCGGAGGAGACGGTCTGGATGCTATTAAAGATTTTGCAAAAGAAAATCTGTCATTTCTGGAATATCATCTGGCCGGCGAGGTCAGCAATTCCCGCCTGATGGCCTTTTACAGAGAAAACCCTGTCGACTGCTTTGTCAATACCAGCAGTTCGGAAGGGCTGCCCGTCAGCATTATGGAAGCCGCATCATTCGGCATCCCGATCCTGGCGACGGATGTCGGCGGAACTTCGGAAATCGTGAAGCCGGGAAAAAACGGCTTTCTTCTTCCCCCTGATTTCTCCCTAGAGGAGCTTGCCGGCAAGATAGAACTTTTCTGCCGGATGAACACCGAAGACCGGCACAAGCTGCGGCAGGCAAGCCGCGCAATTTGGGTGGAAAATTTTTGTTCTAAACAGAATTATGCCCGGTTTGCAGTGGAAATAACGCCAAACCGTTCATCACAGGAATCCATCCGTTCTTCATAATTATGTATTCTCCGCCCAGAGGGGCGGATTTTTGCATCTTAAAAGATATTTTCCGGGGTCGGAATTTCCGTCTCATCCAAATACTCTATTTGCTCAATGCAGCGGTTACAGTCTGCCAGAAACTGATCTGTGCCGTCATACTGACAAAGCATCGGCAGTCCCGCCAGCGTCTGGCCAATCGCCTCCAGCTTTGAATGAGGCATATAGAGACATAAAACAGAATGTGCATTTTGCCAGTCGTCCACGGCTTTTTGGCTCAATCGGACCGCGTTGGCTGTTTCTCCGCGCTGCTCCGCATTTTTCGCTTCTTCAACGGTCTGAACCATTTGGCCGCTGAGTTTGCTGGTATAGTGGGTGCCAACGATGCAAACACCGGTTAAGACGATAAAAATTCCAAATGAAATCCAGATGCGTTTCATTTTGACGCCTCCTTTTTCACAATGAAAAAGTCGCCCTTCGTATTTGCAGTCATCAGGAAAATATCTTCGGCCTTAAGGTGCTGTCCAGCCAGAACGCCAGACAGCCATTCAGTACTCTGGCCACACAATTGCAAAGAAAACTCCGATACAACCCCGTCACTGATGACAACGGTTTCGATACCCGTGTCAGGAAGAGGGACGGCAAGCATCCCCGCCGTCGGCTGTTCTTTGTCCGGCTTTTTAATCACGCTCA
>DHDF01000007.1:30870-31251 GCA_002399225.1 bacterium UBA4883
GTCCGGCTTTTTAATCACGCTCATCTTGCCGTTGGTTTCAACAATCGCATAAGCCACATCCTGAAAGCTGAACACATTTTTCTGACGCAGCTGCTCGCTTAAATCCTCTGTCGTCATGCGCAGCCGCTTCATTTCGCTTTGCTGGACTTTGCCATTGTTGATGACAATGATCGGCTTACCACAGATCAGTTTGCGGAATTTCGTGCTTTTTACCATCAAGGCGGAAATAATGATTTCGAACATGACCAGAGCGGCAATCGGAATTAGCCCGCTGGCAAGCGGCTGGCCGGAATCCTGCATCGGAATAGAAGCAATATCCGAGATTAGCAGGGTTACCACCAGTTCACTGGTTTGAAGTTCGCTGATCTGCCGTTTTCCCAT
>DHDF01000007.1:31356-35216 GCA_002399225.1 bacterium UBA4883
CTGATCTGCCGTTTTCCCATCAGGCGGACTGCTAAAATCACCACCGCATACAGCAATAAAGTGCGTATAAACGAGATTGTCATTTTTATCACCGCAGATTAGTATAGGCGGCAGACATCGGATTATGTATATGTATCGGCTCCTCAGGAGCCTTTAGACATCGGTGGTTACAAAACCGAGGACATGACCTCCCGCCGCAGCGACACGGCTGCACGATTCTTTCAGATCATTCAGAGGTGTGGAACCGTATTTTGCAGAAAGGATCACCGATTTAATATTTGCGGAAAGGCTTTCTGCGTCCGGATAACGGATTTCGGACGGAGCGTAAAAGACCGTATAGTCATAGGCGCTGGTAATGTCCTGCACGACTTTTGAAAATCCATCGGCAAGAAAAGAGTCGGAAGGAGTCGTCTTGCTGGCCGGCCGGCTGGCCAAAAGGCTTAACCCGGCGTTCTTTTGCACCGGAACTGCCGCTTGCTGTACCGTGCAAGCCCCATCCATCACGTCATTCAGCGTTTTTTCCGGCTTCATTTTCAACAGAGAAGCCATTTTGGGACTGCGCAGATCTCCATCCACCAGCAGAACCGATTTTCCGGTTAAGGCCAAAGCAGTAGCAAACCCCGTGGCAATCTGGTCTCCGCCATTGTGTTCACAGACATTTGTGACAAGGAAACAATGGTCTTCGCCGGCCGCATTCAGCGCTGCAGAGCGAAGGGTACGCAACGCGTTTTCACGCTCTCTGCTGTCGTGCGGAATTTCCGCAAGGAGACGCATTTTCAGCATCTCTTCCGCAAAGCGGCTGTTGCGAACCGTCTTGTCGCTCAGAACGGCAAAAATTCCGAAACAGATATAGACAATGAAGC
Organism: bacterium UBA4883; assembly: GCA_002399225.1. Classification (GTDB taxonomy): domain Bacteria; phylum Bacillota; class Clostridia; order Oscillospirales; family Acutalibacteraceae; genus Caproicibacter. The sequence goes on from DHDF01000007.1 coordinate 32,220, forward strand.
CGAGGATCATCCCCAGAACGCCGGCTTTCACCATCGACCTTTTCATGGATTGCGGCTTTGCTTCCGCCGCATGGTCGCTGATACTTGCCGTCAGCGCTGGCAATGGAAACTGCTGCTTCAGCTTTTCCATCAGCAGTTCCGCCGCCGTATCGGAAATCAGGGCGGTTTTTGCCGCATCGGTCGTGCTGACGGTCAGTTTAACTACAGGGGAAGAGTTTTCCATTTCCGCCGTAACTTTCGTGATTTCTGATTCTTTGACTCCGGTCTTTTCAGCGGTTTTTTTCTTCAGATCATCTCCGGAAGCCAACGCCACGGCACTCTGGACACGGCTGTAAAGGATATTGGTATACTGAAGATGGTAATCGCTGTCCGCGCCGTTTGGCACACCGCAGGTCACGGTAAAGATTGTACTTCCCTGGTAAATGTGATGCACAAACTTCAGCGGCAGAAGACCGCCCACGATGCCAAATGCCAAAACCACAACAAGAAATTTCAGCCAGTTTCTTTTGTAAAAATGCATGATGTCCGAAAAGCTTACAAACAGTTCCATCGATATCCTCCCATATTAACTTCCTGTCAGGCGCCTGCAAAGGCAAGCACTTGTCCGAGAATGGTTTTCCAGTCATATTTCCGCCGTGCAAATTCTTTTTCCTGTTCCGAAATGGTGGGATCCTGACGACAGTGCAGAGCAAACCGAACTGCCGCTCCGATATCCACCGGAGAAGGATCATTCGGCAGGCGGAGCGCGAATGGATGCTCCCCTTCCATGGCATCATCCTCATAGGCATAAAGAAACGGCAGCCCGGCCGCGCAGTACTCTCTCGCTTTCAGGGAAGAGCAATGCGTCAGTCCGCGGCGGTAGCAGCCAAGCGACGAAACGCCGAGGTCGGCGGACGCATAGACGCGCATCAAGTTCTCCCCCTGCAAAAATCCCCGGCACTCCACCTTGTTCTGAAGTCCCAATTTTCTGACATTTTCCAGGAACGACGGCATTTCCTTCGGATCTCCTCCGACCAGCACGAAACGCACATCGGGCTCTTCCGGCTTTTTCCGAGCCAGGTAAATTTTCATTCCCTCCAGAACACGGTCGTACGCCTGCCACCAAAGCGTTCCGGCAACCCCCACCAGTACCACCTCTTCATCCGTTCCCGGACGGCGGTTGAAAGAAAATTCGCTCATATCCACCCCGTTGGTAATATTGATTGCGGGCAGCCCGAAAAAGCGGTCCGCCCGGTCGCCGATCAGCACAGCGGCATCTGCGCACCCGCGCAGCAGTCGGCCGGAGAATCTGTCTTCCGCCGCGGTAGCCAATACCTTCAGCAAAGTGACGGTCTGCCGGCGCCTTGGGCGAACCCCCCTGACGCTGCGGAGATAATCCCTCAGATAAGGATAATTCGGAATTTCTAAAATAATGCAGTGCGCCCCGTTCTCTTTCAGCATACGACAGATGTGGATCACATCAAAGTTGATCCTGTCTAAGCGAAGGTATGCGACATCGAACCGATGATCGCCCAGATAAGACAGCACCGCCTGAGAAAACCGGTGCATCCGGCGGTATCCTTTCGTAACCGGCATGCTGAGAATCTCGGAGCCGCGATAAAAAGTAAAACATTCGTTCTTCCAAAGCGTGTAGGTGACACGATACCCAAGCTCTTCAAAAGCATGCACCTGACACTTGATCTTTCGGGTCACACCCAAGTACAGCTCGGCATCCTCCTGAAAGGTCAGGTAAAACAATTCCATTGGTTAAGCACCTCATAAAATGATGGATAATTCCGTTCCGCGCAGAACGATTCCTGCCAGATAGAACGCGAATTTTTACAAAGCTTTTCGTAATCTTCTCCGTTCATGGAACGAATCCGATCCAAGGCCTGAAGAAGTTCTTCTGGAGCAAAATCCGGCTTCAGCAAAAAACCATTTTTGCCGTCTTTTACAATTTCTCCGGTTCCGCCGACATCCGTCGCGATGACCGGGATGCCGCAGGAGCACGCCTCCATGACGGAGACCGGGATGCCCTCGCTCGAACTGACGTTCAGAAAGACGGATACCCCGTTCTGTCGGTAGTATTCCGGAATTTTCTCGTTTTCCATTTGGCCCGCGAACTTCACGCGCACGTTCGCGGGAAGGTCCCGGGCTTTCCCGCGCAGCTCCCCCTCCAGCGGCCCGGAGCCGATGTGGATCCACTCGACGGGGAAATCCGCCTTCCTCAGCGCGCCGAGAATGAGGTGGATGCGCTTGACCGGCACCAGATAGGCGCAGGAAACCGCCCGGAACGGTTCCCGGTGGCAGGCGGCGACCCCCCGGTCCCGCGTGCCGAGATAGGCCACGCGGATCTTGGAAGCGCTCTGCGGAGATTGCGCCGCAAGGCATTTTGCGCCGTCGAGCGAGCAGGGATAAATGCGGTCGACATGGCGGAACAGGAAGCGCCGCATGGGCAGATACCCGTATCTGGCCCGCTCGGCGTGGATGTCGAAGCCGTGCGCGCGGGAAACGCAGACGGCCCGGATCCCTCTTCCGCGCAGCCGGCGCGCGTAGAGCGAACCGGCAAGGGCGGCGTCGTAAAACCAGTAGCTGTAGACGACGACATCGTCCGCGCCGCGGGCGATGTCCGATATTTTCAGCCCCCTGTAGATTTCGCGCGCGTTCTTTGCAAAGAACAGGAGCTCATGCGCCCTGCCCGCCAGCTTGCCCGAAAAGAGAAGGCGGAGCAGCTCGGCCGCGACGCCCGGCAGGAACAGCGCGGCGAAATGGGACGCGGCGCCGCCCCTCTTTCTCGGCACGGGGCGGCACTCGGTCCCGGCGGGAAGCGCCCGCGTCCGGACGGAGCCGGGCTTCGGGCTGCACGGGCAGACGAGGACGCGGTCGAACCCGGAGGCTTCGCCGAGTTCCGCCGAGAGGAATTCCTCCCCCGTGCCGAGCGGAAACGAAGAAGTCAGCAGCAGAAGCAGTCTCACGTCGCTTCCTCCCCGGAGGGCGCCTGCGGGGCGAGCGTCGCCT
>DHDF01000007.1:35383-43629 GCA_002399225.1 bacterium UBA4883
CGGGGCGAGCGTCGCCTGCGGGGACATCCTCCGCGCGGGCGCGGCGCGGACGGTCCGGACATGCGTGCCGATGCTAAGAAGCAGCAGCGCCAGCAGGTACACGGCGATATAAAAGCACAGATAAGTCAGGTTGAACACGTCCGGCACCCAGGAAAAAGCAAAGTTGCGGGGAATGTAGACAAAATCCTTCAGCGCGATCAGCCCACATGCCACGATGACCCACGAGCGGGTCAACATGGAGCCGAAAAAGCGGAGGACGACCCCGACCATCGCGCTGACGGCCGCGACGCCGCAGAAGCCGTAGGCCACATACCCTTCCGCCACATAAGACGTGCCGAATCCGCCGCCGGCAAGGTAGCGCCCGGGGTCGACCAGATAGGTGATATAATGCGCGAAGTTGTGCGTCGTCTGGACAAACGCGGCACTCTGCGTTTCGACGATGGGCGTCAGGCCGAAGGCCGTGCGTGTGAAGGTGAAGTTGTGGAAAAACATCTCGAACGGATAAAACAGGAACTGCCAGGCGGTGCTGTGGTCGATCATGTCCCAGTTGTTGACCGTCTGGATCACCACGCGGAAGCTCGCCCCCTGCGAATAGACGAACGAGACCAGGGACGAAAACAGGTCCTTGCTGCCGACCGCCCACCCGGCGCGCAACTCCGCGACGAGCTCAAGGACGTACATGGCGGCCAGCAGGGCGATCACGGCCCAGAAAACCGTGTGCTTTTTCAGCAGACGCCTGTCCTTTTTCCGCAGCGTGTCGCGCAGGACGAAATAGATCACGATCATCAACGCTTCGCAGACAAAAGTATTCCGCCGCCCGGTGAACAGCGAGGCCAGCATGTAGATGCCGTATACCGCGAGCGGCAGCTTCATCTGCTTCCGGTCGGGCAGCGTCGCGAGGAACACCGCGAACGACGGCGTGAAGAACATCGACAGGCGGCTGAGCAGGGCGGGCACGTTTTTGTCCTCCGTCTGCGTGAAGGAGCCGAGATAGCCGTATCGGTGAACGTCAAGGATCGTGTGGGCCAGCATGTAGAAAAACGCGAGGGAGCTGACGAGCAGCACGGCCACGCTGATCTGCCGGATGATCGGGACCGTCGCGCTCCGCCGGACGGCGCCCCTTCCCTTTTCCTTCAGGGCGTTTTCGCGCCTCAGGAACAGCGGCGAAGAGAGGTGGTACGCGGCGCAAACGCACAGAAACGCCAGCGTGACCGCAAAAAGCGCCGTATACAGATTCGGCAGGTCGTTTGCCTCCAGATCATACAGCAGATGATGATAGTCGCCGAAGTCGCTCACAAACGCCACGTACACGCGCCCGAGCAGGAGCAGGTCGAACGCCCCGGCGAACACCAGAAACGCAAAATCCCGGCGGATGTGGACGCAGGCGTCCCAGATCGCGGCGACGTTCAGCGCGACGTTCGCCGCAAGCAGGGTCTGCACGGCCGCCTGCATATAACAGCTCCCGAACAGAAAAAGCAGAAGCGAAATGACCATCAGGATGCCCGCCGCGCCGAACAGCACGGTGTTCCGCAGGCAGTTTTTTACACTCAGGTATTCCGCAGTCATGGACAAACCTCCGATCGGCGGCGTATCGCCGCAGCCGAGCCGCGTGCGGTGCCCGCGCTGTCAAGCCGCGCCGTTCGGCGCGGCGGAAAGAAGCAGTTCGGTTTGGCGCGAGGGCGCACGGCGGGCCGGAACCGGCCGTGCCGGCAGGCTCGGCCTGCTTATTATATCACGGTTTCCCGGATTTGCCAAAAGTTTCCGGGCTCTTTCACCGCAGTCTCATCTTTTCCGCCGCCTCAGGGTCCGGCGACGCGAACACGGTCTTGAAATCGACGTAGATCACCATGCCAGGCTTCGCGCCCTGCGGTTTGCTGACATGGCGGACCTGCGTGTAGTCCACCGCGACGTTGGAGGAGCTCTTCCCCCGGCTGAAACTCGCGGCGAGCATGGCCGCCTGCCCGACCGCCTCGGCGGTCGGGGCGCGCCCCCCGAGCGAAAGCACCACATGGGAGCCGGGGATATTCTTCGTATGGAACCAAAGGTCGTTCTTCCCCGCGAGCTTCAGCGTGAGCATATCGTTTTCCCGGTTGTTGCGGCCCGCGAGGATGCGGAAGCCGTCGCTGGAGCGGAATTGCATCGCGCTGCGCGCCGAAGCGCGCTTCTTTCTGCCGTTCCTGTTGCGCAGGTAGCCCTGCTCCGTCAGTTCGGCACGGATCTCCGAAAGATCGTTCTCGCTTGCGGCACGGCTGAGCTCCTCGAAAACCGTGTCCAGATAGGCGGCCTCCTGCATTCCTTCGCGGATGCGGACGGTAAGGACCTCTTCTGCCGTCTTCGCCTTGCGGTAAGCCCGGTAATACCGCTGCGCGTTCTGCGAAGGAGACAGCGCCGGATTCATCCGGATTTTCACGGGAGGCTGGGACTGCTCATAAAAATTCGGGAGTTCCACCTCGGACGCGCCTTTTTGCAGGCGGTAAAGGTTCGCGCTGAGCAGATCGCCGCACACGCGGAGCTCGCCGCGGTTCGCGCAGCGTTCCAGGTCGGCCCGCTGCGCGCCGACGCGGCGGTTCAGGCGCTCGGATGCGGAGGTCAGAACGCGGAGAAGATCCTCCGAGCGGACGTGCATCCGCTCGATGCGGTCGCGCTCGCCGTAAAACTCGTCCAGCAGCTCGGAAAAGCTGCCGAAGCTCCGCACGGAGGCGGCCCCCCCGTACTGCCGGATGGGCAGAAAGGAAAAATCCAGCGGTTTTTTATCCGGGCCCACCGCCATGCAGGGAACCCCGTCGGCGTTTTCGGCGGTCTTTGCCAAAGCGCCGAGAAAATACAGCAGCCGCTCCCGCCGCTCCGGCGTCATGTCGCAGACCCTGAGGTCCGCGCCGCGCCCCACGAGATGCTGCAATTCCCGGCAGACGATGGGCGAAACGCCCTGCACCGAAGCGAGCAGCGCCTTGGAAAGCTCCGCCCCGCCGGACATGGAGAAAACGCGGCGGGCGATTTCTTCCCGCGGCGCGGTCAGCAGGCAGAGTTTGTTCTGCGGGGGCGGAAAACGGTAGAGAAGGCCGGGCAGCACGAGCCGCTCGGACGACATCTCGGCGTCCACGCGTTTGAGGGCGTCGACGATCTTGCCCGCGCCGTCGACCAGGATGATGTTGCTGTAGCGGCCCATGATCTCCGCGACGAGCGTCAGCGTTCCCTCGTCGCCCAGCTCGTTCACCGCGGTGAAGTCGAGGCAGAGCAGGCGCTCCAGATCCGGCTGGCGGACGGCGACGAGGCGCGCGCCGGCGAGGCGCTTGCGCAGGAGCATGCAGAGCATGGGCGGCTCCTTCGGGTTCTCCGGCACAAATCGCGTGAAGCCGATGCGGGCACTGTTCGCCCGCGCGGAAAGCAGCAGTTTTCCCCCCGCCGTCCGCGTGCGCAGCGAAAGCACGATCTCGTCGCGGTTCGGCTGAGAGATCTTATCCACCCGCGCGCCGACGGCGGTCTTTTCAATCTCTTTTTTCAGGTGGCGCAGAAAGATCCCATCAAGAGCCATCTGCGTTCCCCCCGGAAATCTGCAGGTACCGGGCCGGCCGGTGCGAACTCCGGGCGCGTGCGAACTCCACGTCCGGGAAGTTCTTCCGAAGCAGCCCCAGCAGCGGCCGGATCACGACTTCCTCCGTGTCGTAATGCCCGGCGGCGACCAGCGTGACGCCGAGATTTGCGGCCGCGATCAGCTCGTGGTGCTTGGCTTCGCCCGTCACGAACGCCTGGCACCCTTTCTCCGCCGCGTCGGGCAGGCAGTCCGCCCCCGCGCCGCTGCACAGGCCGACCGTCGTCACCGGGCGGCCGCCGTCCGCGTAGAACAGCCCGTCGCAGCCGAGGTCTCCGCCTACTCTGCGCGCGAATCCCTCCGGCGCGAGTTCTTCCCCGGTCTCCCCCATCAGGGCCTCGGCAAGGCCGGTGTCGCGGTACGCCTTCAGCGCGCGCACATCCGTAAGGCCCAGCCGCTCCGCGAGGCATCTGTTGACGCCGCCGGCCGCCACGTCCAGATTGGTGTGCGCGCAGATCGCCGCAATGCCGTACTGCGCCAGCAGGTACGGGGCGGTCTGCGGCGTGAGGGAGCGCAGCGGCTGAAAAATGACCGGATGGTGGCTGACGAGGAGCTGCGCCCCGCTTTCCGCCGCCTCCCGTACCACATCGGGCGTGATGTCGAGGGCCAGCAGGGTCCTCTGCACGCGCGCATCGCCGTCGCCGGCAAGCAGGCCGGCGTTGTCGAAATCCATCGCCAGGCGAAACGGCGCAAAGCCGTCGATCCATCCGTAAATATCCCCTACGGTCGTCATGGAAACTCCCCCGTTTCAATTCGATTCCTCCGGACGCCCCAGCATGGCGGCGATCCGCCCGCGGACCTCGTCCAGCTCTTCCGCAGCCTTCCGGTCACCTTCCCGCCGCAGGCCGTCCGCCCGTTTTTTCAACGGCGCCATGCGCCTTGCAAGATACAGCCGGTTCTCCGGCGTATCGGCCGAAATGCGGCCGACGTACGGATACAGCCGCCCCGTCATCCGGTTCGCCGGGTCGTACCCGCACAGCATGGCCGTGTAGACGTGGCCGTCTTCGCACGCGGCCCGCTCTCGCAGAACGGCAAACCCCTGCTCCGACAGGCTGCGCCTGAGCTCTTCGACGGAGGTCATGGGCTGCAGGATCAGGCGCTTCGCGGGGTCCCGCAGCCACGGCGTCCGCAGCAGGATGCGCGAGATCAACAGGCCGCCCATCCCCGCAAAGACGATGTCGTCCGCTTCCTGAGGCGAGACGGCGTCGAGACCGTCGGAAAGGCGCGCCCTGACCGTCGCCTCCACCCCATACTTCCGGATGTTCCGTTCCGCGCGGGCGAGCGGCCCGGGCCGCACGTCCGCCGCGACCGCGCGCCCGATGCGCCCGGCCAGCGCCAGCCAGACGGGCAGATACGCGTGGTCGGTGCCGACATCGACAAGGCGGCTGCCCGGCCGCACCAGCGAGGCGCACAGGGCGAGCCTTCCGCCGAGGGAAAACATCCGTCCGCCCGGCATGATCTTTCCCTCCCCCGTTTTCTTTTCCGCAGCCGCTGGCAGCAAACGGCCGCCCGGCAGCCAAGCTGTCGGGCGACCGTTCCCTCTGCGGGCTATTCCTTGGCGACGGATACCGAAGAGAGGTGCTTGTTCAACTGCTGCACCATCTCTTCCGCATCGACGCCGTGGACCATGCACGCCTGCCCCAGCGTTTCTCCGCGCGAGGCGGGGCAGCCCAGGCAATACATCCCCATCGCAAAGAAAAATTCCGCGCTTTCGGGATCAAGATCGAGAATATCGCCAATCAAAGTATCTTTTGTTATGGTCGTCATCTTTTCAACCTCCATTTTCCTCCATTTTCGCTGTTCCAACGGGAAATCCGATCGGATGGCTTCGATGGCTTTATTATAATACCGGGCAAGTCCCTTTGCAATAGGTATCTTTTCCGGGCGATCCGACAAAAATCCGCCCCGACCGTATTCAGTATTCAATGGATCTGACATGCGGGTTATCCTGAAACAGATTCATCCATCCCGTCGCCGTTGTCAGGCCGCTGATTGCCTGTCTACGCACAAAAATCATGCCGGCGCCCAGAAACCCGATGCCGCTGACGATCCGGGCGTCCGGACTCCCGCTTCTTTGAGTCTGTTTTTCCGTTCATACCCGATCGCGGAGCCGCACAATCCGGCGACTACCAATCTGAACAGAAATTCCAGTTGCTTTACCAAGGATATACTCATTCTGCAGCACGCCCTTCGTTTATGGTTTTAAGCGGTGTCCGCATACAAAAATCCGTCCCGCTCGGAAACGGGACGGATCAAAGACGGGGAAAACGGCTCGTCACACGACGGTCACGATGCAGACGCGTTCCGCCTTCCCGGAAGAAATGGCATAAAGCCCCGCGCAGCCCTTCCCCACGGCGGTCACTTTATAATAATAGTCGCCCCTGATCTGCTGAAGCGAAACGCTCTTGAGAACAGAGCCGTTTCCGACGGAGAACGAAAACGAGGCTCCGCTCCCGCACGCAAATCCGAACTGGTAGGTGCTGCCCTTTTTCATGGTGAAATAGAACGGGGTGTCGGACTTCACGCTCGTCTGCGCCGCCTTCGCCGTGCCGGTCGCGGGGAAGGAAACCGAGGCGCCATTCGACGCTTTTGTCGTGATCACCGCGGAGCCGGCGCCGACGTTTTTGATCTGATAGAGATACCCGTCGGAAAGTTTCCGCAGGTAGGAAACCGAAACCGCCGAGGGGTTGGAGGAGACCGCCGTCGGCACGGCGGAGACGTTTGGCGTGATTTTATAGGCATAGACGCTGTTGCTGCCGAACGTGTAGGAAGACGTGTCGCACTTCAGCGCGGCCGACTGGGTTGTGCCCACCTTGGCCGTGCCGGTCCCCGTGGCGACGAAGGAGGCCGTCCGGCCGTCGCCCGCCGTCGTCGTGATGGTCGCCTGCCCGGCGCCGACGTTCGTGATGGTGAAGAGGAAACCGTTCGCCGTCGCCCGCGCGGAAGAGACGGTCACGGCGGAGGGATTGGACGAAGTCGCCGTCGGGGGAAGCGTGTCCGGCGTCGTGATCTTGTAGATATACGTGCTGTTGCTGCCGAACGTGTAGGAGGACGTGTCGCACGAAAACGTCAGCGGATCCATGGTGACGGTCGTCCCCCCGCCGGCGGAACCGCCGACGTTCGCATAATCGACATAGGAGTAATCCACGTCGCAGGGGCCGGAAACGCCCGGGACCGTGGTCTGCGCGTACTGCCACATCGTATACGGGTAGGAGAAATTAGGGGCGGAAATCCCTCCCGTATTGGCAATCCAGGTATCGTACCCGGTGCAGGACGTGAGATAGCTGTTGTAGAACGTCACATAGCTGTAGACCGCCACCGGATAGCCGGCCTGCTGCAGGCGGCTGCAGAACGTGTCGACCATCTGTTTCATCGTGCTGGTGGAAAGCCCCCACTGGGACTTGTCTTCCACGTCGTAGACGACGGGATAGTCGAGGTGCCTGCCGTTCAGGATGCTGATGCAGAAATCCGCCTCCTGGGCGGCCATGGTCACGTTGGTCGCATAGCTGTAATGGTAGACGCCCACCTTCAGGCCGGCGGCCGTCGCCCCGCTGTAGTTGGACTCAAAATAATCGTCTTTCTGCTGGGACCATGCGTCCGGGTCGCCGCCGTAGCCGGTGCGGATCATGGCGAAATCGTAGCCGGCATTCTTGACGGAGCTCCAGTTGATGGAGCCGTTGTGCTCGGAAACGTCGACGCCGCGGTACCCGACGTTGACCGCGCACTGGCGCACGCAGTCGGACCCGAACGACGCGCTCACCCTGGTGTGGCCGGGTTTCACGCCGGTCACGCGGCCCGTGGAGTCCACCGACGCAATAGAGGGGTCCGCCGAGCTCCACTGCGGCGCGTCGCTGCCGGAGAAGTTGATCGGCTGCGACTCCCCCGGGCGCACGAAAGCGGACGCATCCACCGTGCCGGTGGCCGCGTCCGCACGGACGGCGGGGAACAGCGAAATCAGCAGCAGCCCGATCACCGTTAGAATTTCCAGTCTTTTTTTCAATCCAGTCCTTCCTTTCCAAACCAAAATCGTTTCACGGAGCGTCCTCTTTCGTCATTCGATGCAGAAAACTGAAAATTCCACCCCGATCTCCCGGCGCCGCCGGAATCGGCCCCAAAAACGGGGACGACCTGGAATCCGGCGAAAAATACCTATATTTTTATTATATTTTGGTAGGGGAATCCTGTCAAGCTCTCTCGATAAAAAGTGGTATCCAGTTTCTTCCGCACTAAAGAAAACGGTCGCCCGCCAGATTTATTTGCGAAAACGGCTTGTGCATTCCCATGGAAATATGATACAATATCTCATTATGATATAATATATAATTGATAGGATTTAGATGGGCTTTTGCCGTACATATTTTCTAAAAAACATTATTATTGGGAGGTCCTGGAAGGTTATGGGGGTTCAGTTTATCAATGCGAAGGAAGCAGCGTACCGGATTCCGGACGACATCACGCTGGGCACGAACGGGTTCATGGGGACGGCGTTCCCGGAAGAAATCGCCGCGGAGCTCGAAAACCGCTTTCTCGAGACGGGCAAGCCGACGGGTCTGACTCTTTACTTCTGCGCGGCGCAGGGCGACAACATGAAAAAAGGGCTGCATCATCTGGCGTACGCGGGGCTTCTGCGCCGTACGATCGGCGGGCATTACGGCAT
>DHDF01000007.1:43781-44104 GCA_002399225.1 bacterium UBA4883
ACGATCGGCGGGCATTACGGCATGGCGCGCAAGATCGGCGAGCTGGTCGTCAACAATCAGATCGAGGCGTACGACTTGCCGCAGGGCGTGGTGGCCCATCTGCTGCGGGCGACCGCGGCCCATCAGCCGGGGGAACTCACCCGCGTAGGCCTCGGCACCTTCGTCGATCCCCGGCTGGCCGGCGGGAAAATGAACGAAAGGACCTCCACAAAGGAAGACCTCGTGCAGCTTGTGCATCTGAACGGAGAAGATTATCTGTTCTACAAGAGCATCCCCATTGATGTCGCGCTGATTGCCGGGACCTACGCCGACGAGGACGGGAA
>DHDF01000007.1:44118-44445 GCA_002399225.1 bacterium UBA4883
CGGCGGCAAGATGAACGAAAAGACGAAGGCGGCGGAAGACCTCGTTCAGCTCGTGCGCCTGAACGGCGAGGATTTTCTGTTTTACAAGTCGATCCCGATCGACTGCGCGCTGATCGCCGGAACCTACGCCGACGAGGACGGGAACATCTCGTTTGAGCACGAGGGCGTCAAGGGGGAGGCGCTCGCGATGGCCATGGCGTGCAAAAATTCCGGCGGCAAAGTGATCGTCCAGGTGCAGCGCGTCGTGGAGTCCGGCTCGCTCGACCCCCGCAAGGTGGAGATCCCCGGCGTGCTCGTCGACGTGGTGGTCGTGGCGAGCGACCTCAA
>DHDF01000007.1:44584-45470 GCA_002399225.1 bacterium UBA4883
CCTCAAATACTGCATGCAGAATTGGAACACCCAGTACAATCCGGGCTTTTCGGGCGAGCACCGGATCAGCACCAAGCAACTGCCCGCGGTCGCGCTCAACAACAAAAAAGTCATCGCCCGCCGCGCGGCCATGGAGCTGGAAGAGGACTCGACCGTCAATCTCGGCGTCGGCATCCCGGAATTCATCTCGGCCGTAGCGGCGGAAGAGGGCATCGGCCGCCGGTTCACGCTCACGGTGGAGGACGGCATTTTCGGCGGCAGCCCCGCAAGCGGGCTGGACTTCGGGGTCAGTCTCAACCCCTCCTGCATGGTCACGATGCAGTCGATGTTCGATTACTACGACGGCGGCGGGCTGGACCAAGCCTTCGTCGGGTTTGCCGAAGGGGACCTGCGGGGGAACGTGAACGTCTCTCTGTTCGGCGACCGCATGCCGGGTTGCGGCGGATTTATCGACATCACGCAGAACGCCAAGAAGGTCTATTTCTGCGGCACGTTCACCGCGAAGGGGCTGAAAACGGAAATCGGAAACGGCAGGCTGAAGATCGTTCAGGAGGGCCATGCGCTCAAATTCCAGGAAAAGGTGCACCAGATCACCTTCAGCGCGCAGACCGCTCTCAAAAACAAACTGCCCGTCATGTATATCACGGAGCGGGCCGTCTTCCGCCTCACGGAGAAAGGGGTCATGCTGTGCGAGGCCGCGCCGGGCATCGACGTGGAAAAAGACATCATCGCCCTGATGCCGTCCAGGCCGCTGATCGCGCCCGATTTCCATCTGATGGACGAACGCATCTTCCACGAGGGAAAGATGGGGCTGAAAGCCTGATCTCCGCATCTTCGCGAAAAGATCCGCGCGGAACCGGGAACGCCCGGGTCCCGCGCGGATCTT
>DHDF01000007.1:45637-45818 GCA_002399225.1 bacterium UBA4883
GCGGATCTTTTCTCATGCTTTTTTTAGGGGAAGGTCGCAATCGCTTCACATTCATCTGCTAGAATGCCCCTGTGCCTAGAGATCGGGGGGTGATAAAATCTGCCGTTCCTTGTGGCTTCCGCTTTCGGGCTGGAGCCACAATCGGATTTCCGGCGCTATTTCCATAAATTTCGTTTGAAAA
>DHDF01000007.1:46065-46194 GCA_002399225.1 bacterium UBA4883
CTGGGCAACTGCAACAAATAAGTCTCCGGTACATCCGCGGCCCCGGTTCGGCCCGGGGCCGCACGACTTTATCCCGGGCCGCAGACAGATTACAAGAGCATCGATCATGCTTTTTCATACAAATTTCTC
>DHDF01000094.1:0-1913 GCA_002399225.1 bacterium UBA4883
GCTCCGTGATGATCAGCGGAGGGGCGACGAGGATGTTGTTCTCGTGCGAATAGGTGTAGAAGCCCTTCGCGATCAGCCTGCCGACGATTTTCGGCATGATCTTTTCCGGGTCGCGGCCGAAGGGGACGAGCGCTTCCTTCGTCTTCGTGTTCCGGATCAGTTCGACAGCGGAGAACAGGCCGATGTAGCGGACGTCACCGACGGAGGGGTGCTTCGCCTTGAGGCGCTCCAGCTCTCTGCCGAGGACGGCGCCCATCTTTTTGGAGTTTTCGATCAGATGCCCTTCCCGGTAGACCTGGAGCGTGGCGAGGCCCGCCGCGCAGCCGATGGGGTGCGCGCTGTAGGTCAGGCCGCAGTCGAGCTTGTGGTCGTCGAAATAGTCGGCGATCTTCCCACAGACGATGTCTCCGCCGAGCGGCACGTAGCCGCAGGTGATGCCCTTCGCAAAAGAGATGATGTCGGGCTTGACGCCGAAGTTGTCGCACGCGAACCACTCGCCGGTGCGGCCCCAGCCCGCCATGACCTCGTCGCAGACCATGACGATGCCGAATTCGTCGCAGATCTTCCGCACGCCCTGTAGATACCCTTTCGGGGGGATGATGACGCCGTTGGAACCGGTCACCGTCTCAAGGATCACGGCCGCGACGCTCTGCGGCCCTTCGTAGACGATCTGCTCGCGCAGCTTGTCGACATAATATTTCGCGCCCTCCTCCTCGCTTGCGAATTCTATGCCGGCGCGGTACAGGTAGGGGTCGAAGAATTTGACGAATCCCGGGATGCCCGGCTCGCAGGTGTAGCGGCGCGGCTCGCCGGTCAGGTTCGCCGCGCCGAACGTGGACCCGTGGTACGAACGGTAACGGGAAAAGATCTTGTAGCGGCCCGTGTAGAGCCTGGCGATCTTGATGGCGTTTTCGTTCGCGTCGGCGCCGCCGAGCGTGAAGAACACCTTTTTCATATTGTCCGGCGCGACTTCGACGACCTCTTTCGCGAGACGGGAACGGACGTCGATGGCGAAGGCCGGGCTGATGAACGGCAGCTTCGCGGCCTGCTCCTGAATGGCGGCGATGACCTTTTTGTTGCCGTGGCCGATGTTCAGGTTGACGAGCTGGCTCGACATGTCGTAATATTTCTTTCCGTCGCTGTCCCAGAAATAGATGCCCTCGGCCTTCGTGACCACGGTCGGGTTCAGCGTGCCCTGAACGCTCCAGGAATGGAGGTTGTATTTTTTGGACATGCTCCGAATTTCGGTTCCTGTTAATTGTTCCGGCATAATTGACTTCTCCTTTGAAAATGATTCAATTTAACCATAGATTTTGTTTTTTCCATCGGCCGTCATCCGTTTATTCTGGTCGAAGGTAAGCGGTTCGTCGGCCGCGTGCGTATAGCTCGGGAAGATCGGCGCCTTGAGGTAATCGTAGGCTTCCGTTCGGATCTGGGCGACCGTCATATTGGCGTATGCATTTTTTCTCCACGCCCGCAGGCCGGCCAGATCAACGTGGCCGTACAGGATATGTTCGCCGCTCTCCCAGATCTCGGAAAGGATGTTGCCTTCAAAATCCACGATGCAGGTGCCGCCGGGGAACGTATAGCCTTTATATTCCTTGAAAGACGTCCCCAGATTTGCATGGACGCCGTACATGACGTTCTCAATGGAGCGCGCCTGCGAATAGACCTTGTTCCAGTTCGCACCCGACGTCGTCAGCGGCAGCGGCCACGCGCTCGGGCGGATATAAAGCTCGCATCCGTTCACCGCAAGCTGCCTCGTCGTTTCCGGGAACATCAGGTCGTAACAGATCACGACGCCCAGCTTACCGATCGCCGTGTCTGCGACCGGAAAGAGAGGTTCGCTGTAACCCTGAATCTGTACGGGGCTGGTGTGGATCTCGCCGGGAATCCATGGGTTCACTTTCCGG
>DHDF01000094.1:2042-2467 GCA_002399225.1 bacterium UBA4883
TTCACTTTCCGGTACCGCAGCACCAGGCCTTCCGGGCCGACGATGCAGGCGGTATTGAAAAGATGGTTTGGGTAACGGGGATCGAGTTCGTTCAGGCTGCCGGTCTCGATATAAATGTCGTACTTGCGCGCGGCGGCGATAAATGCCTGAATCTCGGGACCGTCCGGAATGGTCGTGTAAATGCCGTTCCGGATCGCCACCATTGCGTCTTTGTAGGGGACGCCGGCCAGAAAATGCTCCGGGAACGCAACCAGTTTGACCGGCTGGCCGAACATAGAATAGGAATTGACCGCGGTCCCGACCAATTCAACCGCCCTGTCAAGGTTTTTCATCATGTCGTCTCTGGTAAAGGCGGTATTGAACGCCGTCTGAATCGCCGCGACTCCATATCTCGTCAGCGGTTCCATGATCCTATCACATCCTTC
>DHDF01000094.1:2632-9888 GCA_002399225.1 bacterium UBA4883
GAAAGTTGTTTTCGGGGCAGAGGAGCCGATCCTCACATTTTGCCTTCGTTCATGGAGGCGACCAGCGCATTGTAGAAGGCCGCCGCGCAGCAGAACTTTTCCAGCTTGATCGGTTTTACGAGCTCTCCAATCGTTTTGGTCAGATTCCAGTCCAGACGGACCACCTTGGCGCCGTCCTTCCGGATGATCTCCGCCTTCGTGCAGGGGTAATCGACGTCTTCCAGCGCTTTGTGGACATTGTGCATCTCAGAAACATAGATTTTTCCGCTCATTTTCACACCTCACGACTTTAAACTGTTTTTACCGGTATGCACGATAGGGCAGCTCCGTATCCCCCACTCCGCCGAAGTCGGGGCAAGAGGCCCCGCGGTGCTGAAATGTATAAAGCGGGTTGGAATGCACGGCTTGTTTCCGCATCTGGTCGATGATTCCCGGATACAGGTCCGCCTTCGTCAGCCAGGTCAGGCCGAGTGGCGCTTCGCAGATCGTGGTTCCGTCCGGGTTGACGATCATGCTGTTGCCAAAATAGGAATAAGACTGCGTAAGGCCGACCCCGTTGCATGCGATCACATAGCACTGGTTGAAATAGGCGCCCGCCTTATTGGTGATCTGCCATGCCTGTTCCCACGGTGCCATATAATGGGCTGGGCGGAGGATGATGTTTGCACCGTTGAAGGCGGCCTCGCGCCACATTTCCGGGTAGTCGCCGTCGGAACAGATGATCGTCGCAAGACGGGAACCCTTCGGGCCCGGCGTCACCGGGCATTGATTGCCCGGATGCGTTGGTTCCGAAGGAATAAACGGGTTCATCTTGACATACCGGTGGACAATTTCGCCCTCGTCGTTGATGATGATAGCCATATTCTCTGCAAAATTCCCGCTCTTGGGCCTGACCCAGGGGGCGAACACCCCCCAAACACTCAGTTCCCTGCACTTGTCCTTCAGCTTCTGGATCTGCGGCCCGTCGATATCGACCAGCGCATTGATCCAGCCGCCGTGGCTGTACCCCTGCAGACCGCCCTCCGGAGTGACAAACAGGTCGTAGCCAGGGTAGCCGCACGACGCGCGGTCCATATGCCCGAGAACGGTTTCAACATTTTTGTCTACATCATCCAGCGACGTCGCGCTGATCGGCTCATACTGCGCCATGACGACGCTCAGAGCCTCCGTTTCAATTTTGCCATGCAGGGCATACGAATTCCCTATGTTCATGAGTTCCTCCTAAAAATCAAAGATATTGAGGCATTGTTATTTGGAAGCAGCGGACTCCGAGCCCTTGTTCTGATAGACCTTGGACGTGCACTGATAGTTCTTGGCGTCCGTTTCCACTTTGGATTTATCCCATGTGTTGTCAATGTACTGGTTGGTGTAGATGTCTTTGATGTCGATTTTCTTGGAAATCACTTTTGCAGAGAACGCAGCGTCAACGGCGGCCTGCCATCTGGAAGCGGACTGGATGCCGATGCCGTTTTTGAGGGTGTCCTGCACGTCGCTGTCTTCGATGCCGAACGTCTGCTGAATCGCCCCGTCGACGGCACCGACCGCGCCGTTCCAAGTAATCTGGATGGACGGGCATTTGTTCAGAACAATATCGGCGGCCGCATCGGGATTGACCTTCATGAAGTATGAGCCCTTTGCCCATGCGCGGACGAACGCTTTTACGGTATCCGGGTTCTGCTTTGCATAATCCGTATTCACGATAATCGCGTTGGCGCATTCTTTCAGCACATCGTCGCCGCAGAGGAAATCAAGATTGAATCCCTGACCGACCATCTGCTTATATTCGGCAATCCAGGTTAACACGCCGTCGGCTTTGCCGTCTTCAACCATCTGGAACCTTGTGTCGCCCGCGACCGTCCACTTGATTGTGTTGGTGTCGACCTTTGCCGCCTGCAGGATCGGGACACCGATCGACTGCCAGGAAGCATTCCCGAGAACGATCGTTTTGCCTTTCAGATCCGACCAGGTTTTGATGTTTCCACCCTTTTTGAACGCGATGCCGAATTCATCGATTTTATTCTTGTTCGCTACCGCGACCACAGGTAGACCCTGCGAAAGAGCCGAAAGCAGGATGCCGGGGGAAGGATAGGCAAACTGTGCCTGCTGGGTCGCAACCATCTTGGAGTCCGTTGTGCCGATTGCCTGTTGAATGGTGACGTCTAACCCCTCGTCTTTGAAATATCCCATTTTGTCTGCCACGTACAGCGCGACATAGTCGAAAGATTCCAGTGCCGTCGGCGAAACGAAAGTGACCTTTTTCAGATCGCCGCTCGCGCCGGACTGGGCCTCTTCGCTGTTTGGCAAAGCCCCTGTGGGTGTGGATCCGGCACCCGACGCACCGCTGCCGGAGGAGCTGCTGCATCCGATAAACGCAAACGCCGAGACGGACAAAGCCAGAAGCAGGGATAACAGTTTTTTCAGTTTCATAGGTGATCCTCCAATATCATAGTCAATTCAGATTTTCCATTTGATTACTCTGCTTTCCAGAAGCGATGAGAAGGAATAAAGCAGAATGCCGATGACCGCGACATAGAAAATGCAGGCGAATGCTTCATCCATTTTCATGTACTGGGTGAACTGAACGATTTCATACCCAAGCCCGTTGTTGCCGCCCGACATTTCCGTGGTGACGCAGGCGATCGTCGCCAGGATCCCGGAGAGTTTCATACCTGTGAATACGCTCGGAAGCGCATTTGGAAGAACGCAGTAGCGGAAAGTCTGGATCCGGCTGGCGCGCAGGGACTGCATCAGCTCCAACTTCATCATCTCGACATTATTAAAGCCGGTCAGCGAGTTCATGTTCACAATCGGGAACGCCTGTACGACCACGGCGAGAATCTTTACCCCGTTCCCGAACCCGAGCCAGAGCATCAGCAGCGGCACAAGGGTAATCAGCGGCGTGGTGCAGAGAAGGTTGATATACGGGGTCAGAGCAATTCCAAGAAGATTGAAATTGCTGATCAGGCAGGCGAGGACGATGCCGAACACCACGGCGATCAAAAAGCCAACCAGAATATCCAGGTAAGTAGAAAGTATGTAAGGCGCAAGTTCGCCAAAGTTTGTGAACATGGCCTGAATCGCCGCTCCCGGAGTCGGAATCTTCCACGCGGGGATATGAAAAGCGATGACAAGGAACTGCCAGATCAGCAGAATGGCCAGAATCGTCACCAGTGGGGCAATGACGCTGGAATGCGATTTTTTCTTCGGCGCTATTTCCTGTTTCTGTGAGGTTACGGCGGCAGTCATTCGGTCGGCCTCCTTTCATTTGATTTTGTCGAGATTCACGGTGCCGATCTTCCGGGTGATAGTGTCACAGTACGCAATGAATTGATCTTCATTTGTCATTTCGAGGGTGCGTTCGCGCGGAAGGCCGATCTGAACTTCCGAAATGATTTTACCGGGATTCGTCGACATCACATAAATCCGGTCGGAAAGCAGGACGGCTTCCTGCACATTGTGGGTGATGAAGATTATCGTCAGGCCGGTGTCGGCCCAGATGTCGAGCAGTTCGAGGTTCAGCTCCTCGCGGGTCATTTCGTCCAGCGCGCCGAAGGGCTCATCCATCAGCAGAATCTCGGGCCTGTAAACCATGGCGCGGATGACTCCGGCCCGCTGAAGCATTCCTCCGGATATTTCCGTCGGGTATTTGTCGGCATATTGTTCGAGCTTCACGGTCTGCAGCAGGTAGGTGACGTAATCTTCCCAGTCGGAGCCACGCAGGCCGAAAATTTTGAGCGGAAGCGCGACGTTTTCGCGGATCGTCATCCACGGATACAAATTCGGGAGCTGGAATGTAAAACCGATCTTGCCGACGATCTCCTGCGTGATTTTTGTCTGGGAATCAATCTCGTTGCCGCCGATCGTGATCTTTCCGGAACTCGGGCGGATAATTCCGTCGATCATCCGGATGATTGTGGATTTTCCGCAGCCGCTCGGCCCGACGATGGAAACGAATTCGCCCGTATTGACGCTCATGTTGACGTCTTCCACCGCGGTGATCGTCTGTCGGCGGCTTTGGAATCTCTTGCTGATGCCGGAAAGGATGATTTTGGGGAGGCGGCCTGCTTTTGCCGAACGGTCCATTTTTACTTCAGCCATACGATCAACTTCCTCTCGACCTTTGCCACGATTTCAAACATAATATTCCCCATCAGCGCCACGAGAATGATTGTGCCGTACGCCATTTCCGTCATTGTCAGACTGGAGTATTCCGAGATCCGGTAGCCGAGCCCGGATTTCCCGATCTCGAGGTCGGCGCCCATGGCGGCAATGATGGAAAAGATGCAGCCGAGCTTCAATCCTGTGAAAACCTGAGGTAAGGCGTTGGGGAAAATCAGTTTGCAGAACGTCTGGACTCTGGTTGCACCCATCGACCGCATGAGTTCGATTTTGGAATTTTCGACTTTCGAGAACCCGGAAATGGTGTTGAGAGCGATGATGGGCGTGGTTTGCAGAATGACGATCAGAATACGCTCCATCGGATTGAAACCCATCCACAGCATGAAAATAGGAACGAGGGTGTTCATCGGCGTAACAAGGAAAAGAATGATGAGCGGCGAAACCGATTGGGTGACAAGTTTGAACTGGGAGCATACCGCCGCAATGAGGATACCGATAACCACCGAAACAACGTAGCCCGTCAGAATCACCCAAAGGGAGAACTGCATCTGCGGCCAGATGTCGCGGGCAAAGTTCTGGACGAACTGACGAACGATCACTTCCGGCCTCGGAAGAATAGTCCTGGAGATGTGAAAGGCACTGACGCAGATTTCCCATACAGCGATGATGATGACGAACAAGGCCAGGGGGGCGGCCATTTTTACTGGTGATATCTGCCGTTTTGCATGTGCTTTTTTCATATTAAACTACCTCTGACTTCCGCCGCCGGAGCGGCGGATAAACTCAAGCTAACTTCCTTGCGAATTCCTTTTCCGGCTGGTCCGTCGTCTCAGTGCCGCGGACGATGTTGCTGAGCTGCTCATGAAGACGCTTATACTCAAAGTTGTCGCTGAGGCTTTCGTCACGGTCCTGGTAAGGGATGTCGTTCTCAATGATGTGGCAGATCTTTGCCGGCGCGGAAGAAAGAACGATGATCCTGCTGGCGAGGAGCAGCGCTTCGTCGACGCTGTTGGTGATCATGACTACGGTTTTCCCGGTTTCCTTCCAGATCTTCAGCAGCCGGTACCCAAGCTCTTTGCGCGTGATGGCGTCCAGCGCGCCGAAAGGCTGGTCGAGAAGAAGCGCCTTCGGATCATGGACAAGCGCGCGGGCGATGGATGCGCGCTGCCGCATGCCGCCTGACAGCTCATGCGGATAGCACTCCTTATAATTCAGAAGGCCGACCAGGTCCAGCATTTCCGCAATGCGGTCCTTCCACTGTTTGCCCTTGTAGCCGAAGATCTCGAGAGGCAGGTTCACATTTTTTTCCGTTGTCCGCCACGCCAGCAGATTGTCCTGCTGGAAAACGTAGCCGAAATCCCTGCGTTCCATCGGAGGAATCCCGTCTTTGTACCAGTTGTTGTTGATCCGGATTTTCCCCGCCGTCTGTTTCTCAATCCCGCCCATGATTCGGAGCAGCGTCGATTTTCCTGAGCCGGACGCCCCCATAATACAGACAAATTCTCCTTCGCGCACTGAGAAATCGATTTTATCCAATACGGTGACCAAAGTGTTACCGGATCCATACTGCTTTCTGATAGCATTGAGCTCAAATAATGATTCGTTGAACATAATCTTACCTCCATTGTCCATGATCGATGTTTGGCGATGGTTAGCATTATATGAATAATATAAAAAAAAAGATGCATTGGAAAATATCTTCCAGCATCTTTGCTTTTTGTATCAACTTGTTTGTACCCTACTATATCACAGTGTTCATCGGTGTTGAATATCTATTTAGCAAAAAATGATTGTGCATTTGCACAATCATCATCTTTTGATTTTTGCATGATTAATGATATAATAATTTATTTTTCACATTGCTGCCCTACCAGCATTGCGGATATTCTCAG
Source organism: bacterium UBA4883 (assembly GCA_002399225.1). Classification (GTDB taxonomy): domain Bacteria; phylum Bacillota; class Clostridia; order Oscillospirales; family Acutalibacteraceae; genus Caproicibacter. Next base: position 8,644 of record DHDF01000094.1, read on the forward strand.
GGGTGGGGAGTGCCGGTCCGACCGCCTCACCGTGTGCTGCTCCAGCATCTTTATGGGATTCCGTCCCTGCGGCGGACAATGAAAGAAATCGAAATGAATATCGCGTACCGGTACATGCTGAATGAACAGCTGCCGCATTTCTCCACGGTAAGCTACAATTTCAGGCACCGGTTTACGGAGCAGACCGCGGAGCAGGTGTTTTCCTGGATTCTGGAGGAGGCGAACCGCGCAGGGTGACAAACCTACCCACAGCATTCCGTACGTTGCTTTGTTTCAAAAAACCCGGCCGTTCACCGGCGGCTATGATCTGCCTTTACATTTGGATTGACATACTGTCCGTGGTTTCGGGTCTTGCTTCCATACTGGATCGCGAACTTCGGGCAACGGTGCAGGCACCCGAGACAGAGCGTACACTTTTCTTTGATCCATACCGGCCTGCCATTCTGCATCCCGATCGCCTCGACCGGGCATTTTTTCGCACAGAGCCCACACCCGATGCAGGTATCCTCCACCGTAAAATGCTTTGTCTCCCGCGCCTTTTCATATTGCGGATAGAAGAATTTGACCGCAAACGGGGGCACTTTCCGGCGGCTAAAATCCCCGGGGAGCTCCCGCTCGATCTTTTCGGTCGCTTCCGCAATCTGCTTCTCGGCTTCGCGATTGATTTTCGCGATTTTTTCTTTGTCGGTCAGGTCAAAAATCGGCGTCCACGTATCCGGCATCCGTACGCTGAACCTGCCGTTCAAGGACAACCCCTTTGGTTTCAAAAGCGCATTGACCATACGGCCGACCTGCCCGGTTGTGGTTCCGAATGTCGCCACATGGTAAAAGTAGTGACGGTTTGAATCCGGAATCCGCAATTCCAGTTTTTCAAGAAACCAGCGGACAATGGAAGGCAGCCCCCAGAAATAGGTCGGCGTAACGAACCCGACCTTTTCATCCTCTTTTACTTCAAAGGAGAATTATTCCCTGCCAAACCCGGAAGACGAACCGGTTATCACTGCAATGGCTTTCCATATTCTTTTGCAAGTCCCCGCCGGGTGGCTCCGGCTTTATGTCTCGCTACAATCTCATCTATGATTGCCTGCGGTGTATTCCGTGCCCCTTTTTCTCCGGACATAGGAAGACCTCCTGTCGTATTTTCATTCTACGGCAGAAGGTCCCTTTTGTCATTGTCTGTTTTTCACGGACCTATGCATGATGACCGAGGCCTTTTGTATGTCCAGCCCGCTGCCGGCGTCCACA
>DHDF01000094.1:10119-10297 GCA_002399225.1 bacterium UBA4883
ATGCCGAAACGCCATTTGCCGCCCTTTTTCGTCTGATGCATTTCAGGGTCGCGTGCCTTCTCCGCATTCTGGGCGCATGGATAATGGTGGCGTCCACGATCGTGCCGCCCCTCATCATGTGGCCGCTGGCTGCCATGACGCGGTTGATGGCGTCGAAGAACAGCTTGTTCAGGCCGTT
>DHDF01000037.1:0-3427 GCA_002399225.1 bacterium UBA4883
TACGAAGGGTACGGCCCGAACGGCATCGCGATCATTGTAGAGACTCTGACGGACAATCGCAACCGCACCGCCGGTGATATCCGGCACTATTTTGATAAATGCGGCGGCAACCTCGGTCAAACCGGCTGCGTTTCTTTCCTCTTTCAGCGTAAGGGTGTCATCCTGATTGAAAAAGAGGGCCTGGAGGAAGACAAGGTGATGGAAGACGGGCTGGAAGCCGGCGCATCAGACTTTCAGTCGGATGAAGATGTCTTTGAAATCGACACGGAACCGGACGATTTCAGCGGGGTTCTCAGCGACCTTGAAAAGAATGGGTATCAATTTGTTTCCGCCGAGGTTGAAATGGTGCCAAGTACAACCGTAAAGCTGGAAACGCCGGAGGCGGCCGGCAGAGTGCAGCGGCTGCTCGACCTGCTGGAAGACGACGACGATGTGCAGAATGTTTGGCATAATTGGGATAATTCAGACGAAATGGAAGAAAACTAAACAGGTGCGGCAAAGTTCTTAACAATGGTTCGGAGGCGGCAATATGACTGATCCGGCAAATCTGTGTATGAACTGCATGTCCGAAAAAACAGATCAAGTGGTTTGCCCCCATTGCGGGCACCGCGGGGATGAGCCTCAGATGAGGCATGCGCTCCCCTTAAAAACCATGCTGCAAAAACGGTATCTGGTCGGGATGGCCCAGAAGAGCAATGGCGAGGGAATTACCTATATCGGTTATGACACCGTTTTGAACATCCCCATTGAGCTGCATGAATTTTTTCCTCAGACTCTCAGCGAACGGGCGGCCAACGGAGCAGATGTCCGCGTGATCAGCGGCAGCGAAATTGCTTTTAATGAATCATTTGCCCGCTTTTTGAGCTATGCCAAGGAAATTGCCCACCTGCGTGAACTTTTGTCCATTATTCAGATCTATGACATTTTTGAAGAAAATCATACGGCGTACACCGTGTCGGAATGGAACGACAGCGTTACGCTTCGCTATTTTGTGGAGCGAAGCGGAGGAAGGCTGAATTGGACCACCGCCCGGCAGCTTTTTATGCCGGTGCTTTCCGCTTTGAGTACCCTCCATGCCCATTCCGTCGGGCACTTGGGAATTTCTCCTGATACGCTTTTTATCACGGAGAGCGGCCGGATGAAACTCGGCGATTTCTGCATCGGCGCCGTCCGGCAGATGGACACCGATCTTCCGCCGGATCTGACGGCCGGATGCGCAGCCATTGAGCAGTATGTCATGGGATATCAGCCGAATGAGGCGACGGATGTTTACGGCTTTGCCGCTTCTCTGTTTTTTGCGCTGACGGGTGCACTCCCGCCGGATGCCCTGAAGCGCAGAAGCAATCCGCAGCTTCTGATTCCAACGGCTATTCTCCACACCATTCCGCCCTATGTGGTCACGGCGCTGGCCAATGCTCTTCAGGTTTCGCCAGATCGCCGAATTCCTACTTTTGAACGGCTGAGAACGGAACTTTCCACCACTCCCGCCGTATCGGCTGCGCTGGAGGAGCCTCCGCTGCTTGACGTGAATGAACTGGCAGAGGGAAGTTCCAAAGGAAAATCCGGAAAGAAATGGAATTTGCCGGGCTTTGCTTGGATACTGGCTTCTTGTGCCGTTATGCTGATTGTATTTACGGCAATCGGAATCTTTTGGATCAGCCATACTCCATCTGATGGCCAGAATATGACGGCAGGGGCTGCGCCCGCTGCCTCGGGCACATCCTCTGCCTCTTCAGATGCGGCGCTTTCCTCGGATACCTCGGTGGCGGGTTCTTTCAGCGGTGACAAGATCACCGTTCCGAATCTGATGGGTCAAAATTATGATCAGCTTGTTGCTGCCGCATCATCCTCGAACGAAGAGGATTATCAGATTCTTCTTTCCACCAGGCAATTTTCCGACACAGTGCCGGAAGGCTGCATTATTTCTCAGCAGCCGACGGCAAACGGAAAAATGACAAAGGGGACGGCAATTGTAGTTGTGGTCAGCGAGGGTGCAGCCGTGAGAACTTTGCCTGAAATTTCGGGAGAGACCCTTCCGGATGCTTCTGAAGACGTGACTTCGGCCGGATTTGTGCCAACCAAAACGGATGCCTACAGTCACTCTGTGCCATCAGGATTGGTGATCGGGTATCAGAACGCGAAGGAAGGCGGTCAGATGGCATACGGTTCGAAGGTGGTCATTATCGTCAGTAAAGGACCGAATCCGAATTCGGCTTCTTCGTGATTTTCCATTTTCGAGATATTTTACACGGACCGGAGCTTTTTTGCTCCGGTCCGTTTTTTTCAGCTCGGCTGAACGGCAGGGACTTTTGAAATTCTGCCGAAAGGGGAAGAAAAAGCCGCCCTGCTTCCGGTTTGAACCGGATAATCAGAACGGCTTTTTTATTCTCAGTCAAAAATATCAATCCGGTCAGTCACTGCTGAACGGAAGCAATGCGAGATGACGCGCACGCTTAATTGCGATGGTCAGTTCACGCTGATGATGGGCACAGGTGCCGGTAACTCTGCAGGGCAGAATCTTCGCACGCTCGGAAACATAACGGCGCAGCTTTGCCACATCCTTGTAATCGATGGTATCGACTTTATCCACACAGAAGCTGCAGACCTTTTTCCGGCCTTTGCGGCCGCCTCTGCGCTCCCGGACGGGTCTGGAATTTTGATTGTCAGCCATGAGAAACCTCCTTATTCCGTATTTCGTCAAAATTAGTTGTACGACAGAACGTCAGAAGGGAAGATCGTCGTCGGACGGAATCTCCTCAAAATCACCTGTATCGCCGTTTGAATACGCAGGCGCCGGTTGCTGCTGCGGCTGTTGCTCGCTGCGGCTGTTGTTTTCTGCGGAATTCCCACCGCGGGCGGAATTGCCGGCGGATCCGCTGCTGTCGCGTTTCGGTTCTGCAAAATGAACGTTGTCAGCGACGATTTCCACCGCTTTGCGCTTATTTCCGTCTTTGTCGGTGTAGGTTCTGGTCTGAATGGAACCCTGAACGGCGCAGAGCTGGCCTTTCCGGAAATATTTGCAGACAAACTCGGCATTATTGCGCCATGCCACGATGTCGATGAAATCCGTCTGGCGTTCACTTCCGGCCTTTACATAGGATCGATCCACGGCGAGGGTAAAACTCGTCACAGAAATCCCGTTCGGTGTATGGCGAAGCTCTGGGTCTGCGACAAACCGCCCCATCAAAACAGCGACATTCAGCATTTCAGGTCACGCTTCTTCCTTTTTCTCTTCCGTCTTGTCGTCTTTTTCCGGTTTTGCCTTTTTCTTCGAAGCTTCTTTTTTTACAATCAGAGAGCGAAGCACCCCGTCGGTAATGTTGTAGACACGATCCAGTTCCGCGGTAAATTCCGGAGCACTGGTGAAAGAGATCAGCGTGTAATAGCCCTCTCCTTCCTTCTGAATCGGGTAGGCCAGCCTGCGCTT
>DHDF01000037.1:3577-5190 GCA_002399225.1 bacterium UBA4883
AGCCTGCGCTTGCCCCACTCGTCAACATTGTCGATGGTTCCGTGTCCCGCAATCAGATCCTTAAACTTCTGGATGGTAGCGGCAATTCCTTCTTCCCCTAATTTTGTGGAAAGAATAAAAACGGTNNAAAACACCTCCTTTTGGACTTATGGCCCCGGAATGTTACCCGGAGCAAGGATAAAGCCGCATCAGCGGCTTAACAAAACTATTATATCAGTCAAAGAAGGATCCGTCAATACAAAATCCATGCGGGCGTTACAGGGCTTTACAAATTTCCCTGAGATAGGCCCGGAATTCCTTCCCAATTTCCGGGTGGTTGATGCCAACCTCGACCTGGGCTTTCATGATTCCAAGCTTGTTGCCCATGTCGTAGCGTTTCCCGGTGTATTCGACCGCGATCATGCCGTCGCGGCGGGCGAGAGTTCGCATGGCGTCGGTCAGCTGAATTTCTCCGCCAGCCCCCGGCGGCGTGTGATCGAGAACATCGAAAATTTCCGGCGTCAGGACACATCGTCCCAAGATAGAATAAAGGGAAAGGACTTTGTCCGGCGTGGGTTTTTCCACCATGTCAGTGCAGGAAAAACAGTTGCCTTTTAAAGGTTCCACCTTCAGAGAGCTGTATCTTCCGATTGCTTCTTCCGGAACTTTTTGTACCCCAAGGATCCCCTTACCATATTCTTCATAGGCGCGAATCAGCTGCCCGCATGCAGGGTCTTCCCCGATGATGACATCATCCCCATACAGAACGGCAAACGGTTCATTCCCAACAAATGATCTTGCGCAGCCGACCGCGTGCCCGAGGCCGAGCGTTTCTTTCTGGCGGACAAAGAAAAAGTTGGCCTTGTGGGCGATGCCGACGATCTCGTTCAGAATTTGCTCTTTTTCAGGGCCGCTTTGCCTCAGCTTCTCTTCCAGTTCCGGCACACGGTCAAAATGGTCTTCAATTAGGCCCTTGCCCCGGTTTGTGATAATTAAGATATCCGTAATACCGGAGTTCACAGCCTCTTCCACAATGTATTGAATGGCCGGCTTGTCCACGATCGGCAGCATTTCCTTCGGCATCGATTTAGTGGCGGGCAGAACCCGGGTCCCGAGTCCTGCCGCCGGAATAACGGCTTTTGTTACTTTCATATTCGATTCTCCTAATAAAATATGGATGGGATATACGAAAGAAGGATATAGCAAATCCCAAGACAAACGGCAAGGGCGAGATTGACACCGCCTTCTTGCTGCATCCGAACGGCATTTTCAGATGGATGAGAAGTTCCTTTGCGGATTGCCCCGATTTTTCTGATACAATGTTTCAAATACATACGGTTGCCGGAAAATCCAAAGATAAACATTATGACGAGCTGGATCACGAAAATCAGAGCCGGCACCGTCATCAGAAAGAGTTGGTAGGGCGGCAGCTTAGAGGCCAGTTCGACCAGCTTTTCCATCTGCTCGTTGCTGGGGGTCAGAGTGTTTTGCGCGATGCCCGCCTGCAAGAAGAGAAACTGGTAAATCGGATTGAGAAAATGCTGTGTTACCCAGGCGGAAATTATGTACAGGGCGAACATCACTCCCGTGACAATGGAACCGACTTTGTACAGTTTGCGGTACAGCATCCATGC
>DHDF01000037.1:5384-6485 GCA_002399225.1 bacterium UBA4883
AGGTAATACTGCGTGTTGCTCTGAACAAAACGGGCGACATCGCCGGCCGGAACGCCGCCGATCGGCTCGTTTGGCTCCGGAAAGCCAGATGCGGTGTAGAACGGCGCGGAACCTCCGGGAGATCCGTTTTGCGTCCCATAGGGCGGCGGAGCGGAGCCCTGCCAGCCGTTGAGCGGCGGACGGTTCTGGCCATTTTGATAGGGTGGCGCGGCGCCGGGTCTTTCCTGGGGGCCCGAACCCAAAGGCTGACCGCAGTGTTCACAGAACAGAGCCTGCTCAGAATTAAAAGCCCCACACCGCGGGCACTGCTTGGTTTTCCCCGGTGCTCCGGCGGTTTCATTTTGCCCGGGCGGAGACCACGCATCCGGAGTGCCGTGTTTGTCCTCGAAGACGCATTTCCCAACTTTTGCGTAGCAGGCCCGGTGATAGGGCGCTCCGCAGATCGGGCAGACAACAATATCATCTTCGGCCGTAAATGTCTCACCACAGATCGGACATTTCAAACCGACATAGTTCGTCATACTCGAACCCCCTTCAATCTTTTTTTATTGTATAAAATATTTAGGCAAACTTCAATGTTTTGCCCGATAAGTTTTCAACAAATTCATAAATTTCGGATGAACCGCAAAAACAGAGCCCTGTTGGAGAAGTATTTTTTGACTTTATCCATAAAATATTTTATAATCAATTTTATAGCCAAATGAGTGAAAATTATTCTGAAGGATGAATAGAATGCTGCAATATGAAGAATTGAAACTGTCGCTGCAAAACCTGAAGCCGGAGCTGAAGGAATTGGCCGACGCACTCGGCCTCGACGGGATGCGCAAGGAAATTGCCGAGCTGGACCAGAAAGCAACGGCGCCGGATTTTTGGAACGATATGGAAAAATCCCAAAAAATCCTGCAAAGATCCAGTTCCCTTAAAAGTAAGATCGAGTCTTACAAGCGCCTGAATTCCTCTTATGGAGATCTGATGGCGCTGATTGAACTGGCGGATGAAGAGGGCGACCTGTCTTTACTGCCACAGGCGCAGCAAGAGCTCAAACAGCTCCGTGAACAGTTGGATTCGATGCGGCTGGCCACGCTGCTGACCGGCGAGTAC
>DHDF01000069.1:0-2318 GCA_002399225.1 bacterium UBA4883
AGTATAGATGAAGAAATGATTCCAACATTTGTAACAGACGCAAATGATAAGGGTATTGACTGCTTTGTCCATTATGAAGATACAAAAGAACTATTTATAATACAAAACAAATATTACGATGAAAGTACTCCAATTGCGAGAGAAGAAATTTCGGATTTCCTCGTGACGCCGTTAAAAGTTTTATCTGCTGGAAATTATAAAAGATCACCGGAATTGCAAAAAATATTTGATCGCGTTTGTGGCGACAGTGAATATAAAATATGGCTTCACTTTTATGTAACAAATAATATGAAAAATAAAACGGAAGATGATTTATTTTCAGCTTTTAATTTTTCTGATGAAAAAGTGAAAGCATTTGTTGATGCAAAATTATATCGGCTGGCAGATATTAAGTCAATATATTATGGCGATCGTTTTACAAATAAGGTATCATTTATAGCAACTTTACCAACTAAATATTCAGCAACATCGCTCGATGTACGCCCAAAAGATTATGGAATGGATTGGATGATCGATTTACGTTATGTAATGGTCAATATCGCTGATTTATATAATATGTACCAAAAAGCTTTAGAAAAAAATTATGAAATATTTGAAGAAAACATACGTGAATTTTTAGGAACAAGAGGTATCAATAATGGTATTATAGCAACCTTAAAATCTCCTAGTGATAGAGAAAATTTTTTCTATTATAACAATGGTATTACAATTATTTGTGAAGAATGTAGAACATTGCGTGGCTCAGAACATTTTGCAATAAATAAGTTTAATAATCATTATGGCTTTGAATTAAAAAATCCTCAAATTGTTAATGGTTGCCAAACTATAAATTCTATTGCTGAAGTTCTATCCCATTATAGTAACGAGCAAATGAGAAAAGAATTCGAAAGAACTTATGTACTTGTAAAAGTATTCGTTTTAGATCAATTAACTAAGACTGAGAAAAAAGATTTGGAAAAGAATATTGTTAGATATACAAATAGCCAAAATGGTATAAATGACAAAGCATTTGCATCAAAGCATGACTTCTTCAAAAATCTACAAGCAGATTTTATTTCACGTGGCTTTTTACTTCTCGTTAAGCCAAGTGATAAAAACGAATTTACGACAAAATTTCATGACAAAAAAGCAGAGTTAGCAGAATTATATAACAAGGGTAAAATATTTCTTAATCGATTTTTATTACCTTGTGATAGATTATCAAATATTATGGTACCGCTTGAAAAGCTTTTAAAGGTGCTATTAGCTTTTGATAAAAATGGATGCATAGCTTTTAGAAAGGGAAGTTCTGTACTTAAGCCTAATAGCCCTTTATATAAAGACTTTTCTCTTAACATATCAGAAAAATTTACAACAAATCAGATGCTAGAAATTTACTTATTGTTTGCAAAGGCGGAAGTAGAAAAGAAAAAAAGTGCTGATAAAAGAATTCCTATATCATATTATTTAATTGGATTTATTGGTTCTACATTTAAATCAGATAACTTAGATGCTAGGAATGCAAAATTTAGTTATCTATTTAGTGATACGAAGCGACTAAATGTTATATATACTTTCTTCAAAAATATAACCGGAATGTATATGGAAGAATTTTGCAGGATGAATTCTACTGATTATAACAATATGATTAAGCAAGAATTAGATTTACCGTTAATAGATCGTTGTATCAATAACGCATTACGATTTATTCCAAATAGCGATATTATTAAAAATTTTATTTATATGTGATTTTGATTAACATTAATTTAAAGCTATATAATTGCACGAGCGTATATACCAATTGGGATCTTTTGATTTTGCTTTCATGAACGCCAACCTGAACACCGTCGCACAAAACCAGGCGATGCTGTAACGCGGAACTGAAAGAGATCGAGGGGAGGCTGCCGGAGCAGGAAGCGGAAGGGTAAAACAGCAAATGACACCCTGAATAAATTTCCGGTGTGCCATTATTTTTTATCTAAAATTAGTGATAAGTGTCGTATAAGTGTCGTACAGCCTAAAATAAAGTGTAATAAGAAAGTAATTAAAAGCCGCATAAATAGCTGCAAATGCAGCAACCATGCGGCTTTTCAAACTTTGGTGCGGGTGACAGGACTTGAACCTGCACGGAAATCCACAAGAACCTAAATCTTNNATCGAGGGGAGGCTGCCGGAGCAAGAAGCGGAAGGGTAAAACAGTGGAGCCCCGCCTGAGATGGGCGGGGCGCATAACTTTGACCCTTTTTTGACCCTTTATGCAGGGTCAAAAGGTGTCAAAAGTGGTATTTTAAAAATTTGATAATAGGTATTAAAAAGCCGCTTAGCCTTAGAGCTAAGCG
>DHDF01000069.1:2407-2722 GCA_002399225.1 bacterium UBA4883
CACAAGAACCTAAATCTTGCGTGTCTGCCAATTTCACCACACCCGCGCGTTGCCCGGGCATAAACCGGACTTTTGTATTATACCCCAGATTTAATATCTTGGCAACCGTCAAACTTTTAACACACCCTGCTCCAACATCGACTGAGCCGCGAGCATGGCGCCGAGGCGCCCGCTGTGGTAATTCAGCCCGCCCTGCATCCAGGCGGCGTAAGGCTCACGCAACGGCGCATCGGCGGAAAGTTCAATCGAAGCACCGAGCGTGAACGCCCCTGCCGCCATAATGACTTTGCAGTCGTAGCCGGGCATGTCCCACGG
>DHDF01000069.1:2876-3340 GCA_002399225.1 bacterium UBA4883
CGTAGCCGGGCATGTCCCACGGTTCCGGCACAACAAACGAGTCGATCGGCGAGCCCTTCTGCACGCCCTGACAAAATGCGATCAGCGCCGCTTCGTTTTTCAGCAGCAGCGTCTGAATAATGTCTGCCCGGGGCTCATCGTACTTCGGCGAAACTTCATACCCCAAAGACTGGAACAGCGCGGCCGTGAACACCGCCGTTTTCAGCGCTTCTCCGGTCACGTGGGGCGCATGAAACGCCCCCATGAAAAGTTCCCGGTTGTTGCCGAGCGTTGCTCCAACCTCACGCCCCGCGCCGGGAATGGTCAGTCGGTAGGAGCACCGCTCCACCAGATCCTTCCTGCCGGCAATATACCCGCCGGTCGGCGCGACTCCGCCGCCGGGATTCTTAATCAGCGAACCCGCCATCAGGTCCGCTCCGCGCGAAACCGGCTCTTCTTTCTGCACGAACTCGCCGTAGCAGTTG
>DHDF01000069.1:3452-10315 GCA_002399225.1 bacterium UBA4883
GTAGCAGTTGTCCACCATCACAACGCAGTCCGGCGCCTTTTTCTTCGCAATCTTCGCAATCTTTTCGATTTCCTCCACGAGAAGAGACGGCCTCAGGCTGTACCCGCGCGAGCGCTGGATATATACCATTCGGATTTTTGGGCTGACGCGGCGCTCAATTTCCTCGTAATCCGGTTTTCCCTCCGGAGTCAGATCAACCTGCTCATATCGGATGCCGAATTCTTTGAGCGTTCCGATTCCGTTCCCGGTCAGGCCGATGACGGACTGAAGCGTATCGTAGGGAAGACCGGTCACGCTCAGCATCGTGTCGCCGGGGCGGAGGACTCCGAACAGTGCGACGGTCAGCGCGTGAGTGCCGCAGACAAAATTATGGCGCACCAGCGCATCCTGGGCTCCGAAAGCATCCGCGTACACGCGGTCGAGCGTCTCGCGGCCGCGGTCTCCATAGCCATACCCGGTGGAAGCCGCAAAATGACTTTCGCTCACGCTGTTTTTGATAAATGCCGCCAGCATTTTCTGCTGGTTGTAATCCGTCGTCCGGTCGATTCTTTCCATCTGCGGCCGGATTTCTTTTTCTGTCCCCTCCGCCGCTTTCAGAATTCTTTGATCAATTTTAAAATACGGATACAAACCGTCATCGACTCCTCTGTCCAAATTCTCTCGATACCTCTCGGCAAGCCGTTTAAGAAAGGTCTTCCGTGCCTTTTTCCTTCAGGTAGGCGGCGGCTTCCTCAAACAGCGCGACGTCGTTCGAAAAGGTGATCTCCTTTTTTGCCTCGCCGTAAGAAAACCATCCGGCGTCCAGAATTTCTTCTTTCTGCGTTTTCAGGACGCGGCTTTTGGCTTCTGCGAGAAAATAGACAACATCTTTCCAGATCTCTTTTCCCGGACTATATGAGTTCACCCGGCGGAAACCGGTGTCGAGTTCAACCGTCAGGCCGGTTTCCTCTCTGATTTCCCGCAGCGCGGTCTGGGTTTCATTTTCTCCGCTTTCCACATGCCCTTTTGGGAAGGCCCAGTGCCCTCCGTTGACATGCCGGATCAGCAGAAACCGGACGGCTCCGCCCTCCCTTGTAAAGATGACCGCCCCGCAGGATTTTTCTTTTTTCATTTCGGTTCTCCTTAAATTCTACAGGTAAAATGGAATTTTCTGTCGTCTGGCAAAAGGCCGAGGCGGATTCACGCCGGGATCGTCTCTTCCCGGCGCAAAAATTCAGGCAGTGCGCGCGCGTCTTTGTATCCTTTTTGGTACATTTGTTCCATGCGGGCTCTGCTCTTTGTCAGCGTCCGCATCCCACAGCAGCTGTCCGGTGCAATCATCAGGACTTTCCCCTGTTCCGCATACTGCTTTGCAAGGGCGACCCCGTCGTTGTATTTTTGGTAGCGAAGCAGAAGACTGTCCGCGGCTTTCGGGTATCTGCGCCGCAGCAGCCGGGCGAACGGAGCGTCTTTCTTTTGAAGTCTGACGGTGTCCAGTGGCTTTGTGAGGATGACGGCAATCTTCGTGCAGCCGTCGCGGAAGGCCTTTTCAATCGGGACAGGGTCGGCAATTCCGCCGTCGTAATACGGGATGCCGCGCACAAAGTAGGGCCTGCAAACCAGCGGAATGCTGGAGGAAGCCTCCAAGATATGGTAGTGATCCTGCGCCATGTCGCTTTTGTCAAAATAGGTTGGTTTCCCGGTCAGGGCGTTCATGGCAACGACTTTCATCACGCTGTGCGATTTTTGGAGGACCTCAAAATTCAGCGGGTTTTCCCCGCTTAGGCAAGAAAGCTTTCCGTACACATAATCCATATCGATATAGGAGCCGGTGTGAAGCAGGTTATGCAAACTCATGTACTGCTTTCGAAACGTATACTCTAGATAGAATTGATAGTTTCTGCCCTTCTGTCTTCCAAGAAAAGAAGCGATGTTGGCGCTGCCCGCGGAAACGCCGATACAGTAATCAAATTGGATCCCATGGTCCAGACAATAGTCGAAAACCCCGGCGCCGTAAATCCCGCGAAGGCCGCCGCCGACATCCACAACCCCCGTCATAAAACAACACTCCTCCATCGAATAAAATCCGCTTTGCCATATGAAAAAGCGTTGTTTTTAGTATAACACAGAATTGTGCCAACGGCAAAAAATGCCGCTGATTTTGGCGGGGCGATCTTCCGTTTAAAATGTTTAGATGCCTTTTTAAGAAAAGCGAATGGCTAGGCTGCCGAATGAAACGCTGCCTGTCAGCAGGAGGGTCGGCGCCCCGGGATCGGGCGGCATCTGCCCGGTGGGAGTATTCACCACCCCGCAGACCACATGAACTTGGTCGATGACGCGCCAGCTTTTCGGGACGTAGAGGATCATTTCTCCGAAGCTTGCGTCGATGCGAACCTCGGCTCCTTCCGGGCTGAGCCGGACCTGATCAAAATAGACGCTCAGCTTGCCGAAAGACGAGGTGAGATGCGCGCTTTTCAAGCTTTCGGAATGCAGGTATTTGCAGGATTCGCAAAAGCTGGAATTGACGAAGAGGTCGTCTCCATCAAGATTTTCCACCGATTTTTGGCAAAAATCCGCGCCGTGCGGGTTCCCCCAGCCAAAATGGCAGCGGTTACGAAAAATCATGCTCAGGCCGATTGCGGCGAGAAAAGCCGCAAGAATTAACTGCCAGAAAGAAAATTCAAGCAGGTGGAGCGGCCGCTGATAAATCAGATAGCACAGCGCCAGCGGGATCAGCAGGCCGAAAAAGTTCGGACCCGCCAGACTGCTCAGAAATACGGCTGCAAACAGGATGGTTGCCGCAACGCTCCAAAATCCGATGCCGGCAAAGGCGCCGGTTTGGCCCGCAACCACAAAGATTGCCGCCGCCAAGAAGAATATGCCCCAGAACCAGTTTCTATGTTTCATAGGTTCCCCTTTCTTTCAATCGCTGCCGCAGTTCCTTCCAGTAATACCGCGACGCATAAACCTGTTTGTGGCTTCCTGTAAACTGGATCAGGCTGGAAGAAGCCAGATTCCGCGTGACGGAGTAAATCTGCCGGATGTTCACAATGGTTGATTTGGCCGCCCGCACAAAGTTTCGGGGCAGCATTTGTTCCAACTCATACAGCCGGTATTTTGCGAGGAAAGCGTCGTCTTTTGTATGGGCGTAAACGTGTTCCCCCTCCGTTTCAAAGAACAGAATGTCGTCAAGCGAAAAATAATACTCCTGATTTTGCTTGTAAAAGGTGATTTTCGGCCCGGGTTTCGACTGTTCCAGCAAAAACCGTTGAATTTTCCGGACGGAGTCGTCCACATGCCTGCACCGGATCAGCACTTCGTCTTCCTCCGGGCCGTCCGTGATCTCAATGCGAACTTTCATCTCATCACCTCTTACGCGCCTAGTATAGCGGCTTTTTTAAAAAATGAAAAGCAGTTTCGGGCAACCGGTTGCTTCCGGGCGGTAACAGGGCGTTCCCTACCGTCAAGCAGCGTTAAAATGCGGCGGTTTTCCTCTGCCGGTCTTGTTGTAATTGACAGGGCATGGGAATATAATAAAACTGGTTTTTTACAAGGCCCGGGCTTAGGAAAGGAGTGGCTTTCGGGTTGAACCTGCAATATATCCGTGTGCCGGACGGCGCGGCGGTCCTTGCTTGCACCGGCTCCGGCGCCTCGGTCCGCCTTCCGGATAAAGTGGACGGGCTGCCGGTCAAAGAAATCTGCCCCTATGCGTTTTCCGCCCCGGGCGCCGCCGCCGCGCACTTGCCGCCGGGCGCTGACATTCGCGAGGCTTCAGTGAGTGTCCCGGCGGAGCCGGAGGGCACAGGGCATTTCCTCGGCGGGGAGTTTCTGCGCCAGCTCCGGCTGCCGGCCAGGCTGCGGTCGGTCGGCGCCTATGCCTTTTATAACTGTACGGGGCTTTCCCGCATCGTGCTGGGCGCCGGTTCCGCACAGGTCGGGAACGGGGCGCTCATGAACTGCGCCGGGCTGGAAGAAATCGCCGTCGAGGCCCCGTCCACGGAAAAGACCTGCCTGCCGGGGTTTCTGGCGGAGCTTCAGCGGGAAGTCCGGGCTGTGTTCCGCTTTGGAGGAAAAGAATCGGTCTGGATCTTTCCGGAGTATTATGAGGAATCCGTCGAAAACTGCCCCGCCCGCATCTTTGAACATTTTATCCGGGGGGCTGGGTTCCGGTACCGGCAGTGTTTCCGAGGCGACCGCTTGGACGCGGAAAGCTATGATGAGCAGTTTCAGCCGGCGCGGAACGAAACAGGGCGGGGGGCGCTGCTGCACATTGCGCTTTGGCGCCTGCGCCGGCCGGACCGCCTTTCGGAAGAAGCCGGAAAGCGGTACCTGGCTTTTTTAAAAGAGAATGCGGCGGCGGCCGCTCAACTGCTGATCCGGGAAGACGACCCGGAGGGGCTTTCCTTTCTGGCTTCCCGCGGCGCTTTTACCCCGGAAGAAATCGGCGCCGCGGCGGAGCAGGCTTCCCGTCTGGAGCGCGCCCGGTGCCTCGGCGTGCTGCTCCATGAACGGCAGAGCCGCTTCCCCAAGAAGAACAAAACGTTTGATCTTTAGAACTTTTTTAGGAGAGCAGGTGTGAAATGGAAGATAAAACAGAAGAGCGGGTCCGCGGCATCGGGGACCGCATCCTGAAAGAATCGCGCACGGACTTATATCTTCAGATGAGATTTCTCGACCTCGCGCTCAGCGCTCTTTCCTATGAAATGCGGCCCGGCACACAGTTCCTCGGCACAGACGGCGCGCGTCTGTTTTACGACCCGGACCGCCTGTTTCTCCGCTACCGGCAGAGCCGGGTCCTGGTCAACCGCGGGTACCTTCACTGCGTGCTCCACTGCGTCTTCCGCCACCTCTGGAAACAGCCGGGAAAGGATCGGGAACTTTGGGATCTGGCCTGCGACGTCGCGATGGAATCCGTGCTGGACGGCATTTCCCTACGCTGCGTGCGGCAGCCACCCTCATGGTACCGCCGGAATTTTTACGATCTTCTGCGCGGAAAGGTCAAGGTACCGACGGCGGAGCGGGTTTATGCCGAACTTTGCCGCATGGCGCCGGACGGCGCGGCGCGGAACCGGCTTTCGCAGGAATTCCGAATCGACGACCATTCCTTCTGGCCGTCCCCGGAAAAGAGGCCGCCCGCCGAAATGCCGCCGCTACAGCAGAAGTGGGATGATATCAGCCGGAAGATGCAGACCGGCATGGAGACGCTTTCCAAAGATCCGGCCCGGAATGCCCAGGCGCTGCTTTCCCAGGTGCGGGTGGAAAACCGGGAACGGTACGATTACCGCCGCTTCCTGCGGAAATTTGCTGTTCTGCGGGAAGAGATGAGGCTCGATACCGATTCCTTTGATCCGATCCTTTACACTTACGGGATGCGCCTGTACGGCAATCTGCCGCTGATTGAGCCGCAGGAGACGCGCGAAGAGCGCCGGATTGAGGACTTCGTCATCGCGGTGGATACCTCCATGTCCTGCTCCGGGCGGCTGGTGCGCTCCTTCCTCGAACAGACCTATTCCATCCTGAAAGAAACGGAAAGCTTCTTCCGCAGCGTCAACATCCACATCATCCAATCCGATGAGACCGTCCGGTCCGACCGGAAGATCACAAATGAAGAGGAACTGCGGGACTATATGGATCATTTCGAACTGATCGGCAACGGCGGCACGGATTTTCGCCCGGTGTTCCGCTATGTGGACAAGCTGCTGCAAAAGAAGGAGTTCCGGCACCTGAAGGGTCTGATCTATTTTACAGACGGCCGGGGCGAGTTCCCGAAGCGCCGTCCCCCCTATGACGTCGCGTTTGTCTTCCTGCGGGAAGACTTTACCGACGCGGACGTGCCGCCGTGGGCGATGAAGCTGATCCTGGAGCCGGACGACCTGACAAAGCCGCCCGAGCCGGCCGGGGAAGATCAAATCGAAGACTGGGAGGATTTGCCCCATTATGAATATTAAACAGGCAAAAGAAGAGATTGAAAACACCGTCCGCGCATACCTCAGGCGGGATGAAAACGGGAACTACCGCATCCCGCCGGTGCGGCAGCGGCCGCTGCTGCTGATGGGCCCGCCCGGCGTCGGCAAAACGCAGGTGGTCGAACAGGCCGCGCGGGAATGCGGGGTGGCGCTGGTGGCCTACACCATCACGCACCACACGCGGCAGAGCGCCGTCGGCCTGCCGTTCATTTTGAAAAAGACCTATGCGGGCCGGGAACATTCCGTGACGGAATACACCATGAGCGAGATCATCGCCTCCGTCTACGACCGGATGGAGCAGACGGGCCTCCGGGAGGGAATCCTCTTTATCGACGAGATCAATTGCGTCTCCGAGACGCTGGCCCCCACCATGCTTCAGTTTTTGCAGGGGAAGACGTTCGGCAACCAGAAGGTGCCGGAAGGATGGGTCATCGTCGCGGCCGGAAACCCGCCGGAATACAACCGCTCCGCGCGCGAATTCGACATCGTGACGCTGGACCGCGTGCGAAGGATCGACGTGGAACCGGACTTTGCCGTCTGGAAGGAGTACGCTTGGCACCAGTCGATCCACGGCGCCATCCTGTCTTATCTGGAGTTGCGGAAGGGAAATTTCTACCGCATCGAAACCACGCCGGACGGCGTCACGTTCGCAACGGCCCGCGGCTGGGAGGATCTCTCCGAAATGATGAAGGTCTGCGAAGACCTGGGCCTTGAGGTCGGGCAGGATCTCGTCCTTCAGTATATCCAGAATCCCGCCGTTGCAAAGGATTTTGCCAATTATTACGAGCTGTACCGGAAATACCGCGACGAGTACCATGTGGAGGAGCTTCTTGCCGGCAAAGTTTCGGAGCGCGCGGTCACCATGCTGCAGCATTCCCGGTTTGACGAAAAGCTCAGCGTGATCGGCCTGCTGCTGAG
>DHDF01000069.1:10603-10866 GCA_002399225.1 bacterium UBA4883
ACGGCAGGCTGGACCGTGACGGGGAAGCGGCGGAGAACCGCGGTGTCCGCCTGCTCAAAAGCTACGCGGAGCGGCTGGGAAAAGCCGGAACCCGCGACCCGGAAAAGGCGTTCGCACTGGTCAAAGAAGAGTTTGGCGGACAAATTGCGCGCAGGATTGAAGCAATCGATTCGGCTTCCCGGATGCTGGGGCACGCATTCGATTTTCTGTCGGTTACGTTTGGGGAAAGCCAGGAGATGGTGATCTTTGTCACGGAGCTGACG
>DHDF01000069.1:11049-11456 GCA_002399225.1 bacterium UBA4883
AAACGGTTCCGAGCCGTATGATAGGTATAACCGCAGCCTGCTTCTCGGCGACCGCCGGAAAGAGCTTCTCCGCCAGATCGATAGCCTTGGCACCTGAGGGCGGCGGCCCTTTTTGTGCTAAAAGAAAACAACGAGGGGAAGAGGGAAAAGCCATGGTCAGAAAAATCACGGAAGAGGACCGGGAAGTTTATCTCCAAATGACGCGGGAATTTTACGCTTCGGATGCCGTCGATCACAATCTGCCGCATTCTTATTTTGAAAAGACCTTCCGGGAGCTGATGCGGTCGGAGGAGTATGCCGAGGCCTTCCTTCTGGAAGACGGTGGTGTCGCCGCCGGTTATGCGCTCCTTGCCAAAACTTTTTCGCAGGAAGCGGGCGGGATGGTCGTCTGGGCCGAAGAGCTTTAT
>DHDF01000069.1:11605-11844 GCA_002399225.1 bacterium UBA4883
CGTCTGGGCCGAAGAGCTTTATGTCAGGCCGGAATACCGCGGCCGCGGCCTCTGCCACGAGTTTTATTCGTTCCTCCGGGAGCATCTGCCGGAATCGGTGAAGCGGCTCCGTCTGGAAGCGGAAAACACAAACCGGCGGGCGATTTCCCTCTATCGCCGTTTGGGGTTCCGGGATCTGCCTTACTGCCAGATGATCCAGGATTTTTAATTGTGGATTGGTTGGAATTGACAGCAATTTT
>DHDF01000143.1:0-161 GCA_002399225.1 bacterium UBA4883
GAAATGGCGCTGGAACTGTTTAAACCGTTCGTCATGAAACGCTTGGTGGAAACACAGGTTTCCGGCAACATTAAAGCGGCGAGAAAAGCGGTGGAGCGCGCCAAACCGGAAGTCTGGGATGCTTTGGAAATTGTGATCAAAAACCATCCGGTTCTTCTGAA
>DHDF01000143.1:410-1339 GCA_002399225.1 bacterium UBA4883
GATTTCGACGGCGACCAGATGGCAGTTCATGTTCCGCTTTCCGCCGAAGCTCAGGCGGAAGCCCGTTTCCTGATGCTGGCGGCGGGAAATCTGCTGAAGCCTTCCGACGGCCGCCCAGTCACTGTGCCGACACAGGACATGGTTCTCGGCTCCTACTATCTGACTTTGGATAAAGACGGTGAAACGGGAGAGGGCAAATGCTTCCGCAATTTTGACGAAGCAATTATGGCTTACGATGCACATGTGATCGGCCTTCATGCGAAGATTAAAGTTCGCAGGACCCTTATCTTCGACGGCGAACCGGAAACTCAGCTTGTCGAAACCACCGTCGGCCGAATGATTTTTAACCGGCCGATTCCACAGGATCTCGGTTATGTTGACCGTTCCAAACCCGAAAATAAATTTAAACTTGAAATAGAATTTCTGGTCGGCAAAAAACAGCTGGGACAGATTATCGACCGCTGCATCAAAGTTCACGGCGTGCCGAAAACTTCGGAGGTCCTTGACGAGATCAAGGCGCAGGGTTATAAATATTCCACCCGCAGTGGAATTACCGTTTCCGTCAGCGATGCGACCATCCCTCCGCAGAAGAAAGAAATCATTGCCGCAGCGGAGAAAAAGATCGACACGGTTACCGACCAGTATAAAATGGGACTCCTTTCCAACGGTGAGCGCTACAACGCGGTTTTGAAGACTTGGACAAAAGCAACGGAGGATGTCTCCGTCGCCCTTCAGAAGAACCTGGATCGCTATAACCCGATCTTCATGATGGCCGATTCCGGCGCCCGTGGTTCCATGAGCCAAATTCGCCAGCTTGCAGGAATGCGCGGACTGATCGCAAATACGTCCGGCAAGACGATTGAGATTCCGATTCGGGCAAACTACCGCGAGGGCCTGAATATTTTGGAATACTTCATTTCTTCCCGCGG
>DHDF01000143.1:1500-1937 GCA_002399225.1 bacterium UBA4883
ACCCGCCGCCTGGTCGATGTTTCTCAGGATGTAATTATCCGGGAAGATGACTGCGGCACCACGGAAGGCCTTGAAGTCTTTGATATCAAGGAAGGCAACGAAGTAATTGAAAGCCTGCATGAACGCCTGCTTGGACGTTATCTGCTGGACGATTTCGTAGATGCAAAAACCGGAGAAGTTCTGGTTTCAAAAGATAAGCTGATGGATGACAAAGACGCCAATCTGATCGTTTCCAAAGGGGTTAAAAAGATCAAAATCCGCTCGATTCTGGACTGCCGGGCGAAACACGGGGTTTGCAAAAAATGCTATGGTGCAAACCTTGCCACACGTAAGCCTGTGATGGTCGGGGAAGCGGTCGGCATTATTGCTGCGCAGTCCATCGGCGAACCCGGTACTCAGCTAACC
Source organism: bacterium UBA4883 (assembly GCA_002399225.1). GTDB lineage: Bacteria > Bacillota > Clostridia > Oscillospirales > Acutalibacteraceae > Caproicibacter. Next base: position 1,906 of record DHDF01000143.1, read on the forward strand.
ATGAGAACTTTCCACACCGGCGGCGTCGCCAG
>DHDF01000143.1:2150-2361 GCA_002399225.1 bacterium UBA4883
AGGGCCTTCCGCGTGTTGAAGAACTGTTTGAAGGCCGGAAGCCGAAGCACCTCGCTATCATCAGCGAACTTTCCGGGACGGTTTCGTTCGATGAGGTTAAAAAGAGCCGCCATGCCGTCATCACCAACCAGAAAACCGGAGAGAGCAAATCCTACCTGATCCCATATGGTTCCAGAATGATCGTGCAAGAGGGCGACGAAATCAAGGCGGG
>DHDF01000143.1:2609-3651 GCA_002399225.1 bacterium UBA4883
GGCGTTGATATCAACGACAAGCATATTGAGGTAATTGTCCGCCAAATGCTGAAAAAGGTCCGGGTGGAAGATGCGGGCGACACCACTTTGCTGCCGAACGCGCTGGTTGAGAAAAATGAACTGGAGGCGGAAAATCAAACGGTGCGCGACCGCATAGCAGCGGGAGAAGCCGACCTGAAAGAGGCGACTTTCACGCCGGTTCTACTCGGTATCACAAAAGCTTCGCTGGCGACGGATTCGTTCCTGTCCGCAGCCTCTTTCCAGGAAACGACGCGCGTGCTGACCGATGCCGCCATTAAAGGCAAGGTCGATCCGCTCCTGGGCCTCAAGGAAAATGTCATTATCGGTAAACTGATTCCGGCCGGAACCGGCATGAAGTGCTACAGGGACGTTGAAATCGAGCCGACAGGTGAAAACTTGACAAATGATGCTGTTTAGGCTTATAATGTAAACTTGTGATTGGTCCCCTTTTGTGCTGTTGCCATAAAGAGGATGGAAAAAAATTTGTTGTTCTCGCCGCCTGAAAACAGGCAGCTTGACATAAATACTTTTGTTAGGAGGTGTCATATGCCAACCTTTAACCAACTGGTGAATACCGGCAGGGAAGTGGCTGTCAGAAAAGCAAAGGCTCCGGCACTTTTAAAGGGCTGGAACTCCAAAAAAAGGATTCCCATCGATCAGGATTCTCCCCAAAAGCGCGGAGTCTGCACGGTGGTGAAAACCGCAACCCCGAAAAAGCCGAACTCGGCTCTGAGAAAAATCGCGAGAGTCAGGCTTTCCAACGGGATCGAGGTCAGTGCCTATATTCCCGGTGTCGGTCATAATCTTCAGGAGCATAGTGTTGTTATGATCCGCGGCGGACGTGTCAAGGATCTGCCTGGTGTCCGTTACCATATTATTCGCGGCACTTTGGATGCACAGGGCGTCGCTCAGCGCATGCAGGCCCGCTCAAAGTATGGTGCAAAACGGCCAAAGGCCGGTGCTGTAAAAAAATAATCAGCACGGTCCGTTCCAACTGACAGAAACCTGACGGCTGCATGTT
>DHDF01000014.1:0-332 GCA_002399225.1 bacterium UBA4883
CGCTGTTTCTGACCGCCGGAAAGTTCATTCGGCTGGTGATTCATGCGCTCCCCCATGCCGACCAGATCCAGCAGCTTTTTGGCGCGTTCTGTGCGCGTTTTGCGATCCACCCCTGCATACAGCATGGGAAGCTCCACATTTTTCAGCGCGTTGTTGCGCGGAATCAGGTTAAAAGTCTGAAATACAAACCCGATTTTCCGGTTGCGCACGTCGGAAAGCTGATTGTCGTTCATTTCCTTGATCGGGATTCCGTCTAGAATATATTCACCGGCCGTAGGTCGATCCAGTACGCCGATCATGTTCATCAAAGTGCTTTTGCCGGAGCCGGAGGC
>DHDF01000014.1:444-7270 GCA_002399225.1 bacterium UBA4883
CTTTTGCCGGAGCCGGAGGCCCCAACGATGGAGATAAAATCGCCTTCCTGCACTTGAAGCAAGATGTTTTTCAGAATGTGCAGTTCATTCGGCGTGCCAATGTAATAGCTTTTCTCAATCCCACTCATCTGAATGATATTCTGGCTCATTTCTTGGTTCCCCCCGTCAGCTGAACCGTGTCTCCGGGGGAAATGCCGTCCGGATTGCTGATAACCAGCATCCCGTCTTTCAGGCCGGAACCTGAAATTTCAACGGAAACGTCGGTTTCCAGACCCGTGGTGACTGGAATTTTTTTCACCTTATACAGAGCGCCGTTTTTCTCTGCCACCAGAATGGCATTGCCGCTGCCCTTTTGCAGCAGAGTGTCGTAAGAAACGACATAGATGTTTTTCTTTTCCTGCAAGACGATATCCATGCGGGCTTTCATGCCGATGCGCAAAGAAGGGCTTTTGTCGCTGATTGAGATTTTTGCGGAGTATGTAACATTTCCCGTGCCTTCCGTTGCGGAAGTGGCCGCGGGATCAATACTTGCAACCGTGCCTTTGAGCGTTGCGTCCCCCGTCGCGTCGGTCTGAAAGCTCACCGGTTCCCCGGCCTTGACTGTGGCGGCATCAATCTCTTTGATCTGCGTGTCAACGACCAGGTTGTCGGTGTTGGAAATGACGAACAGCACTCCGGCCGGAACGGCGCCGATGGAAATATTTTTCGTTGTAATGGTCCCGTCTGTCGGTGCGGTGATGACGGAATCTTTCAGATTTTGCTTCAGCTTTTCGAGGCTGATATCGGCGCTTTTGTCGTTGGCTTTCGCAACCGCGCTGTCGTAGGCTTCCTTGTCTGTTTTCAGCTTTTGTCCCGCTTGGTTCTGGGCAAGGGTCAGGGACTTTTGGGCCTTGTCATAATCGCTTTTGGCCTGGTCGAACTCCGATTTGGAAGCCTGGCCGTTTTCGTAGAGCAGTTTTTTATAATTGTAGGTGTCCGAAGCGGTTTTGAGCGCAGCCTGCGCCGTTACCACGTCGCTGTCCAGTCCCTGATTGTAAAGATTCAGTGTGTTCTCATAAGTCCGCTTTGCCTGCGCAAGAGCCACTGCAGCGCTCTGCTTGGTGTCTGCCACCGTGTATTCCTGCTGCTCAATGTCTTTTTCAAGGGTGGAGGTATCCAGCTCCGCGAGGACTTGGCCCTTTTTCACTTTATCCCCGACGCTGACGTGTACGGCTTTGACCGGGAGAGTTAAAGTGGTGTACACATTGTGAGTGTCATCGCTGTGAATGGTGCCGGAAACCGACACCGTGTTCTTAAGATCCGTTTTTTTCAGCGCTGTCGTGGAAATATTGGTGTGGATATTTTTTGACTTTGCACGTATGGAGCTAGCGTATATCGCAAATACCACGATTAGCGCCGCAACCGCCAGGACCACAATTGCTTTTTTGGTAAATTTAAACTTTTTCAGCTTCATGGATTCAGCTCCCTGTCGAATATCCTTTTTTCATGTTGGTATAGCTCAGGTAATCGGTAAACAGGGTATTCCGGTCGGTGGCCAGTGTGCTTTGCAGGCTGTTTAGGTCGCTGGCGTTGGTGTCGACCGACTGCTGGGTGGAGTAGCCGGCTGCCAGCGCTTTTTTCTCGGTATCCAGCGCCTGCTGTGCCCGCTGCACTTTTTCCAGATCCTGTTCATAAACCGTATAGGCGCTGTTGAGGGCGTCATACAGTTTTTTGAATGCTGCTTTTTCTGATTCTTCGGCCTGCTGGACCTCAATCTTTGAGTTGTCCACATCGTGCGAGCTGACTCCGTTGTCGCTGCTGGCGCCGTACCAATCCTTTTTTGATTTGCAGTTCAGCCTTGCCGCTTTGACCTTTGAGTCGAGTCCGAGCATGACAATCTGATCCGCGTCGTAGTTGATCTTTGGAATATCGCTGAAATTGAGGCTGTCATCCGTGACCGGTTCGACCCGCATGTTGACACTGTCCGGCAGATTCAGTAGCGTGCGCAGGGCCGATCTGTCTTGGTCGATCTGCTGATCGAGCTGGACCAGGGCGTTTTGAGCCTGGTCGGATTTGTCTTTCAGGTTGTCGCAGCTTTTCTGGGAGGTAAATCCGGAAGAAAAAGCAACAAGCGCTGCACGGTAGGCGTTTTCTGCATTGACGGCTTCCGACTGCAACGCGGTGTACTTATCATAGTCGGCACAGTAAGAGAGGTAGCTCTTTTTTGCGTTCAGCACGGTATTGCTGGCATTCTCATCGTACTGCACCAGGGCGAGGTCATATTGATCCTTGTAATAATCTGAATTGTCGTCTTCATGATCTTCCTTGTTATCCCTTGCGGTTTTCAGGTTGTTCAGAAGTGTTTTCATATCCAGATTATACGTTGACATAATGTCTTCAATGCTGTTAAGGTTTACCTCGACCGTCGTTTTTTGCTCCGCGGTTTGCGCAGTTGTTGTTTCCGCGTAAGCCGGGAATGAGATCCCGGCTGCCATTGCCGCCGCTAGCAGCAGGGCAATTCCTTTTTTCATTGTATGGCTCCTTTCCCATCGTTGTATTTTCATCCGCCGTTTCGGCGAATGGGATAAATTAAATATACCGCTTATTTGCCTCTTGTCAACAGTTGGGAGAAAAATCCAGCATTTCTCATTTGTATTAATGAACTAATACAAGAATACGCGAATTTGAGATTTTGTCAACCACTTTTCCAAAATTTTGTAGTATTGCTAAAAATCTGATGAATTTTATCGTATTATTTTTGAATGATTAGAAACTTTTGATTGAAAAATTTGAAGATGGAGGCAAGTTTCATCTTCTCTGTCAAAACGATGCGGGCTCTCTCTTTACGTCAATACGGTCAGAAAGAACGGGCCGGGTGCGTTACGCACCCGGCCCGTTCTTTGCTGCTGCGGTTTACCGGTCAGTCCAGTTTGGAAAGCATCTGCACCAACACGGTGATATCGTCGTCATGCCCGTCGCTCCGCTTTGAAATCGCATCCGAAACGATGGTTTCCGCCAGTTCCTGCGGCAGGCGGCCGTCCCATTTCTCTGCCTCTTCACAGATCCAGTCTGCGCCGGAGGAAAGCGCACCGTCGGTCATTAGGAGGAGCAGATCTCCCTCTGCGAGCGTTTCGGAGGTCTTTGCAAAGCGCGTTTCATTCAAAATCCCGATCGGCAGGCTGGGCGTGTCGACCACCACCGCATGGCCGTTCTGCCGCAGGATGCTGGCGGATGCCCCGGCTTTGAACAGGTCGACGCTGCCGCTGAACAGGTCGATCGCCGCGAGATCCATGGTGGCGAGAGATTCGTCTCCGGATTTCACCAGCAGCGCCGAATTGACAATTTTCAGCGCCGCATCGAATCCGATCCCCGCCTTGATCAGACGCGTCATAATGCCGCAGGCCATCGCACCATCCACGGCGGCCCGGCCGCCCGTTCCCATGCCGTCGCTCAGGACGGCGATCTGACGGCCGTTGCCGTCGGAAAAAGTTTCAAAACTGTCGCCGCAGAGTTTTCCGTTTTTGCAGGTGTGCTGGGCACAGCCGGAACGGATGCGGAATGCCGGCAGCTCTGACATCTGGATGCGGCACTTTCCGTGCGCCGAGGAAACGCACGGTGGCTGAAAGGTGCGGGAACAGGCGTGAGAAATCTCGGTGGTCAGCTCCGCTTTGTTCAGACGAGAACCGTCCACGGGGCCGGAGACAATTTCTACGGACATGCGTCCAAACCGATCCGTCCGGCAACTGACGTCGAACGGCTGGATTCCGGCCAGTCGGAGCGTTTCCTCCACCTTCTGTGCCGCCGCGGAGTCGAAGCGGTCGTAAAGCTCTAGCTCGGAGGCCATTTCCTCCAGCATGCTGCTGGTGGTCTCAAACTGGTCGGCGACAACGTCGCGCACCTGCTGAGCGCGCTCTTCCGCCGCCGCACGGACCACATATTCGCCGTAGTTGCGGTTGACGGCGTCCGTCATCAGATTCAGACGGCTGCAGTGGGAGGCGAACGGCTGGCTGAAGTCATCCCGCTGGATCTGTCCCTTTTCGCGCAGCTTTCCCGTCAAGTCGTTAAAGACATTCATGCTGTCGTTAAAATTACGATCCCAGCAATAGGACTTCAGCCCGCAGGTGTTGCAGACCTCGTCCGCCGCTTTGTGGTAAACGGTGCTGATATCCGGCGAACAGGCAATCTTCAGCTTCCTCGAAACCTCTTCGACCGATTCCGAAACGCTGCCGAGTGCTTTTGCGGCGAAATCCAGTTTCATAATTACCGACCGGCGCAATCCTTCTGTGCGGGAGGCGTCGTCGCCGCGCGAGAAAATGCCGACCAGCTCGCTGCCCGCCTTCGCGGGCAGCAGCATGTAGATGATGGTGGCCGCCATCACTTCATAGAGCCCGTTGATTACCGCGGACGGATTCCCAACCTGAAGGGAGGCGACCGTGTTTGCCGCTACAAACGCACAGGCGGAGGCAAGCCGCCCCACCGGGGAAAACAAGCCGGCCATTAGGCCGCCCAGCGCATAGGCGCCGGAAAGATAGCTCAGGCCCGCCGTGGAAAGGCTGAAGGCGATTCCGGCCGCGACGCCGGCAACGCTGCCGCCGCTGACCCCGCCGTACCGGGCCGCAAACAGGATTGCCAGCACCGCCAGCACCCGGCCCGCCGAAATTCCCCATAAGGTAAGTCCGGAAAGGGAGAGAATTAAAAGCCCCGCTGAAAACGCGGCACATGTGATTTCCTGCGTGCTCCATTCTCCCGGGCTACGGCCGGATTCCCATGCGGAAACCGTTCTGCTGAAGAAATAGGCCGCCGCTCCCGCCAGCATGGCTTCCGCCACATACATGGCGGTCGTCACCGCGCCGGAGCCGTTGACGAACGACACGGATATTCCGGTCGCAAGCACCGGCAGAGCTGCGACAACAGGTGCGAAAGCGGGGTGTGACCGCAGCCGCACCAGATCGTTTAAGGTCCAGCGGATCGCCGCCGCAGCCAGCAGGGCGGCCAGGTAGTGAACCGGGACCAGAACCGCGCTGGGCAGCAGATACCCCGCGGCGCATCCCAGAATCGTGCTCCACAGAACCGGGTAAGGCATTGCCGCGGCCGCCGCGACGCCGAAAGGCGCATACTGCCCGAAGACGGTTCCCCGCGCGAAGAGAAGTCCCGCCGTGAATGCCGCAAGATGGCGCGCGGCTGTCCGGGCGGGCGCGGCGGCCGCCGTAGAAAGACGGATTCGCCGTATGTTTGCTTTTGCCATGTAGTATCACCGCCATTGTAAATTGGAACAACTTGTCCATCATTTGACCTGAGTCTATTATACAATTTGTATTTTGATCAACTTGTCATAACATGGCGTAAAATTATGGCGAAAAGGATCAGAATAAAACTAATTTTCATTTATTGAGATTTTTATGGTAACAGAAGCAAAACTGTGATAAAATAAGAATTATACTATTTCGAGAAGGAAGGCCGATCTGAAATGGAATATCGGTTTTCCGGCCGTGTGCTGGAACTTAAGCCTTCGGCAATCCGTGAGATTTTTAAATATGCCGCGGACCCGCAGGTCATATCGCTTTCTGCAGGGAATCCTGCTCCGGAGGCGTTTCCGATTCGTGAAATTTCTGAAATTTCCGCAAAAATTCTGGCGGAACATCCGGTCGACGTCCTTCAGTACGGCACAACGGAGGGATATGCTCCGCTGCGGCAGCATTTAAAGACCTATCTGAATGAGAAACTGGGGATCGGCACGGAACAGGACGGATTGATCATCACCAGCGGCGCGCAGCAGGTGATGGATCTTTTTGCAAAGTCTATGCTGAACGAAGGGGACACCGTTGTGTGCGAAGCGCCAAGCTTTATCGGCGCGCTGAACACTTATCGTTCTTTCTGCGGAAAACTGCGCGGCGTTCCAATGGAGCCGGACGGGATCAGCTTAGAAGGATTGGAACAGGCATTGAAAGAGGAAAAACGGGCAAAATTCATTTATACCATCCCGAATTTCCAGAACCCGACCGGCACGACCATGAGCCTGGCAAAACGGCGCGGCATGTATGCTCTGGCGAAAAAGTACGGCGTGATGATCCTGGAAGACAACCCGTATGGGGATCTGCGCTTTGCGGGGGAAGACGTGCCCGCCATCAAGTCTTTCGACACGGAGGGAATTGTCCTTTACGCCGGGACCTTTTCCAAAGTGGTGGCGCCCGGCATCCGCGTCGGTTACGCGGTTGGGCCGAAGCCGGTCCTTCAGAAGATGATCGTCTGCAAGCAAGGCGAGGATGTGCATACTAATCTCTGGGGTCAGATGCTGTGCGATGAATTGATGACGAACTATGACTTTGAAGCGCACCTGAGGCGCCTGAAAGGAGTCTACCGCGAAAAATCGAAGGTCGCTGTGGATGCGATGAATCGATGGCTTCGGCCTAAAATTACCTATCTTCCGATTGAGGGAGGCCTGTTTTTCTGGTGCACGCTGCCGGATGGGGTCGACATGCCTGCATTTGTCAGGCGCGCGATCCAAAACAAGGTTTGCGTTGTGCCGGGAAACGCCTTCCTGACCGATGACACGGCACCCTGCCAATCGTTCCGCATCAATTACACCACGCCGACCGACGAGAATCTCGTGCGTGGAATTCAGCTTTTAGGGGAAACCGCTGACAGCATGATCCGCTGAAAGCAAATACTATTGGAGGCGTCAGTTTCTCATGGAAACGGAAAAGACCGAAAACACGAAGAAAGTCATCTTCAGTGCCATTCAGCCGAGCGGCACGATCACACTCGGCAATTACCTCGGCGCGCTGAAAAACTGGATTGAGCTGCAGGACGAATACGACTGCATTTACGCGCTGGCCGACCTGCACAC
>DHDF01000013.1:0-243 GCA_002399225.1 bacterium UBA4883
TGGCGTGCATCACGCACTGTTTGGAATAAGGGGACATATTCAGGGAGTTCTTCTCCATCTGCGATTCGATCAGCGGAAGGAACTGGTCGTTCACCGCGGTAAGCTGTGTCCTGAATTCCTTTTTAGGGGCGGCGCTGGCCGCCGACGCTTTATTTTCACTCATAGTCATTTATCCTCGCTTTCTGATTTCACTGATTTTCCAATGATCGTTTTCGCCCGATCCCGGAAGGGAGCGATCTCCGC
>DHDF01000013.1:365-4493 GCA_002399225.1 bacterium UBA4883
AAGGGAGCGATCTCCGCTTCCGGGACGTTGACGGCGGTAACAACTGCGGTAGATGTGCCGGACGTGCTAGGGGCCTCGACGTAATCCCCAACGGAAACCTTGCAGGGCGTGAAATAGGTGTATTCCCGCCCGGATGGCGCGCCATTCTTCAGAAACCGGAGTTTTATTACGTTTGTCTTTTCCATGTTCATTCTCCTTTACAGTTTCCCAAGCTCGGATTCGAGCTGTTTTTTCTTGCTTTCGAGGTTTGAGAGAATCATAGCTTTGCAACTTTCTTTCACCACAGGGTCAAGCGTTTTGCTGTCAAAATAAGCGTCGCCGCCTGCGCCGCAAACTCTAAATGAGGTTGTAGGCCCAGTCTGCACCTCTTCCATATTTTTAATAGCCTCGTCAATGCTTGAAATTCGCTTGCAAATATTGTTTCCACGGTTAAGGCTTTCGACTGTCATTCTTCATCGCCCTCCTGCTCAACATCTTCGCCGTCAGAATACTGCGGCTGGTCGTCATGGTCGTCCGAGTGCGCATCGGCATAAGCCTGAACAATCTCCGGGCGGGTGCAGCCTTGGAACTGTACTGCGTCCTCAACATCATCCTCGAAAGAAGGATTCCCGCCGTCCTCAATAGCCGGATCGTAGCAACATCCTGGCTTTCCGGAGTCGGCGGTTCCGTAGAACGGGCAGTCAATATTCGTGCAGGGATATGGCTTTTCGGGCTGCCCTTCCGCATCATCTTCCTTGTAGTGCTCCACAATCCCAGTTTTACCATCCACCGTAACCGTGCCGCCCGGGCTATCATCAAAGGAAAGCTGCTGGTTACGGTCTTCCGGGACAATCACGCGGCCGTCCTGCTCTACTGTGATTTCCAGATCGTCCGGGAAGCGGATTTGCGTCGATACTTTGGCAGGCTTTGGCGTACAATCAACCTTGCACTTCTTCGGATCGGGTTTCAGGACGCCGCCGTAGTTGTTGATAACGACCTTGATCGAAAGCTCTCCACTTTCAATCAGCTTTGTTTTCATTGCACGGGCCAGATCACGAAGCGACTGATCGGCGCTATCAAAAACAGAATTGAAAGCCGGGAGCCGAAGGCTCAGGTCAGGACCGTCAGGAAGCGGGGCGGACTTCTCTTCGCCGTTGCTGGAAGTCTCTGCATCGTTCGCAGAATCTCCGGAATCGTCCCCGGAATCGGGCGTTTCGTCCGTCTCGTTCTCGAAATTGGCGCCATTATCTCCGGATTCCGGGGCTTCGTTCTTTTGTTCCACTTGCTGGGGATCATCTACGGGTGGAACAGAATTGCCGTTTTCGTCAGGTGCAGAGCCAAAGGTCTGCTGTTCCATTTCAGGGCCTTCATCAGGAATTGGAAACTCGGCGGCAAATTTGCGCTTCAGCGCATAGCCGTCAAGGGCGTTCTGCGCCTGCTGGAAGGTGTCGAAGTCCGGGATGGTGGTTACTTCGGTCCGAGCCCCATTTGCTGCCGGCTCGGTGGAGCACATAAACGCAGTGAACTTCCCGTTGTCCGTGCGCCGGTCAACGAAATACCGCCACTGGCCGTGTATGTAGGCCACGCCCTCCTGAACTTCTGCGGGTGTTTCTGCTACTTTCTGCTTTGCCATTGATTTGGCCTCCTTTATCTGCTTCAAAATATTTTCATCCTCAAAGGTGATTTCCTGTGCCGCGTCGGGATTGAGAACCCGAGTACCGCGGCACTCTGCCACATCCGAAATCTGATTGCGGAACGGATCGAAAACGGCCTGCATCCGCACGTACGGGCAGCCATAGCAATCATGATCTGGCCCATAATCAGGCATTCGGTAAGGCGCCGTGGAGGCGCCGATGTTCTTTTCAAAGATGCGCCCACATTTACAACGATAGATGCTCATTCCCAATCCCTCTTTTCAGGGATTCGAGTATTTCATTCGGGTCCGCACCAGAAAGTGCGATCCTCTTGCTTTCCGGGTTTTCCATTCGGAGCTGCTCGATCAACGTTGCGATGAATTCGCCGTTGGTGGGCTTCCCGTGGCCGATATTAAGGGTGGAATAGCCGAAAAGGCTCTCGTAGATATCAGGATCACCCTTATTAAAGGCAATCTCGGTCGCGTGTCGGATGGCCCGCTCAACGCGCGTAGGCGTGGTATTTTCCCGCTGCGCAATCGCGGGATAGAGGCGTTTGGTAAGGGCCTGAATGTAGGTGCTATCCTCCCAGCAGATGTCCAGCGCGTCTTTGAGATAGATGTAACCTAAGGAACTGGCAGGGACGCTGGTCCTGCGGAGCATTTCAATGATTTTTGGATTCATTTGTTTTTACCTCCACACCAAAAGAAATCTTCTGTCGGGCTCCAATCTTCCAAAACCAATTTTGGCGGACAAACTTTATTGCAGATTGAATCTCCTTCTCCGACATAAAGGAAATGTTCACACCGATCGTCGCAAGTCTGAGGACCGCGCCTTTTGCGCTTGCTCACGCCCTCGCCTCCACTCTCAATTTTTCGTCTGTTTCCGACACATACAGGCGGAACACCTGGGTATCGACCGGCTCGTAGTCCGTCACGCCCTCGGCGTTGTCAATCCAGAGCGGAACCGAAATGCCGAGCACGCGGGAAAGCGTGTTGATGATGTCCAGCCCGGCGTTGAGCCTCTCGGAAGTTCCGAGGCCGCCGTTGTATGCCTGCCCGTGAACCGTGGCCTCGCAGCAGGGCTGAATGCCGCCGTTCATCTGCTCCCCGAACAGCTTCCACTTGACCGTGTGGAAAGCACCGTTGACCTTTCCCTCGATGTCCTGCGCTTTCTGCATCACGAACCTGTCGGCCAGCGCGAGGCCCTTGTCGTAGGTGGCAAGCAGAAGGGAAAGCTCGGATTCCTTCTTCTTCAGCTCTTCGATACGGAAATCCTGCTGCTCGACAATCTGTTTGTTCAGTGCGCGGCGCTGGATAGAATCAAGTTCTTCGGTGATTCCGGAAAGCTGCTCCTGCAGCATGGCAACGTGCTGGGCAGAGGCTTCAGATATAGATTTGAGCTGTACCTGCGCCGCTTCAAGCTTTTTGTTGAGGCCAAAAAATTCATTCGTTTCCTCGAAGGGAGCCGGGCGGACAATCTGCGCGGTCAGCTTGTCGAGACGAGCCTGCAGGTCGGCAATGGCTTTCTTGTCCTGCTCAGTGGCTTGCTTTTTGGCTGCAAGCTCAGCCTGCGCCTTTTCGAGGCTATCCTTTTTCTCCGTCGCCTCATGTTCCAGACGGTCAAGCGTCATGGCCTTCCGGTCGTTGAAATCGCCCTGAATCTGTTTCTGCTTCTCGGGCGGGTATTCCTGCCCACAGGTAGGGCAGATGTTGTTGTCCGGGTCGAATTCCTGCGCATCCGTATCAATCCACTGCTTACGGAGGCTTTCAATTTCCTTGTTCAGCCGGTCAATCTTCTCGTTCAGGCCGGGAATCGTGATCTTTTCGGTGAAATCGGTCGAGCGTTCCCGCTGTGTGATTTTGCCGAGAATCTCTGCCCTCTGCGCTTCAATGCCGTTGCTCCCCACCGTGCCGCGGCGGGCGTACTCGGCCCGGGCATCCGCAATCTGCGCCTGAATCTCGGAAATCTGGCGGCGGAGGTCGGCTTCCGCTTCTCCATTCCGGACCGCGCTGATCTGGCTCTCCAACTGAATTTTCTGCTTTTGCAGACGGATAATGTCCTTAGAATCCTGCGGCATTGGCAGGTCGGCGGGCTTTGCTTTCTCGGCCTCGTCGATGCGCCCCGGAATCTCGTCCTTCTCGCGCTGAATCCTCTGCCGCTCATACTTGGTCTTTGCCGCGTAGTTACCCACCATATCGCCGCTCACGCTGGTGTCAACATAATGGAGAAGAGGTTGCAGCCCTGCATGAGCTTTGATGATGTCAAGGTCGTCGATGTCAGGGGCGAAAGACTGAATCAGGAAGTCTCGGCGATCTTTCCATGGCATCTTTCCCGGGAACATATCGGGGTCGGTCAGCATGGCAAAAGTCTGATCGTCACAGAGACCGGAAACGTAGGCGGTGTAATCCTTTTTCAGCTTCGGCACGCCGTTGATGAAAAACGACGTGGAATTGCTTGTGGCCTTGCGCTCGGCCTCGCCTTTCTTATGGCTGAAATTCTGTTTGTAGGTGCGCTG
>DHDF01000013.1:4679-9964 GCA_002399225.1 bacterium UBA4883
ACAAGGCCCTCAATGATGTTGCCGTTCTCGTCCTCGGGAAGAATGTGCGAATCGGACTTTCCCTTCGTATCGCGCCCGAACAGGAGCCAAAAATAGGCGTCTGCAAGCGGGGTTTTGCCGACATGGTTCCGGCCATAGATATCCAGTGAACAGCCCTGCGGGGAAAGGGTAAACTTCCGGTAGTTCTTGAAATTTTCAAGGGTGAGCTCCAAAAGTTCCAGCTTCATGTCTCGTTCGCCTCCGCGCATTTAGAGATCAGACCAGAAATAATATTCCATTTCCGATCATCGGAAACAAATTGAGAGCTTAATGCCGCAGTCAGCTCGTTCAGCATGAACATCTCCGTCCGGAGATCGAGCGGATGGGCGCTCTTGACTTTTTCGGCATTGGCGGGTAAACTATGTTCAGATTCATTTGCTTTGCCGCTTTCGGTGTTGGTAGCGCCGAGGGCGGTTTTCTTTTCTTCAGGATTCATGAGGCGCATCTCCTTTCTGCCCTTCGGGCTTTTTCTCTCCCAAGCGAAACCCCGCCTCAAAGGCGGTCTGCAAAAGAACCTTCGGGACGCGAAGCTCGCCGTGGATCAGAGCGGAAACAATTTCAGAGAAGTAATAAAGAATATTTATGCCCTTCCCGCCTATCTCCACTGTAATTACGCCATTGGCTTCTGTCGCCTTGATACCGTGAAATTTGCCGGATTCAGCGATTTGCTTATTTTCCATGGGGTACTCCTTTCTGCAGCTCATGGCCGCTCAAACGATTAAGATGTACAACCTTTCAAAAGTCGGTCGCAGCGGGCATTCCGCGTATACCGTTTCGGCAACTTCCCGACTTTGTGCGGGCATCCCTCCCCTGCGGGGCATCCACGCCGCTTTCCGGTTATGACGCAATACCCGCAGTTCGTGGACAAAGCATCAATTTTCTGCCGGTAAGCGCAGCCCTTACAATACGGACTCACGGCGATCACTCTCTTTCTTCGCCATTTGCACGGCGTGAATAGTACGGCGATGGACTGCATAACGCTCCCGTTGCTCGATTTTGCGGGATTGCACGATCCCGGCCCAAAGCATCAAGCAGCCAATTACAGCCGGCGGGACAGTGTCTTTCAGGCTCGCGCCGCCATCGGAGGCCGCCGCGCTGAAAAATACAGAGAGGAAGCCGAGCACGGCAACGATGCGGCAGAATTTCTTTTTCATGGTTCACCCCCTTCCAGCTTCAGCGCCCTCAGCGCCGCATCGATTCCGTCGGCGTAATTATCAGCAATAAAATCATACGGATTAGGGACGCGCGCATCGCGGAGCTTGCGGTGCAGGGCATTTGACGTATCGCGGAGCCGGGCAACGGTGGTCGCGTCCACAAGCAGTCTTTCGTTCATTTTAGAAGATTCCTCCTTTTCCGGCGCCCTTCTCGGCCGCCTCAATTGCTTCGCTGGGCGTGAGGACCCTGCATAGGATCAAGAGCCGCACCAGCGTTCCTATAATCGCTCCCGCTACATCCGGGTCCGACGGCAGCCGTGGAATCGCAACCTCGTCGTCATCAACGAAATAATGGATCGTGAAAATCATTTCGTTCGGTTCTCTCCGCCTTACCGGTAGCTCAGTAATGTTGTTCATAGCCATGCAATCACCGCCCCTAGAAAGAGCGCATAGCCGATATGGGCTGCTATGTGGGCCACCTTGCTCGTCTGCTTGGTGTCATGCCCGAAAAAATAAGCCAGCCACAAATAAAGGACGAGGGTAACAATCAGCGCTTTCAGAATTGCAAACGTCAGCAATTATAGTCGCCCCTCTCTAAAATCCGGATCGTGTTCTCGTAGACTCGTTTTGCGGCCTCGTTATCGGTTTTTCCGGCTAAGCTACGGAGCGTCGCAATCATGTTCTGGTTGCGATGCCACTGGGCCTGGGCTTCCATTTCTTCCAGCACAGCTACGGTCTTTTCACTGTTTGTCATCATAAAAGACACCCTTTCATAAATTTTTAGGTTGCCTTTAGACGTCCTGGGCTTCAAACCGTCTTCCGAGCCGGCTGTTTGAAAACCACTTTGGAGAGCAATTCTGCCAGCCAATTAATTTGGCTATCAGAAAGTGGGATCCCGCCATCGGGAAGCCTCTTTCCGTCTGGCCCTTCAACTTCCACCGTTATGTTCGTCGCCATCTCTCCTCCTTCCTCCTAATGGACAATTTTGGTACTCTAAAATCCTTTGTGCTATAAAAGCAGTTTGATTTTAGAACGTTTGTGCTATACTGGAATCTGTAGGATTTCCCGTATGGCACTTTCGAGTTTTTCGCTGTTGAGCTGGCCGTGCATCAGTTTATAAAGGTTTGAACTATCCACATACATTCCAGTACGCTCTTTAGCCTGTGCAATCAGCCATTCTTGTGTTTGTCCACTCTTGAGCAGCTTTGTCTTAACCGAAAGGCCAAAGGGTGTAAGCATTCTTTTTCGCATAAAATACCCCCTTTTCTACAAAATTGTATTGACAATTACAGATTAATGTAATATATTATAGTTGCTACCTCAATAAATTACATTCCTCTGAAATCTGTCTATAGCATATTACATTTCAATGTAATTGTCAATAGCCAGTTTTACATTTTGATGTAATTTATTGTATCCTACAAAAGGAGCAATAGATTAATGTGCAAGTTATATAAAAGGATCGAAAATATTTGCAAAGAAAACAACACCAATATAACCGCCATGTGCAAAGGCGCCGGTATAAGCAGAGCCGCCTTGACAGAACTAAAAATGGGGCGGAATAAAACATTGTCTTATGAAACGTTGAGCAAAATTGCGAATTATTTTCATATTTCTGTGGACTATGTAACTGGAAATGAACAAAAAGAAGCGCCCACCCTCACGAAGGAGGACGAGCGCGACATTAAAAATAAAATTGACGATATTTTAGATACCCTTTCCCACCAGGAAGGGCTTATGTTTGATGGGAACCCTTTGACGCCCGAAGCGCTGGAGAGCATCCGTAATGCTATGGAACTTGGGATGGCCGCCGCCACAATCAAAAATAAACGGAAAAAGGACAAGAAGGAATCAACGAATGGACGAGCTGAAACTAGCGAAAAGCCTGATAAAAAAGTTCCGGACGAATGATCCTTTTGAAATTTGCGAGTGCTTGGATTATACGGTTTTGTCGGTCCCACTAAGTGGGGTTCGTGGATTTTGCCAACATTATGCGGGCAACAGCATCGTCTATCTACGGGAGGATTTGCCGGATCACGTTAAGCGATTCGTGTGCGGGCACGAGTTGGGACACGCCATAATGCACACTGGCACAAATGAAATTTACATGGACACAAGGACGTTTCTAAAAACGAGCATCTATGAGCGCCAGGCGGATAAGTTCTCCGTAAATCTCATATATCCTGATGATGATTACTTTATGGATTTTCAGGGATTTTCGATTTCTAAGATTGCCGAATGCCTTGGCCTCGATGAATGGCTCGTTGAGTATAGACTAAAATGCTTGAATAAATAAGAAAGCCGCCCGCTCCGTCTGATCCACGGAACGAGCGGCCACCATCAGCAGGGCTGACAGTACGATAACATCGCAATATTATTATACTGTTTCAGCCTTCTAAAATCAATAGGAGGCCGCCATGATTAACGCCGTAATTTACGCCCGCTTTTCCAGTGATATGCAGCGGGAAGAAAGCATCGATGCGCAGGTCAGGGCCTGCAAATACTACGCTCAAAATTTTGGGTACAATATCATTCATATTTATGCTGACAAGGCGAAGTCCGGAAGATACATTCGCAAGCGCGATCAATTTCAGAAAATGATTTTAGACAGCGCAGAAGGACTATTTTCTGCCGTGCTGGTACATAAACTCGACCGTTTCGGCCGCAGTGGAATGGATACGCTGGAAAATCAGAAAATTCTCGAGCAAAACGGCGTTGAACTGATTAGCGTGAAAGAGCGTCTGGATAAAACGCCGCAAGGGAAGCTGATGCTCTATGTGATTGTCGGCATGAACGAATTTTATTCAGCAAATCTCGCCCAAGAGACGATGAAGGGCCTGAAAGAAAACGCCTACAAATGCCTCTATACCGGCGGCATTCCTCCTCTCGGCTATGATGTGAACCCGGACAAGACCTTCCGCATCAACGAAACAGAGGCGGAAGCAGTAAGACTGATTTTCAAGATGTATGCTGATGGATGCGGATATACGGAAATCCTCCGCGCATTATCCGCAGGCGGCTTTAGAACTAAGCGCGGACATGCCTTTGGTTCAAACAGCCTTCACGACCTTCTCACAAATGAAAAATATGCGGGAGTTTATGTTTTCAATAAGTCGGCGCCCCGTAACGCTCATGGGAAAATGAACCGGCACAAATATAAAAGCGAAGATGAAATCATCAGAATCCCCGGAGGAATACCGGAAATTGTTTCTCCCGAGGTTTGGAAGGAGGTGCAAAAGAGATTGAAGGAAAATCAACATAGGGCTGCCAGAAACAAGGCAAAGATTGACTATCTTCTGAGTGGAAAGATTTTTTGCGGCCTGTGCGGCTCCTCAATGACCGGGGAAGTCAAATATGCGAATGGACATACTTACGCCTATTATCGCTGTGGCAAAGGGCAGCGGACGAAAGAATGCACACAGAGAGAAATTCCAAAGGATTTAGTGGAACAAGCCGTAGTTGAACAGATAAACAAAAATATTTTTAGTCCAAAAAGTATTGATGCGATATGCCACAGAATTTATGCTAGCTTTCAGGAGGATGACGGAAAAGATAAGCTGGCCGCCCTAAAGCGTGAGATCGAA
Source organism: bacterium UBA4883 (assembly GCA_002399225.1). Lineage (GTDB taxonomy): Bacteria > Bacillota > Clostridia > Oscillospirales > Acutalibacteraceae > Caproicibacter. The sequence goes on from DHDF01000013.1 coordinate 9,457, forward strand.
GGAATTGATCGGAAGATTGGAAATGTGACTCGAGCAATAGCCGAAGGAGTTACCGCCCCGGAACTGAAAGACACATTGGAGGACCTTTCCAGCCAAAAGAAGAAACTTCAAATTAAACTTTATGAGATGGAATCCGTGCCGGGTGCGAAGAAAAAAACGCTCGAGGAAATTAAAGCAGAGTTTTCGGAAGGCGCGGATTTTGGCAAGCTTCCGTTTGAGCAGCAAAAAAGAATCATTCAGAAATTTGTCAATCGTGTGATTGTGTACCCGGGCGCGAACGGAGGAGGCTATCGAATACGGGTCATACTTTCTACCGATGAATCAGCTGTAGATGAAGCACTTAGTGTTCTGGATATGGAGGGCAACGAGTCCTCTCCGCCACTCAAATCCAGAAACACAGTTCTGTTCCTTCCGAACGGAATTATGCTTCTGGATTTCTTTTTACCCAAAAAGCGTGACGGGCCACGATAACGATGGGCCGCAATCAAAAATAAGAGCCGCCCGGTGA
>DHDF01000013.1:10219-11196 GCA_002399225.1 bacterium UBA4883
CCAATTATTATGAAATGTTGTGAATTAGCAGATAGGCATTCGAGCCTTGCACCTTTGAACTCTTCCAAAAAGATTAAGGTGGCAATATATAAGCGTGTCAGCACGCTCGATCAGGCCAGAGAGGGATATTCCCTTGATGCACAGGAGCGCGCCCTAAGGGCCTATTGCGCCGATCATAAATATGAAGTGTACGATGTATATGCGGATGAAGGAATCTCCGGGAAAGATATCACACACCGGCCAGAAATGAAACGGCTTTTGGATGATGCAGACGCGGAGGCCTACGATATTATATTGATATGGGCTCTTTCACGTCTGACACGATCGGTTTCCGACCTCTACAATACTTGGGAGCGCATATCTAAACGCGGTATCGGACTTATCAGTTACACGGAGAGTTTTGACACGTCAACCCCCACAGGGCGGGCTATGATGGGACTACTGGGGGTATTTGCCCAGATGGAGCGCGAGATCACCGCCGAGCGGGTGGCCGCCGCGATGGAGGAAAGAGCCATGCGCGGCCTTCGCACCTGCTCTTATATTCTTGGATACGATTCCGTATTGCATGGAGGCCTGAAAGTCAATACAAAAGAGGCAGAGATGGTAAAAGCTATCTATAAACAGTACATACGTCATAAAAGCTTCTCCTTCATTGCAAAATGGAGCAATAAGCAGGGCTACCGTGGAAAGCGTGGATCGAAATTGTCCCCGGAATCTATCCACAAAATACTTACCCGCCCGATTTACTGCGGATACTACACCTTTCACGGACGCCCAATTAAGCCGGCAGTCGGGCAAGAAGTTCCTCCAATTTTAGACAAACGAACATTCAATACGGTCCAGAGGATCATTGAAAGCAACACCTCCGGAAGGACAAGAGAACGCCCCCTCGTATATCTTTGAGAAAGCAAGAAGGCTCCGAATTTTCGGAGCCTTCTTCGTGTTTTGATCCATGCTCCGCAAGGGAGCAACATAAT
>DHDF01000155.1:0-4894 GCA_002399225.1 bacterium UBA4883
ATGTGTAAGCACGGCAACGTGTTTAGCTGGGCAGTACTAATAGGCCGAGGGCTTGACCATATTTTGGTTCGCCCGTTCAGTTTTTACTTTTTCTGCTTCCAGTTTTGTTCAGTTTTGAGGGTACGTTGAAAATACTCAGTGTCCGGAAATGGAAAGCCTGCAGAGCGTGCAGGCTTTTTCTTATTTAGAGGGTTATCAGGTATGAACTGTTTCCAGGTAGAATGGACGGTAAAAAGAAGGCCCTCGTAGAATATCATTGATTTAAGCAAGCTGACGTCGCCTTTCTAGCGATGTCAGCTTTGTTTTTAGCTGAATATGCTCATTACGGCGTAATACCGTATCCTTTTGTTAGTGAAGATATTCTGTGGAAGTGTATGGAAGCCCTTGGTCACTGTGGAGTTGCATCTCTGCGGTGACCTTCTTTTATACGGCCGCGTTCATTGTATTCAAAACGAAGTCCGCGAGCTGTTTTCATACCGAAAGTACGGTTAATCTGAATGGACGGTATCTCCGTTTGCTTGTTTCAATAAAAAGGGCAGGCAGCAGATAGCAACGATCACAAACCCGATTCCGCCGATTATGCCGACAATATTTGGTCCGATGAATAAGTTCGGAGTTTTTGACATGAACAAATCCGACGGTGCCCACAGATCCATTCCATTTTCTGCTGCATGGAAAAGAACCGAGGGCCAGATCGACCGAGTCCTGAAAAACAAGAAGCCCTGAATCGTGCCGATGGCGACACTAAACACGATCATGGCAAGTATATTCGCTAACGGGTGCCCCTCCCCGTAGTTATATCCCATTGCAACAAATGGAGCATGCCATACTCCCCATATGATTCCCGTAAGAATAACGGACACAAATCGGGGTATATTTCTCGTTCAGTTTCGGCAGCAAGTATCCCCGCCAGCCGAATTCTTCTCCAAAACACAGAAGAATGCCCATGATCGGATTGATCAATATCGCAAGGGGAATCATCCGCATCAGTTGAGAAATGTATTGCAAGGTGGTTGTCAGGCCGGAGCAGATTGAGTACGATGAGCCAAGAGGATCAAAAGTACTTGGAAAAATCAAAAAACACAGTATCGCACCAAAATATGCAACGGCAGGCGTGAGCAGCCACGTTGAGAAGTACCATTTCAGATTACCTCTGAAATGAGGTTTGAGATATGAATTACAAAATCCTTCATGAGTCAGCAGCCTTGTGATTACTGCGCTGATTGCCGGCGTAAACATTACAGATTGACAAAAACATGCTATTCCTGTTTTCGTAATACAAAATGCTCAATATCGTTAAGAATAATGCTGAGATTATGATAAACAGCAAAAGCCTTTTTCGAGTCATTTTTTCCATGATATCCGCTTCTTGCTATGTTTCCTTATCATAAAATGCACCGCTAAGATCAGCAGGCAATTCACAATCAATACGATTACGCTGCCCTCAATTTTTGCTGATCCGCTGGTTAACAGGGTACTCCCTGAAAATGTACAGTTTAATACCTTCGGGTAATCGTCAGCCAGCAATACGCCTCCTAGAAGAATCCCCCCGACGGAATTCCAAATAAAATGTGCAAGAATAGGCGCCAGAAGATTACCGGTATACAATAACAGGAGTGAAATAAATACGCTCATGGTAATCACATTGAGGACCGCAATCACTCCTGCCTCAAAAGCTCCGCCGTGCATCACGGTAAACAAGAGTGTCGATATGATGATTGCCGTAATGGAATTAACCTTTTGAGCCAGAAATTGAAATAGGTACCCGCGCATTAAATATTCCTGCATGATAACATTGAGCAGGGCGGCGATCAGCCATATGGGAAGAGATTGAACATCATTTTTACCGGCAAAACGGAGAATCCCGCTTAAATACAAAACCGCAACAGAGGCACCGATCCATATCACGCCGAAGCATATGCCAAGCAATAGATCTTTTACCGGGGATCCAAATATTTTTACTTGGATCTTTCCTTTGTAAATTAGCATTGTAAAGACTGCGGTAAGCAATAATGTCAGTAAGCACGACAAAATTTCTGCATCCTATCCTTATATTTTTAGCGAATCTTTTCGCCTTTCGTATCTCCTGTACTTTAAAACGATTTACCGAATTAAAAAACTTCAATGTTTTTTGCTATAATTTCCTTGTATAAAATTGTGTTTGAAATTCGTTTGAAAATACAGTATGATGAGATTATCTTGGAATTGGAGCGAACTGTCCCACTGGCAGACGTTCCCAATTTTTATTGTCCGAAATGCGGAGCATGGAATCTTGGGGCCGCAGCCGGGTCCATACTGGCGGCGTTTTTCTTTAGCTTTTCTGTCGTGCGGCGCCAGAAATTTATGCAGAAAATAAAAATCGGAGGAAAATGATGCTGGAAATACAACACCTGACCAAGCAATATCAAAAGCTGCTGGCAAACGACGACCTGAATTTTCGGGTGGAAGATGGAGAAATTGCCGTTTTGGCCGGCCCCAATGGGGCGGGAAAATCAACCGCGATCAAGTGCATTGCGGGACTGCTGCGGTTTGAGGGGACTGTGCTGGTCTGCGGGCATCCAAATAAGAGCGTGGAGGCAAAACACTGTTTCGGCTATGTCCCAGAACTCCCCGCGCCGATGGAGTTCCTGACAGTCTTTGAGCACCTGGAATTTATCGCACGGGCCTACCGCATCCGGGACTGGCAAAAACGTGCCGATTCTCTGTTGGAGCGGATGGAGATGGGGGATAAAAAAGAGAAACTCGGCGGCGAGCTTTCCAAAGGGATGCAGCAAAAACTGAGTATCTGCTGTGCGCTGCTGCCGGCACCGAGGGCCGTTCTGCTGGATGAGCCCCTGATTGGACTCGATCCCCATGCCATCAAGGAGCTGCGCGGTATCCTCGGAGAACTGCGCGCCGATGGCTGCTCCGTACTGGTCAGCACCCATATGCTGGACACCGTCCGGCAGATTTGGGACCGCGCGCTGATTATGAAAGATGGGAAGATCGCGGCGGAACGCACGCGCAAAGACATGGAAGCGGGCGGCGAAAGTCTGGAAAAGCTGTTTTTCTCGATTACGGAAGGAAAGGAGAATCCCGTTGAGTGCAATTCTGTACATAGCGCGTAAGCAGGTCAAAAATACGGTGTTGCAGTTGATCCGGCACCCTGCGCGGCTGATTGCGGTTCTGGCCTCTGCCGCGCTGGTTTTCTGGATGCTGTTTGCCATGCCGGCTCAGCCGGGGCGCAAAATGGATTTTACGGTTTTGCAAAGCGGCTTTCTGGTCTGGCTGCTGGCGCTGGGCACTATCACCGCACTTTCTTCTCTGGATTCCGGTATGTCGCTGTTTAGGATGTCGGATGTCAACCTTCTTTTTGTATCGCCGGTTTCGCCGAAAAACATTTTGGCTTTCGGCTTGGTGAGGCAAACAGGAAAAACCTTTGCGGGGTTCGCATTTCTGCTGTTTTACAGCGGGATGCTGATCAACACGTTCGGAATCACCGCCGCAGATGTCGTTGTTCTGCTCTTGGGAACGGCCCTGTTTTTGGTCGTTGTGCAAATGCTGGCACTGTTGCTTTACTGCATTGCAAACCGCGGGCCCGTGCAGCGTGCGGCCGTCAAAGCCGGAATTCTGGCCGTTCCGCTTCTGTTTGCCCTTTTCGTGCTTTCTCGGGCGGGGCGGGAACCGAGCCTTACGGGAATCATTCGGATCGGCGCATCGCCGATCCTTGACGGATTCCCGGTCGTTGGCTGGACGCGCGGCGGCGTGTTTGCGCTGATTGGCGGCCATCCGGCTGGCGCGGCGCTCTATGCCGCCCTGACGGCCGCGTTTCTTGCACTGGTACTGTTTCTGTTTCTAAAATCAGACGCGGATTACTATGAGGATGTGCTGGGCCATGCGGAAAAGATGTTTGAACTGCGCCGGAATGCGAAGGGAAATCGCCGGCTGGCGGCGGGCACGTTTCGGCGCAGAAAGGCCGGAAAAACCGGAATCGGGGCAGGATGGGGCGCAAGCGCCTTCTTTTATAAGCATCTGCGGGAAGCCCGGCGAAACAGCCGCTTTGCCCTGGTTGGCGGTTCAACGGTGCTTCTGCTGCTGGTCAATTTCGGCATGGCCTTTGTGATGACGCTGATTGGCCGGTCGAACGCGCAGCCGGCAACACCGGACGCAATCCTTCTTACAGGCTGCGGTCTTAGCGTTTACCTTCTCTTTTTTCAGACCGCCGGAGGAGACTGGAGCAGGGAGCTTGAAAAACCATACCTTTATCTGGTCCCGGAAGCGCCGTTTCCAAAGCTGTTTTGGGCGGGGCTGTCGACGGTGCTGAAACCCGCTGTGGACGGTGTCGTTGCCTTTTCCGCACTCTGCGCCGTCCTTCGTGCGAATCCGTTTATGGCGCTGGCCTGCATGCTGGTCTATGCTGCGTTTGGGTTCCTCTTTACCGCCGGAAGTGTGCTGAGCCGCCGGGTGCTGGGCGGTGTTCCAAACCGGGGGCTTGTCATGATGCTCTCCCTGCTCCTGCTGCTTCTGGTGACAGCCCCGGGCGCGGCCGGGACGTGGGGGCTTGTGTTTCTGCTGAAAACGCCGTCTGCGGGCGCGGCGCCGCTGCTTGCCGCGCTGCCGCTTGTTTGCTGGAATCTTCTCGCCTCTCTGCTTCTCTTTTACGGCTGCAGAAATCTTCTGTCTTCTTTTGAAAATTAGGGCCTGGGGCGAATATTTTCGGGCGTTTGGGGGCATCCTAAGACTTGTTAAGCTGCCCGCTATTCTACAAATTTTCAAAAAATTAAAAAAATTTCTCTTTTTCCTTGCATTTTGTCGAAACAAGTGGTATGATAATAAAGTCGCAAGGACAGAATAAAAGTTGGTGCCGATTGTGGTGAGGGTACACCCGTTCCCATCCCGAACACGGAAGTTAAGC
>DHDF01000155.1:5069-5369 GCA_002399225.1 bacterium UBA4883
CGGGAGAATAGGTGGTGCCAACATCTTAAAGCAGTCATCCAATAGGATGGCTGTTTTTTTATATTTTTTTGTATCCGCAGTATGTGAGGTGCCTTGAATTTTCTCCGGCCTGAATTTGCGGACTTCCCGTTTACTTTCCTATATTATAAAGCCGGAGCTTTTTTAATAAGGCGAAAGTGCCCCTTGCGAAAAGCCATGCCGCTTGCCGTTTGGGGTGGCTGCCGGCAGATGCTGGTGTCTGCTGTCGGGAAGATAAAAGGTAAGACCAACCATACCGTTCTTTCTATATATATAGTATAG
>DHDF01000155.1:5568-5987 GCA_002399225.1 bacterium UBA4883
CCCGCCGATTTAGGCGGGTATTTTTTATCTGGAATCATGGAAAAGATGCAAGATCCAAAAGCTGGAATTTACCCTATTGTAAACAATAAATAATAGATAGGTTGACATTTAACAGAGAAGCCTTTATACTTAAGGAAAAAGAAGAGATAAAAAATGGAGAAAAAATCGGGATTTCAAGTGGCGGTCTGCGCTGTTTTTGCGGCGCTGACCGCCGTGCTTTCTCAATTGTCTGTTCCCATCGGTCCGGTGCCGATTAATCTGGCGACTTTTTCCGTCTTTTTGGCCGGCGGGATTCTCGGGGCTTCCGGAGGGCTGCTCAGCCAGCTGGTTTATCTTATACTGGGAGCGGTGGGACTGCCCGTCTTTGCAGGCTTCCGCGGCGGAGTGGGAGCCCTCGCCGGCCCGACGGGCGGTTACCT
>DHDF01000142.1:0-4665 GCA_002399225.1 bacterium UBA4883
ACGTCGGAAGAGCAGGCCACCACTATTCGTCAGATTCAGCAGGGACTGGATCAAATTTCCGCAACCGTACAGACGAACTCCGCGACGGCGGAGGAAGAGGCGGCTTCCAGTGAAGAGCTGAGCGGTCAGGCGCAGCAGATGAAGGCACTGATTGAAAAGTTTAAATTCGAGGAATAATTGGTCGGATTTATGGAAGAAAGGTCTGTCTGAAGACAGGCTTTTCTTTTTTCAGCATTGTTTTCCGGCTGCCCGAAGCGGCGCTGCAGGAAAAGGTATCCTATTGATTTTACCCTGCAAAGTGATATAATGAATTTCCATTGATAGCAATGACTGACCGCCGCACCCGCGGCGCTGTCGAAGGAGGGGAGACCCTTTTGCAAGAAGTCAAGGACAACCATACATCCTCACCGAAAAAGCCGATGATTGTTTACTATCTTTTGGCTTTGGTCGTTATTATGCTGCTCAATGCTCTGTTCTTCCCGTCCATGACAAGCAAGCGGGTTACGGAGGTCAGCTACGATAAGTTTTTATCCATGCTGAACAGCGGCAAGATCACGGAGGTTGCGCTGGAACAGAGTGACGGCCAGCTCGTTTTTACGACGAAAGACGGAAACACCCTCAGTTACTACAAAACCGGGATTTGGCCCGGGGACGGGCAAAGGCTGTTAAACCAGCTGCGTGCGGACCCCAAAGTCCATTTTTCCGCTAAAATTCCAACTCAGACCAATCCGCTGCTGAATTTTGTTCTCACTTGGATTCTGCCGTTTGTGATTTTCCTGCTGATCGGCGAACTGCTGTCGAAGTGGATGCTTAAGCGGATGGGCGGCCAGTTCCCGGGCGGGCTGGAAAACGCCATGTCCTTTGGAAAATCCGGAGCCAAAGTCTATGTGGAAGATGCGCAGACCGGCGTGATTTTTGCGGATGTGGCCGGGCAGGATGAAGCAAAAGAATCCCTCAAGGAAGTCGTGGATTTTCTACATGTGCCGGCAAAATACGCCGATATCGGCGCAAAGCTGCCCAAAGGCGTTCTTCTGGTCGGCCCTCCCGGAACCGGCAAAACACTGCTGGCCAAAGCGGTCGCCGGAGAAGCGGGAGTTCCATTCTTCTCCATTTCCGGCTCTGAATTTGTGGAAATGTTTGTCGGCATGGGCGCGGCCAAAATTCGCGACCTGTTTAAGCAGGCCAATGAAAAGGCCCCGTGCATTGTCTTCATCGACGAGATCGACACCATCGGCAAAAAGCGCGGTGACGGCGGCCTCGCCGGCAATGACGAGCGGGAGCAGACCTTAAACCAGCTGCTGGCAGAAATGGACGGCTTCGACGCGCGGAAAGGCGTGGTGCTGCTCGCCGCCACCAACCGGCCGGATTCCCTAGACCCCGCTCTGCTGCGCCCGGGCCGTTTCGACCGCCGGGTGCGGGTCGATCTGCCAGATCTGAAAGGCCGCGAGGATATTCTGAAAGTGCATGCCAAAGAGGTCAAGGTGGGACCGGACACCGATTTCAACGCCATCGCCCGGGCTACGGTCGGCGCTTCCGGTGCGGATCTGGCCAATATTCTCAATGAGGCTGCGCTGCGCGCCGTGCGCATGGGGCGCAAATCCATCACGCAGGACGACTTGGAAGAATCTGTGGAAACGGTCATCGCCGGCGCCCAGCGCAAGAGTGCGGTCATCTCTGAGGAAGAAAAGAAGATCGTCGCCTACCATGAAACAGGGCACGCCTTGGTCGCCGCGAAGCAGACCAACTCCGCACCGGTGACAAAGATCACGATTATCCCGCGCACGTCAGGCGCGCTCGGCTACACCATGCAGGTGGACGAGGGCGAGCGGAACCTGATGAGCCTCTCGGAACTGAAAAACAAAATTGCCACACTGACCGGCGGCCGGGCGGCGGAAGAGCTGATCTTCGGTGGGGAAAACATCACAACCGGCGCTTCCAACGACATTGAGCAGGCCACAAAACTGGCCCGCGCCATGATCACCCGCTACGGCATGAGCAGTGAATTCGGCATGGTCGCTTTGGAAACCGTTCAGAACCAGTACCTGGGCGGCGACGCTTCCCTGGCCTGCTCTGCGGAGACGGCGGCCAAGGTGGATGAAAAGGTAGTTGCCTTCGTCAAGGAGTCCCATGAAAAAGCGCTTGGCATCCTGCGCGACAATGAAGCAAAGCTGCACGAGCTGGCAAAGTACCTGCTGGAAAAAGAGACTATTACGGGGGAAGAATTCATGAAAATTCTCAACCGTCCCTGAAGACTCTGCGCAGGGAAATGGCGCGGGGCCGTCGGATCTTTTCCGACGGCCCCGTTATTTTTTTTATCTTCCTTTATGTTTTTCTTTCCGCCTTTGCTGCCGTAGTCCAAATTTCCGCTCTTTTTCGGCTTCTTTTGCCTCTTTGCTTTTTTCCCGGCGCTCCTGTTTGTTCTGTTCCTGCAAAAGCTTCAGCGCCTGCTGCGACTTTGTCCCCGCACCGGAAGCGGCAACCCGGCGATGAATTTTCCGCTGCATCCGCTTCGGGTTAATCTCCGTTTTCTCCCTGCGGCCCGCCGCAACGGCGGGCGAAAACCGCAGGCGGCTCCAATTCTTCAGGAAAAATTCATACACGTCGCTGTCTTTCGGCTCCGCGCCGAACACGACGCGCGCGGCCTGCAATTTCCTGCCCGCGGTGCGTTCATAGACCGCAACCCAGAACGGATCTTCAAAAAATACGGTCAGATTGACAGATTCATTCATTTCTAATCCTCCTAATTGGCTGTGCGAAGCAAGGAACGGACGACCTTAGGAGGAAGGTTACTGACGGTGTTTCACCGCGCCCGGACTACCGGCCGGACCGTGTTTTTATCCTTGCCGTTACGATGATTTTTCCTTTACGTCTGAGCAAAGGAATTTAAATACTGCAAGACTTCATCGGATGCCTCAAAGGTGAAGTCCAGAAAACTGCTTGGGACCTTGATATTTTTCACCGCATCCGGTGAAATTTGCATTTGAATGGTATGGTTGTCCGCATAAGTGGTGAAGCGGCAGATTTCTTCATCCCCGCTCTTGCCGGCCGCTGCGGACTTTTTGTAGAGGACAAACCGGTAACGGGCCTTCGATTTTTGGGAAATTGTGCCGCTTTCCGCCCCGATGGCGGCTTTTCCAAGGTCGGAAGCCGTCTTTTTGAGGAATTCTTTCAGAACGGACGAATCCTCGACGGTTTTGATCAGGCGGCCGTCTCCGGCGGAATACACTTCGATCTTTGAGACTTCCTGCGTTTGCAGTAGGGATGCGGCCGCGTCGGCGGTGCTTTCCTGGCCGCTGCCGGACCACTCGGCGGTAGGAATCGGCGCACAGCATCCGCTGAAAACGAATGCAGCCAGTAAAATGCCGGCAAGCAGAGCTCCTGTTTTAAAACGCATTTTGACCACCTTTCTTTTTCATGGCCGGGCAGCAGCCGCAGACATTGAAAATACTGGAAGCAAACGGAATGATCAACTCCCAGTTTTTCTTACGCAGCGGCAGCAACCGCAATACGAAATGATTATACTTCCTTCCGCCATTTTTGTACAGGGGATGCGATGGAAATCGGCTTGTTTTATTCGGTGCCTGATCTCCTTTTATTTCGTTTTCCGGCTTTTTGCGCGGCTGTAAAGGAAAAGCGCCAGAAGCAGAACGACCGCAAGGCCAAGCGTAACGAGGATCTTTCCGCCGAGCGATGAAAGCCGCGACGAAGCCTTCGGCTCAAGCTGCTGTGAACGGTACAGGGAAAACGTCAGGTCCTCATCCGGCAGGGAAGCGAGCTTTGCCGAATAGGCGCCGCTCTGCAAACGGGTCATCGGGAGGCTGCTCCTGACCACATACGGCGCTTCTTTCGGCGGCAGAATCTGAATCGACAGATTCCGGAACCCGGCCCAGCGTTTTGCGGGGCTGAGCAGGTAACCGTAGGAATACACCGGCGAAGCAGTCCGCCGCGCGTCCATCGCGCCGCTCATCGGGTACTGAACGGATACCCGCCGCGTCTGCCCGGCGGAAAACGGAACCTCATAGGTCAGAACCAGAATCCGTTTCTGCTCCAGAAAATCATAGAGTGCGTCGTCGCCGAAAGGATTCCCCGCCTCCGCCGCACTCCCGGCGGCCCGCATCGCCGCGCCGGTCAGCACAGCGAGGAATTTTTCCGTCGGGCACGCCTGGTACACCTTGGTCTGCCTGATCTTTTCCCGCAGGAACGATGCCGCGTCCAGTTTGGATGCCTCCGTTCGCACCGCGGTGCCGGACTTACGTTCACCGTCTTCCGTGCAGGCCTGCACGGCCGGGGCAGACATTTTTCCGAATATGAGTACGGATATGGCTCTTTTCGGGCCTGCCTGCCCTTCCAGCCGATAGCAGGAGCCGTCGCCGGAGACCCCGTCGACCCCGGAAGTCAGAACCGCAGCGCTTTTCTTTTGTGCCGAAAGGCTGATTTTCAGGCGGCTGTTTTCGGCGCTGGAAAAGCGGTACAGAGTTCCCCGGCCGGAGAGAACGGAGGGTGTTGCCGAAGGCTGTGAAACGCTTTTTAGAATTGTTTCAAACGAGGGCAGAGAAGAAGCATCCAACTTTCCTTCATCCGTAAAGTAGGCGCGGGAGATCGCGTCGCCCGCCTGCGCTTCTCCGACCGAAATATCAAACGGCAGATCTTTGCCGTCCGCCTGAA
>DHDF01000142.1:4965-8802 GCA_002399225.1 bacterium UBA4883
CTTTTTCTGCGCGGAAAAGTCGAAGGAAAGGTCTTCTTTTTCCACCGTGACGGAGCAGTCCGAAAGCGGCGCAACGGAAAAATACGGGGAAGCCTGAATTCGGACCGGACCGGAGTTTGCCGAAGCCGCAACCGGCGGAAAGAGAATGAGCGCAGCACACAGGATTGCCGCCCAAAGCTTTTTCAAAATAGGGTTTCTCCTTTCGAAAGGCCCGATCGGGCCGGGCACGGGAATAAAATGTCTTCTTCCGCAAAAACTATCAGGACGGAAAGGAGACGAAAGCGATGGAACAGAACCAGATGGAAAACAACGGCCCTCTGCCGCAAGCGATCAATCAATTCACGCCGGACCCGCAGGCGGGCGCCCTCTCCATCACGGGGCTTTTAAAATCCTCCGGCAGGATCACAGGCTATCAGCTTTCCAACGGGCAAAAAGTCACCCGCGAAGAAGGCGTTCGCCTGACAAGGGAAAATAAAATCCGCGGCGTTGCGGTGGCCGTGAAAAAGGGCACCGAATATCTGCGCTCCCTGCCGGACGGCTCGGAACGCAACAACCTAGGCAGTCTGCCGACCGTGTCCCAGTAACAGCAGCCGCATTGCTTCCGGCAGCCGGCCACCCGCTTTTTGGCCTTTCAGCATCGCGCGGGTGGCCGGTTTTTTTTGTTCTATTTTGCGGGCCTCGTTCGCAGTTGGCATCATGCCTGCTTGACAGCAGAAAAATTAATTGCCCGACGCGCGGAAACATGCTATAATCGAGTTTGGCTGAATTGGTTCAGCCTGCGGCGGCAGACCGCCGTTAAAATACGGAGGATTGAGAAACCATGGCGGGTTGGGAAAGCTACACCATGCCAAGATACTTGAAAATTGCAACAGATCTGGCCGCGAGAATCGCGTCGGGAGAATTTCAGGAAGGAACCCGACTCAAGGGGCGTTCCACTCTCGCGACGGAATACAACGTTTCGCCGGAGACCATCCGCCGGGCCGTGTCCATTCTTTCCGATAAAAATGTGGTGAAGATCGTTCTTGGCAGCGGCATCGTGATCCTCTCAAGAGAAAACGCGATCAAATTTGTTAAAAGCTTCAAAGACGACGAGCGTGTCGCCGATCTTCGTCAGCAACTCGCCCAGCTGATGGAAAAGCGCCGCAGCGTGGACGATGAGATTCTCTCCCTGACCAAACAGATTATCGACATGTACCGGTACAAGCGTTCCGACCTTATCACCCCGGTGGAAATTTCGCTTCCCCCGGACTCTCCCGTCATTGGCAAAAGCATCGGAGAACTGGAAATCTGGCACAACACCGGCGCCACCATCATCGGCGTGGTGCAGCAAAAAGATATCATTCTCTCGCCGGGCCCTTATTATGAATTCTGCGAGTCGGATCGGGTTTTGATTGTCGGGGACGAAAATGTGATTGAGCGCTTCAACGCCTTTATCCATAGCCTTCCCTGAAAAAGGTCATAAAGATTTCAGCTTGCACGGGCTTTTTCAATGACCCTGCGCCTTCCGTTTGGAGGGCGCGGGGATTGTTGTTTTAAAAAAGAAAAGCCGTGGAGTAAAATGGCATCCGCAGCTTTTTATTTTGAGGGATTTTTAAAACAAGGAAGAAGATCCGGCGAAACAAAATCATAATCGGTGAAAGACCGGAAGCGGGTTCAGGTGCCGCTCCCCGTCTACATCCCTTCCGGTTTGGGCGGTTCATGCAGGCGTTTCAGGAAAAAGACGCAGGAGACGATAACCAGCAGCTGACCGAGATATTCAAGCCCGCTTTGAAGCCAGTATCCGCCCGGCATTACGGTGTCCACGGCGGCGGAAACCTGTGCGAGAATATTTTTCATCTTCACCGTACTGGCCACGCTGGTGATGATGCTGAGAATTGAAATTGCCAACCAGACAATGGCAAACGCGCTGCCGCGCTTTTCCTTGTTTTTTCCCAGAAACAGAAGCAGCAGAAAAATGCCCGGATAAATCAGGAACATAATCACGGTTCCAATCAGGCTGCCCGTTGCCATCGCTCCGCTTCCTGTAGCGGTTATTGGCAGTTTCATGGCCGAAAGAGTTGCCTGCGTTTCAATATCCTTGAGGTTTACTGACAAGATTGTACCCAGTAGCAGCACTACGCCGGCCGCCATGCCGAGTATGAAAGGCGCACCGTCGGTCTTCCTTAAATTTTTCTTTTCCATATTAATTTTACCCCTTCCTTCCGCAGAGCCGGGAAGCTTTTGAATAACATTATACGTTGAAATGCCTTGGCTGTCAATTTGCACCGCCGAAATGGCGCGGAAAGCGGAGCTCCTCGGGGAAAATATCGCATTTTGGTTGAAAGAAACGGGCAGGAATGGTACACTATATCTATTCGTTCCCGCACGGAGGCATGCATGGATCGTCTGAAAAAATTATGGCGCTTTTTGACCAGCCCTGAGATGATTCTTTATCTGGTGTTTGGAGTTCTGACCACCGTCATCAATATCGCTGTTTTCGGGGCCTGTTACAGCGTCCTGGGCTGGCCGTGGCAGGCCGCAAACGCGCTTGCATGGATCCTCGCGGTCGCCTTTGCTTTTTTTACCAATAAGGTGTGGGTGTTTCGCAGCCGCAGCTTTCAAGCGCGCGTTTTCTGGCGGGAGCTGCTCGGTTTTCTGGCCGCGCGGCTTCTTTCGCTCGGCGTGGATTACGCCTGCCTCTGGTTTCTGATCGACCTTCTCTCGTGGAACGGACTTCTCGCGAAGATCACGGACAACGTGATCGTCGTTGCCATCAACTATCTATTGAGCAAATTGGTCATATTCCGCAAAAAATAACGGGGGGCGCAGCCAGCGTCCCGCCAATGGAGGAAAGCAGCATGCATGCAAAAGAAAAAACGATGGAACAGATCGTCGCACTGTGCAAGAACCGCGGATTTGTTTACCCGGGTTCCGAAATTTACGGCGGCCTGTCCAACGCATGGGATTACGGTCCGCTCGGCGTAGAGTTTAAAAATAACGTCAAGGCCGCGTGGAGAAAAAAATTCATTCAGGAAAGCCCTTACAATGTCGGCCTTGACTCCGCCATCCTGATGAATCCGGAAGTCTGGGTGGCTTCCGGGCATGTCGGCGGGTTTTCCGATCCGCTGATGGACTGCCGCGACTGCAAAACACGCCACCGCGCCGACAAGCTTATTGAGGACGCAGCCGGAATCAGTGCCGAGGGTTGGAGCAATGAAAAGATGATGGAGTTCATTAAGGAGCACCATATCAAATGCCCGAACTGCGGCAGTGAAAATTTTACTCCAATCCGTCAGTTTAACCTGATGTACAAAACTTTTCAGGGCGTGACGGAGGATGCCAAAAGCCAACTTTATCTGCGTCCCGAAACCGCGCAGGGCATTTTTGTGAATTTTGCAAATGTGCAGCGGACAACACGCCGCAAGCTTCCGTTTGGCATTGGCCAGATTGGCAAGAGCTTCCGCAATGAAATAACCCCCGGAAACTTCATTTTTCGTATTCGCGAGTTTGAGCAGATGGAGCTTGAATTCTTCTGCAAACCCGGCACAGACCTTGAATGGTTTGGCTATTGGAAAGATTTCTGCAAGAATTTCCTTTTGAGTCTTGGCCTTACAGAAAAGAACATACGCCTGCGCGACCATGAGAAAGAAGAGCTTTCGTTCTACTCGAAAGCTACAACAGATATTGAGTACCTCTTCCCGTTTGGCTGGGGAGAACTTTGGGGCATTGCCGACCGTACAGACTATGACCTGAAGCGCCACCAGGAGCACAGCGGCAGGGACCTTTCCTACTTCGACCAGGAAACCGGCGAGCACTACGTCCCCTATGTGATCGAGCCGTCGCTCGGCGCGGACCGCG
>DHDF01000142.1:8910-9157 GCA_002399225.1 bacterium UBA4883
AAGCGCCACCAGGAGCACAGCGGAAAAGACCTTTCCTACTTCGACCAGGGAACCGGCGAGCACTATATCCCCTACGTTATTGAGCCGTCACTTGGTGCTGACCGTGTCGCTCTCGCGTTTCTTGTTGATGCCTATGATGAAGAAGTGGTAAATGAAGCGAAGAAGGATACCCGCGTGGTTCTGCACTTGCATCCGGCTCTTGCCCCTTATAAGTGCGCCGTGCTCCCGCTGAGCAAAAAGCTCAACG
>DHDF01000021.1:0-2887 GCA_002399225.1 bacterium UBA4883
CTGGAGGAGGGCTCAAAGATCTACACGCAGATCAAAATCGACGAGATCACGAACCTCGGCGCGGTGAAAATCAGGCTGCGCAGCCTGTTCGCCGCTTTGGAGAAATGAGGCGCAACTTATGGCAAAGCTGAAATACAACAAGCACGGCCGCCTGCTGTTCACCCGGGAAATGAAGAGGGAATACACCATCCTCGCCCCCATGATGGCGCCGATCCATTTCCGGCTGATTACGAATGTCATGAGGAACTGCGGCTATAACTTTGAGCTGCTTTCCACAACCGGGCCGAATATCGTGCAGGAAGGGCTGAAATACGTCAACAACGACACCTGCTACCCGGCCCTGCTGGTCATTGGACAGTACATTGACGCGCTTCACTCTGGAAAATATGATCTGAGCAAGACCGCTCTCGTTATGTCGCAGACCGGAGGCGGCTGCCGCGCTTCCAACTACATTCATCTGCTCCGCAAGGCGCTGAAACGGGCCGGAATGGAACAAATTCCCGTCATTTCACTTAACCTGTCGTTCCTGGAGCACAATCCCGGGTTTCAGATCACGCTCTCCATGGTCCGTAAAGTCGTCGCCGCCCTCGTTTACGGCGATGAACTGATGCTGCTGAAAAATCAAACGGAAGCCTACGAAGTCAAGAAGGGAGAAAGCAGGCAAAAGGTGGAAAAATGGACGGCGGAGCTTTCGGAGCAGTTCAATCGCGGCCGCGGTCTTTCCCTGAAGGAAATGAAAGAAAACCTGAACCGCATTGCCCATGATTTCGCCACGGTCCCCATCCGGGAGATTTCGAAAATAAAAGTCGGCATTGTCGGGGAAATCTATGTAAAATATTCCGCTCTCGGCAATAACCATCTGGAGGAGTTCCTGCGGGAGCAGGACTGCGAAATCAACGTGCCCGGCCTCATGGGCTTTGCTCTGTTCAAAGTTGACAACCGACTGGACGATATCCGCCTCTATGGCGGAAACCCCCTGAAACGGTTTTTCGTGCAAAAGCTGATGAACTATCTGCTGAAAATGCAGGATCTTTTGATTGAAGCGGTCAAGACCGAACCGCGCTATCTGCCCCCCACCCCCTATGCGCACACTAAAAGCCTCGTGAAGGGGATCATCGGCTACGGCGCCAAAATGGGAGAGGGCTGGCTTCTGACGGCGGAGATGCTGGAACTGGTTGAGCAGGGATATGAGAATATCGTTTGCGCGCAGCCGTTCGGCTGCCTGCCGAATCACATCTGCGGCAAAGGAATGATCCATAAAATCAAGGCGGTTGACGAGCGTTCCAACATCGTCCCGATCGATTACGACCCGAGCGCAACCCGCGTCAATCAGGAAAACAGAATCAAACTGATGCTGGCTGTGGCCCGGGAAAAGCTTCATAAAGAAGAGGCCGGCTAAGTTTTCGGCTAAAAGAAGTGCCTTAAACGGCTTAAAGCCGTTTAAGGCACTTCTTTATGGGTTCTATTGAAACAGCGGTCAGCGGCTCCATTTTTCGCAGAGGGCATTGATCTGGTCCGCAAATTTGGCGAGATCCTTGTTTGCGCCGCCTTCGTTTTCCTGGATCACGCGGGTCAGACGGCGGCCGGCTTCCAGCAGACGCGCAAACGCGGCCTGAACCTTTCTCGCCTTCGCCTTGGCACGGATGGGCTCGACGCCCTCCTCCAGAATGGTGTTGGCGATCAGGTCCGCCGCCGCGCGGTAATTCGGCGCATAAGCGTGATAGCTCAAGGTCTTCAGTTCTTCCGTAAAGCCTTCGCAGATCTCCTTCTCGCCGTGAACGACGAATACGCGCCGGGGCTTTTGCGTGAATGAGCCGATCCAGCGCAAAAGTCCTTGGTGGTCCGCATGCCCCGAAAGGGCCTTGAAATTGTGAATCTGGGCTTTCACCGCGATCTCCTCGCCGAACAGCTTGACCTGCTTTGCACCGTCAATCAGGATACGTCCAAGCGTCCCGTTCGCCTGGTACCCGACAAATACCACGGCGCATTCGCTTCTCCAAAGATTGTGTTTTAAGTGGTGGCGGATCCGGCCCGCTTCGCACATGCCGCTGGAAGAGATGATCACCTTCGGCACACCGTCCTCATTCAGGCTTTTGGATTCCTCAACGCTTTCGCAGATATGCAGGTTGGAAAAGCGCAGCGGGCGGAACCCCTCGCGGAGCACCCGGAGGGTGTCTTCATCCGCATAGCCCGTCAGATCGCCGCGGTAGATCTCCGTTGCTTCCGCGGCAAGGGGGCTGTCCACATAGACCGGGAAATCCGGGATGCTTTTTACCAGCTTTTTCTCTTTCATCTCCCGGATAAAATAAAGCAGTTCCTGCGTCCGTCCAACCGCAAAGCTCGGGATGATCACATTGCCGCCGGCGTCCAGCGTTTCGTCGAACACTTTCGCCAGATCCGGAATATAGCTTGCAATCGGTTCATGCTCCCGGTTGCCGTAAGTGGATTCCATGACGACATAGTCCGCTTTCTGAATATACTGAGGATCCCGGATGATCGGCTGGTTCAGGTTTCCGATATCGCCGGAGAACACGATTTTTCTCGTCTCTCCGTTCTCCTCGGCCCACAGTTCCACGGAAGCGGAGCCGAGAAGGTGCCCGGCATCCACCATACGGAAGCGGATCCCGTCGCAAAGCTGTACGAGATCGCCGTAAACACAGGGTTCCAGACGGCGGATGGTATCCTGGGCGTCTTTCACCGTGTACAGCGGCTCTGTCAGCATTTTCCCGGCTCGCCTGCCCTTTCGGTTCGCGTTGATCGCATCCATCTCCTGAATATGCGCGCTGTCGCGCAGCATGATGGAAAGTAGATCGCAGGTCGCGCCCGTCGCATAGATCTTGCCCTGGTACCCGTTTTTGACCAGCAGCGGAAGGCGGCCGCTGTGGTC
>DHDF01000021.1:2956-5476 GCA_002399225.1 bacterium UBA4883
ATATGCGCGCTGTCGCGCAGCATGATGGAAAGTAGATCGCAGGTCGCGCCCGTCGCATAGATCTTGCCCTGGTACCCGTTTTTGACCAGCAGCGGAAGGCGGCCGCTGTGGTCGATATGCGCGTGCGTGATGATCACAAAATCAACCTGCTGCGCATAAAAGGGGAACTCCCGGTTGTCGCCGCCGTCCGAGCCCTGTTGAAGGCCACAGTCAATCAGGATCTTTTTCCCACAGGCTTCCAGGCAGTGGCAGCTCCCTGTTACTTCCTTGTCCGCGCCGTAAAAAATCAGTTTCATTCTGTTTTCTCCCTTTCTCCGTCAGACCCGGCCCCGCCCCGCAGCAAAAGTTCCACCGGGCAGTGGTCGCTCCCCTTGACTTCCGTCAAGATTTTGCTGTCCGCCACCCTGCTGCGCAAGGAGTCGGAGACCAAAAAATAATCGATGCGCCATCCGGCGTTCTTTTCCCGCGCGTGAAACAGATAGGACCACCAGGAATAAGCAACCGTCTCGGGATACAGCCAGCGAAAGGTATCTGTAAAACCGCACCCGAGCAGGCGGGTCATTTTTTCCCGTTCTTCTTCGGTAAACCCGGCGTTGCGCTGATTGCTCTTCGGATTTTTCAGGTCGATCTCCTGATGGGCGACATTCATATCCCCGCAGACAACGACCGGCTTTTGCATGGCAAGGCCCGTCAGGTAATCGCAGAATGCGTCTTCCCACCGCATCCGGTAAGAAAGCCTTGCCAGCCCGCGCTGGGAATTCGGCGCATAAACCGTGACCAGAATAAAATCCGGAAATTCCAGCGTAATGCAGCGCCCTTCCGCGTCATGCTCCGGAACTCCAATTCCGTACCGGACGGAAAGCGGCTCCATCCGGGTGAAGACCGCCGTGCCGGAATACCCTTTCTTCTGCGCCGAATTCCAGTACTGCCGGTATCCCTCCAGCTTTACTTCCGCCTGATCCGGTTGCATCTTTGTTTCCTGAATACAGAAGACATCCGCGTCGGCCCGGCCGAAAAAATCCAGAAACCCCTTGTTCAGGCAGGCCCGCAGACCGTTGACATTCCATGAAATCAGCTTCACCGGTATTTTCCCCCTCCCCTTTTTTTAATAGTATACCATACAGAGTTCCAAGTCGCCATCAAAACGATGCAAAAGGCACAAATTTTCCCCGTCTGAAAAATTCAATCTGGAAGTTCTCTTCCGATCCTTGTATAAAATCCATTTCACGGTTATAATTGACTCATCCGATTAAATACCGCAAATGGAGGATTCTGACATGAAATACCCGATTGTCACCATGAAAACCGCCAATGGCGTCATCAAGCTGGAACTGTATCCAGACGTCGCTCCGAATACCGTCAACAACTTTATCTCCCTTGTGAAAAAAGGCTTTTACGACGGGACGTTGTTCCACCGCGTAATTCCCCACTTTATGATTCAGGGCGGAGATCCGCTCGGCAACGGAACCGGCGGCCCCGGGTACTGCATCCGGGGAGAATTCACCGCAAACCATTTTCACAACGAATTAAAGCACACCCGGGGCGTAATCTCCATGGCGCGCACCGTAAATCCAAACAGTGCGGGATCACAGTTCTTCATCATGGCGGAAGACTCGTCTTACCTGGACGGAGAATATGCGGCTTTCGGCCGCGTGATTTCCGGTATGGAAGAGGTTGACCGGATTGTCAATGTGCCGCGTGACTATGATGACAAGCCGCTGAAAGAGGAACGAATGGAATCCGTCACGGTGGAAACCTTCGGCGAAACCTATGGAAAACCGGAAAAAGTTTAAAAGGAAGCAGAATGTCGGCATTTAAAAAATTTATTCAGTATTACAAACCCTATCGAGCCATCTTTTTTTTCGATATTTTCTGCGCGTTGCTCCTTTCCGGCATTGACATCTCGCTGCCGCAGATTCCAGAAAACGCTTGAAGCCGGAGTACCCTTTCTGGAACTGTTCGGTAAACTCGATCAGGACATCAATCGGGTTGATGAATATCGTTACCACCATCGTCATCGCGCACCGCCTCTCGACCATCCGTAACGCTGACGAAATCATTGTGATCGGCGACGACGGCATTCTGGAGCGCGGCAACCACGATTCTTTGCTGCAGATAAACGGCGTTTACGCCCGATATTATAATCTGCAGTACGAGGGACTGGAAAAGCAGGGATAACTTCTATAATAAATCTTCAGGCCGCCCCAATGATTGGGGCGGCCTGTTTTTTCATTTTATAATTTAGAAAGTTTTTAGCACTCTTTTAGCTAGAGTGCTAAAATTCACAAACATTCAATTGTTTATTAATAAATTATTCATTCATCGCAGATATACTGTAATTGTTGAAAGGGAAACGGAACAGGTCCCCAGTAAATGCAAATACTTGAAAAGGGAAGCCCGATGTACGAAAGGCCGACCTGCCGAGGTTCCAAATTCCAAGAAAAGAAAGAATTGTAGTAAAGTAACCCGCCCATAATACATCAGGAAGAAACAAAACAGGAGGTTTTCAGTATGTTTGAT
>DHDF01000010.1:0-4576 GCA_002399225.1 bacterium UBA4883
TTTTTTTATATATATAAAAAAAACTATTGACTTATTCCAGACGATCCTTTATAATATGGCTGTAAAGGAAAAGGACGATGAAAGGACGATGCAGTTTTCCCGGCGCGGTTGCGTCCGCAGGGAGGAAAACAGAGACGGGCATCGGAATGGAAGGTGCTTTTTCTTAAAAAGAAGGGAGTGAGTCCAATGGGCAAGTGTAAAGCTTGGCAGGTTGTTTGCCCGGTGTTCGTTGGGCAAAAATCCTAATTAAGGCAAAAGAAAGGAATGAGACGAAAGACGGCCTATTGTACGGGGAGTTTTACCCGGTCGCACGTCGCATTTTAACCTTTGAGAGCTAAGTTTGGCTTCAAAATGAAGCGGTTCTTCCGGAACATATTGTTGAGGGCGGTTCAAAGGGAAAAACAGAAACGCGAACAGACCGGAGGAAATGAAACGTAGATGGTGATTCCAATGTATTGATTTGGGGAGTTTTTACCTGCGGCAAACCGGTTTCTGGTGAATCGGTTTTATCCGGGGTAGAAAATGAATCAATTTAACACAGAAGGATGTTGGGCCCTGGCGGTTTGCCGTCAGGGTCCTCCTTGATTTTTCTGGCGGTTGTGCGGGCTTGGTGCCCGGTACAACCCTTCTTTACTCTCAAGATCTACCAACAGGCCACAGTTGAACTCGCTTTGGCAGGAAAGTACGGCGCCTACAACAGCATCAAAATTTTAAGGATGCACATCGGCAAAACGATGCGCATTTTTTTTGTTTTGCGTCTGCCGGTTCCGGCTCGAAAAGTTTGGCAGGGATATTCCGGGTAAGCCTGCCGCAGAGGCTGGTCTTAAATACCCCTGGAAAAATATTCGAAGATTCTTTCATCGGCTCCTCATGGAACATTCATTCTCCTGTCATAAAAACAGGGTACCCTATCAAGCAAGAAGGCAAAGGTAAGGTGGAATAGAATGTTGAAAACGGAAGCATATCGGAAAAATATCGCTCAGTTTTTGAGTTATCTTGTAGTGGGTGGCGGAGCGACCGCTGTGGAGTGGATTCTGTTTTTTATTTTTGTGTATCCGATGAAATGGAACCAGAATCGCGGTTTTGTTGTCGCTTACGCGATTTCGACTTTCGTCAATTTGATCCTTGGAAGACTGCGGACCTTTCGGAATGCCAGCGTTGTCCATTCCGGCAGCAGTCCGATGCGGAACTTTCTTAAGGAAGCGTCGCTGATCTACTTGGTTGCGGCGGTCGGCTGTCTACTAAATCTTCTGTTTTTAAATCTTTTTACGGATGTTTTTGGGATGGACTCCATGCTGGCGAAGGTCGTTACAACCGGGATTATGCTGATTGGCAACTATCTTGCCAGAAAGCTCGGCATTTACCGTGAAAGTCCAAAATCCGCGGCCTGCCTTCCAAATTTTGACACACCGAAAACAATCGGAAAGGTGTAAAGAATGAGAATTTTACGAAAGCACCATGAAGCGGTCGCACTGGCTTTGATTTTGCTCCTGGCGGCTTTTTTATCCGCTTACCGCATCTGGGATCTCGGATACAGCAATGAGTTTTATGCGGCCAGCGTAAAAAGTATGCTGACCGGCTGGAAAAACTTCTTTTTTGCTTCGCTGGACCCCGGCGGATGGATCACGGTGGATAAACCTCCGGTTTCGCTTTGGGTTCAGACGGCTTTTGCCAAAGTGTTCGGGTTTTATGGCTGGAGCATCGTTCTGCCGCAGAGCCTGGCCGCCGTGGGGACGGTGGCGGTGATCTACCGCGCCGTCAAGCGGCAGTTCGGCGGCGCGGCGGGGCTTATTTCCGCACTGGTTCTGGCGCTTTCCCCAATTTTCATCATTGTCAGTAAGACAAACAATACCGATTCGGTGCTGATTTTCTTTATGGCGCTTTCCGCGTGGGCAATGGTCAGAGCCTGCGAGCAGGGGCGGCTCCGTGATCTGGTCCTTTCCATGGTGTTTCTCGGGATTGCCTACAATGCAAAAACACTCGAGGCGTTTTTAATTCTTCCTGCGCTGTTCGCCGTTTACCTGTTCGGCGCGAAAGCCCGCCGGAGCGCGAAGATC
Source organism: bacterium UBA4883 (assembly GCA_002399225.1). Classification (GTDB taxonomy): domain Bacteria; phylum Bacillota; class Clostridia; order Oscillospirales; family Acutalibacteraceae; genus Caproicibacter. Next base: position 2,058 of record DHDF01000010.1, read on the forward strand.
CGGCACCTTGCGGTGGCAATGGCGGTCCTTCTGGCGGTTTCCCTGTCCTGGTCGGCGGCGGTCGACTTGACCCCGGCCGACCAACGTCCCTATGTGGACAACAGCACAAATAATTCGGAACTGGAGCTTGCTCTCGGCTACAACGGGATCCAGCGGCTCATGGGCCAGTCCCCTGGAACTTTCAGCGCGAATCGGACGGATGGAAAAGGGCAGACTTCCCCGCCTTTCAGCACTGGAGAAGCGCGGGATGGGCAGTGGCGCCAGGCCGGTTCCTCCGGTACCGCTGAGGGTTCGAAGCAGGCGACCAGTCCTCTTTCAGAGTTGCAGCAAGGGTCTGCGGAAAATTCGAAGCACCTGCGCATGACCGGGGAAACCGGCTTTGCGGGCGGGCTCCCCGGCGGGGGCGGTCCGGGGGGAGGCAACGGCGGAAGAAACATGTTTAACGGCGGCGGCAGCGCCAGCCCGCTGCGCCTGTTTAACACGGCTCTCGGCGGGCAAGACAGCTGGCTGTTACCATTCGGCCTGTTCTCGGCTTTCGCAATGATCGTTGGGATGAGGAAAGCGGAAGAGGAACGCCGCAGAAAGCTGTTGTGCGGGCTTTTGCTGTGGGGAGGTTCTGTCCTCACCATGGTCTGCTATTTCAGCGTGGCGCAGTTTTTCCATCCCTATTACCTTTCCGCCATGGCGCCGTATCTCGCAGCTCTGACCGGTATTGGTGCGACGGAGCTTTGGAAACGATACCGCGGCGGCGAACGGGCCGGCTACCTGCTGCCGGCGGGCATTGCCGTGACGCTTTTCGTACAAGTAGGGATGCTTCATTTCTATGCGGGTTACTCGAAAATTTTGATTCCGGCCGTTTGTGCGGCCGCAGGGCTGCCGGCGCTTCTGCTGTTTTTCCTCCGCCTGAAAAAGCGAATGGGCGGGAAACTGGCGGCGGTCTGCGCTGCGATCGGCCTGGCGGGGCTGTTGGTCGCTCCGGCAGTCTGGACTGGTTATTCGGCGCTGGAACTCAATTTCAGCTCTTCGATTCCCTCCGCCGGCCCCTCTGCGGAAAGCACGTCGATGTTTGGGCAAGTGGTGGGCGGCCGGCGGGGAATGCCTTTCGGAAACCCTTCTGACAGCAGCGCCCGGGAAATCGGCAGCGCGGGCGGAAACCGCGGCGGCTCTTCTTCCAATTCGGTTTTGCTCCGCTTTTTGGAGCAGAACAACACCGGCGAAAAATATTTGGTCGCGGTCCCCAGCGCAAGCGAAGCGGAACCGATGATCCTCGCCACCGGCAAGCCCGTGATCGCGGTCGGCGGATTCAGCGGGACCAACCGGTCGCTGACGGTGGAGAAGCTGGAGCAGCTGGTAAAATCCGGTCAACTGAAATATTATATGGTCGGCGGCAGAGGCGGCATGGGCGGCAACTCCTCGGATGAGGTGACCCAATGGGTTGAAAAGCATGGAAAGAAGATTGATTCCTCCGTGTGGAGTTCCGCTTCCGAGTTCGGCCAGGAAGAGAACGGTTCTCAGGCACTGTACGATTTGTCCTCTTATCAGAGTCAGTGATTGGCACCCTTCCGTACGTCTCATGCGGCTTTTGGACATTCCTTTTTGCCGAGATACTTCATTCATGTTTTAAAGACGAATCGCTGTTCCAAACACTTTTGGTGTGAAAAATGGGCTGCTGCAAAATGAAAGTTTTGCAGCAGCCCCATGAAATTCAGGCTTTCCAGCATCCATTGGCCACAAAAAGATTTAAACCAATCGTTTCATGCCCGCGGAGTCTTAGCAATCGGCTAAATCTGAACAAGTTCATAGTCCAGGCTGCCGAGGCCGAGCTTTGCCGCGTGGTTGACCATCACATGCCAGTTGGTGGTAGGGTGAAGGTCGGTGAAGTAATCGTGATGCGGATCGCCTCTTCTTTCCAGCAGGCTGCCGGGAAGCACCGGCTGGCGGTTTACGGCCTCAGCGCAGGCAAGGTCGAGCGCGACCGGGTCGAACGACGCGAACATGCCGACATTCGGAACAACGGGAATATCGTTTTCCGAATGGCAGTCGCAGTACGGGGAAATATCGACGGCCAGACTGATGTGGAACTGTGGCCGGTCATGCAGGACCGCATAGCAATATTCCGCTATTTTTTTGTTTAGAATATCGTTGGATTCGTCGGAAGCCGGTCGCACCGCGTCCATTGGGCAGGCGCCGATGCAGCGCCCGCAGCCGACGCACCGGCCGTGATCAATCGAAGCCTTGCGGTCCGTGACAGCAATGGCGCCGTGCGCGCAGACTTTCCGGCACGACCCACAGCCGACGCACGCCTGCTGGTCCACATGGGGCTTTCCGGCGCTGTGCATCTCCATCTTTCCGGCGCGCGATCCGCATCCCATTCCAATGTTTTTCAGGGTGCCGCCGATCCCGGTCTGCTCATGCGCCTTGAAATGGGTCAGTGAGAGGATGACATCCGCATCCATGATTGCATGGCCGATTTTGGCCTCTTTCACATATTCACCGCCTTCCACCGGAACGAGGGCTTC
>DHDF01000010.1:4839-12129 GCA_002399225.1 bacterium UBA4883
GATGATCCAGTGCGTTTTTCCTCCCACCGACGTAGAGAGTGTTGCAGTCGGTCAGAAAAGGTTTGCCGCCCAGTTCCTTTATGACGTCCGCCACTGCCATGGCATAGTTCGGACGCAGATACGCCAAATTGCCGGGTTCCCCAAAATGAATTTTAATCGCGGCGTATTTCCGATTGAAATCGATCTGCTCGATTCCCGCTGCCTTGATCAGCCGCTTCAGCTTTTGTAGAAGATTTTCGCGTAAAGTCGTATGCATATCGGTAAAATAAACCTTAGATGTTCCCATGCTGAAACCTCCATGTGCCGAATTTTAAGGGACGAAGCCACCGCAGGCCACCATCCATTCTAAAACATTATAGCATTTCTGCCGAGTGGTGAAAAGTAGAAGGCCAAAACACGCTGGAAAAGAAACGGCAACGGGAATATAATAAGGGGAAAATCGAGGTGATTCTGTGGCAGATATCCTTGTGGTGGAAGACGATCGGGAGATTAACCGTTTGCTGTGCAGCATCCTAGAGGAAAATCACTATCGTTGTTTTTCGGAATATACCGGAAAGTCCGCCTATGAGGCGATGAAAAGCGGCCGGTTCGATCTGGTGCTGCTGGATTTGATGCTCCCCGGGATTTCGGGGGAAACATTGCTCAAAGAGTACCGGCGCTTCTCAGGCACCCCGGTGATTATCATTTCCGCCAAAGAGGAGACAGCGGTGAAAGTCGATATGCTGCATACGGGCGCGGACGATTATATCACCAAGCCTTTTGACAACGATGAAGTGCTGGCGAGGGTGGAAAGCAGCCTGCGGCGAAGCCGCGGCTATGCCCCGGCAAACCTAATGGCCGGACCTCTGAAGTTGAATACGGAAACAAATCTCTGCACGGTTTCCGGCAGGCCGGTCCCGCTGACCGGAACAGAGATGAAGATCCTCAGACTGCTTCTCGAAAACCCGCAAAAGTTATTTACCAAGGCCAATCTGTTCACAAGCGTATGGGGAGAACCCTATGCCTATGACGACAATGTTGTCAATACCCATATCAGCAATCTGAGACGGAAGCTGAAAGCCGTCTGCCCGGAACGGGAGTTTATCGAAACCGTCTGGGGGATTGGATATAAATTAGCCGTCCGGCCCTAAAAGCCGGAAGCCGCCTGCTTTTTTCCAGAACAAAGCGGTTTCTTTAGAAATTTTTATCATTTTCTTTAGAAATACTTGAGATTTGCTTTTTATCATAGAAGCAAAGGAGATGAAAGGGATGGAAAACTCCATCTTTCAGGCGGAAAATCTGACCAAGCGGTACAGGGAAGCCCTGGCGCTTGACCATGTCAGTTTTACTTTAAAACGGGGAGAAATTTATGGCTTTATCGGGGAAAACGGGGCGGGAAAAACAACGACCATCCGGCTGATTACCGGCCTGACGTTTCCCACCGAAGGGAAGATAACTTTGTTTGGAAAATCGGGGGAGAAAGAACTGCAAAAACAGCGCGCCCGCATCGGATGCATGGTCGAAAGCCCCGCGCTTTACAAAAACATGACCGCTGCGCAGAATCTGGAAGCGCAGCGCATGCAGCGCGGAATCCCGGAAAAAGAGTGTGTCGGCAGGATGCTGAAGCTGGTTGGACTGGCGGATACCGGGAAGAAGACCGTCCGCCATTTTTCACTCGGCATGCGACAGCGGCTCGGCATTGCGATGGCGCTGCTGAATGATCCGGAATTTCTTATCCTCGATGAACCGATCAATGGCCTTGATCCCACAGGAATTGTAGAAGTCCGGGAGCTGATCAAGAGGCTGAACCGGGAGCGCGGCATCACCGTGCTGGTTTCCAGCCATATCCTCAGCGAACTGTATCAGACGGCCACCCGGTACCTCTTGCTGCACAAGGGCCGCATCCTCGAAGAGCTGTCGCAAAAAGAGCTGGATGAAAAATGCAGGCGTCATATTGCCATCCGCACGGATGATACCCCCAAAACCGCGGCGGTTCTGGAAAATGCACTTCACACGGAAAATTTTCAGGTAATGCCGGACGGGACCGTAAGGCTTTACGATCATCTGGACGAAATGGAGCGTGTGGCGCGCGCGCTTTCGCAGGCGGGCCTTCTGGTGACGAACCTCAGCCTTGCGGGGGACAGTCTGGAAGACTATTTTCTGCACAGAATCGGAGGCCGGGAACCGTGAAAAACTTATTGCGTGCCGAGACATACAGACTTTTTCATGACAGGGTTTTCTGGGCCATCCTCGTTGGCATTATCGCGTTTTATATGATGCTGCTTTCAGGCAGTCCAATCTTCAGCCTGCCCGGGCAGAAAGCATTGTCGGAAATTATGCAAAAAGAGATCGTTGCCGTTCTGATTTCCTGCCTCTACGGCGGCCCTTTCCTCGGCGGCGGTTTTGCGGACCGCACCCTGTATCACGGGCTGCTGACGGGGAAGAGCCGCGGCACCGTCCTGTGCACCCAATTCATTGTTTTTTCCATCGCGGCTGAAGTGCTGCTGTACTGTTTCCCTTTGCTCCTAGTGGTAACCTGCACCGTGAGAAACGGCTGGGGAGCGGCCGTTTCGGCGGGACTGGCCGGGCATTTGGTCGGCGCTGCCGCAGCTTTTCTGATCCTTGGGGTGGCAATTGGCGCCGTCTCTCTTCTGGCGTCCGTCTGTTTCCGCGACGTTGGCCGCACGATCGGAATTCCCATCGTCTTGTATTTTGGAATGATCCTGCTTCTCAACAGCCCCGATGCTTCCACCTTTATGCGGATCTTTCCGGTCGGTATTTTAATTTTGGTGACCGAGGGAACGGTTTCTCCCGCTTATGGGGCGCTGCTCGGAGGAATATGGTCGGGGTTGCTGTTCGCTGTTTCCGCCCTGGTTTTCCGCAGGGCAGAGCTGCGCTGAGGAGGGATTAAGATGAGTAATTTGTTCAAGTGCAGATGGTTTACCCTACGTCATAACCGCATTTTATGGATGACGTGCTTGATTTGCTTCGTATTTGCCATTGTGATCATTGGACCGCATTATTTAACGGACGCACAGATGGTGGCGGGCGCTTCGAATAATTTTCAAGGACTTTTTATGGCGTCCACGGCTGATTGCATTTTCCCGCTGCTTATTATCAGCGGCACCTTCACCGTGATGATACTCGGGCGGCAGTTTTCCGACCGGACGGTCGGCCAGGAGATTGCCGCGGGACACAGCCGTATGGAAATCTTTCTGAGTGAATGCCTAGTGGGATTTATTCTCCCTGGCGCGACGAGTCTCTTGGCGATTCTTTTGGGGTGCATCCGCTGGGTCGGCTGTATGCCGCTGTCGCCTATTTTAACCGCGGTCCCTTATTTTGTACGTACAATCCTTTTGCTGTTGATTCTGTCTTTTTCTCTATTTTCGCCTTGCATCCTGTTTCTCATGCTCTTCCGGGACGCAGTCAAAGCCATGGCGGCATCGGCCTTTTTCCTTTTCTTTCTGTGCTTTATCATGGCGGCTTCGCTGGCCTCGTCGGCAATCGTACCGGGAACGGCCTATACGGTTGCGCCGACACTGCCGCTGCTGCTCAATCCCGATTTTTTAATGCGATATGTTTTGTATTCGACGCTGACCCCCGCGCAGGGGCTGTGGGCCGTCTGTGTGGCGGTCGTCTGGATGGCGCTGTTTTTAAGTATGGCTTATGGTATCTTCCGCCGGTGTGAGTTAAAATAAAGCCAGAAGGGGGAGAAAACCCGAAATGATGTGGTTCTTTCTTGCAGCCTGCTGTGCGGCGGCCTGGCTCGGTTTTCGCCTGTTCCGCATCAAGCGGCAGTTGCGCGGCATTGCCGTGCAGCTCAAAGACCGCACGGACGGGAAAACGGAAAAAAAAATCACGGTTTCTCTCTTCGACCGTGATTTGACCCGGCTTGCCTCTGTTCTTAACCGCAGCCTGGATTTGCAGAAGACGCTCCGCATTGAAATCCAAAACAGCGACCGAAAGCTGAAAGACTCGATTGCAAATCTCAGCCATGACCTGAGAACACCGCTGACTTCCATTTTAGGGTACCTGCAGCTGTCCCGGGGCCCTGAATGTACGGAAGAAAAACGCCGGGACTACCTGCAAATCGTGGAGGGCAAGGCCCATGCTTTGAAATCCATGATTGACGGTCTGTATGAGCTTTCCGTTCTGGAGGCCAAAGAAATGCCGTTGAAAAGGGAACGGCTTGACTTAAATCTCCTTGTGGCCGATCTCCTTGCGGGACAGTATCAGCTTTTCCTAAAAAGCGGGATCAATCTGAAAGTGAGCCTGCCGGACGGCCCTGTCTGGATCTTGGGCGATTCGATCGCATGTACACGGGTTCTCCAAAATCTGATCAATAATGCGGTCCGCTACGCAAAAGGGAAAGCCGAAATCCGTTTAAGCCGATCCGGCTCCTTTGCGTTGTTTTCCATCTGCAATCCCGCGCCGGGATTGACAGAGGAGGATGCCGGCCATTTATTTGAACGCTTTTATACCGCGGATCGCTCCAGAAACAGCGGCGGTTCGGGGCTGGGCCTTACCATTGTCAAAATGCTGCTGGAAAAAATGGATGGTAAAATTCTCGATGTCTCTTTAAAGGACAGCATCCTTTGCATCAAGGTCGGATTCCGGCTGGCTGAGGCTGACTGAGAACAGTTTTCAGCCCGATTTTCTTTATAAACAGCCAATCGTTCGGCTTGTCGAATAAAAATAAATTCCCGTAAAAACAAAATCCATCGGGCGGTTTTGCCCCTCCATGGAACTAGGGACGAAAGAACAAGAGGCAAAAAGACAAAAGCAGAAATTGAAATTTTTATGATTATTATGGTTTTATAGATTGCACTTTGAAAAGAGAAGGGATATAATATTAATTTATAAGTAATAAAAGGCAGCTATCTCTTATCATTCTATCAGGAGAAGCAAAGTAGAGGGGGATAAAAAATGAAAGTCGTATTTACACATGCAAATCTTTTTGACGGAACAGAACATACCGAATTGCGGAAAGATGTTTCGGTTTATGTGGATGGAGAAAAAATTGTTTCTGTCGAACCGGGAAGCAAGCCGCTACATAGTGGTTCCCGCGAAATTGATCTGACTGGGAAATATCTAATGCCCGGCCTGGTCAATTTGCATGCGCATCTATTTGGCGACGGCACACCGAGCGAAATTCTTGGCGGCGGTGAAAGCCAGAAAAAATTTCTTGATTCCCTGAAGACACAGGCCGGCATGGATGCGTTTGTTGCAACGGTGAGAAAGAATACACAACAGGCGTTGTATTCCGGTGTCACAACCGTCCGTGGGGTTGGCGATTTTTGCTATTCTGATGTTCGTGTGCGCGATGAAATCAATTCTGGCAAAACGGCAGGTCCGCGTCTGCTTGTTGCCGGCCCTGCGATTACCTGCAAAGGCGGGCATGGAGACGGCTTCTTCTCGGTTTCTTCCGATGATCCGGAGGAATTAAAGAAGATCGTGCGGGAACATGTAGACCATCATGTGGATTTAATTAAGATCTGCGTAACCGGCGGAGTTATGGATGCGAAAAAGAGAGGCGAGCCGGGCGAAGTAAAGATGACGTTGGCCCAAGTGAAAGCGGTCTGTGACATGGCTCATTCCCTCGGTCTGAAAGTTGCATCCCATACGGAAAGCACGCCGGGGATTGAAATGGACCTGCAGGGCGGTGTCGACACCGTTGAGCATGGAAGCAGCCTCACGCCGGAAATGATCGACTTATTCCGGAAAAACGGTTCTTCTATAACACTGACGCTTTCTCCGGCAATTCCGCTTGCAAAGCTTCCGGTTTCCATCACGAAGCTGAATGAATTCTGTGTTTACAATTCTGATGTGCTCGTGAAAAAGATGGTGGAAGGGAGCAAACAGGCTCTCGCCGCTGGCATTCCGGTTGGCTTGGGAACAGACTGTTCCTGCCCGCTGGACCCTCCTTACAATATGTGGCGTGAAGTGAGGGGCTTTGCAAAGTACTGCGGCGTTTCCAATGCCTTTGCATTGCAGACAGCGACTCTTGGCGATGCAAAAATTGCAGGGGTAGGCGATATTACCGGCAGTGTTGAACCGGGTAAGGAAGCAGACCTGATTGTAACGGAGAAGAATCCGCTTGAGGATCTCACCGCTCTGAGGGATGTTACCATGGTTATGGCCCGCGGTTCCCTGATTGAGCATCCTGCTGTTCAGAAGAACAAAAAGATGGAAGAACTTCTGGATACGATTTTTTAATTTTATATCCCTGATTGATAAACCTGAAATTCTCTCCGCATGAAAGCGGAGAGAATTTTTTTTCCGTTTTCATAGAACCCTGTGAACTGACCGGCCTGTCTAACCGCCGTTGCCTTAAAGAAGGAGTCGCTCCCCTTGGAGTCAGTGTATGTGACTTTCAATACCGAACCCGTTTCCACATGTAAAAAGTCGGCTTGGATGATGCTGTGATTTTAAACTGATAGGTCTTTTCAGCCTTTACTGTCAGTTTTGAGCCGGTATCGCTTTTATAAGTTGTTGCGGTTCCATTTTTAAAGTAAGGAATAGCTTGCGGTATCACATATTCTTTATGGCTGCTTCCATCATAGTCGCAGTTCAGGTAGTCCGACATTTTAACAACGATTATCCCTGTCCCGCTTTCATCCAAAAATGGACGAAATGAATAACCATCATAGCCATCTTTCGCCTGATAGGTCCCATCGTAAGGAGCTTTATTATAGTCATAGGAAGTTATCTGACCCGCCGCTTGATGCGAATGCCGAAACTGTAAAATGTTCCTGCAATCGCAACAGATAGCAGCAGTGAAATTATTTTAGGAAATGTTTTCATGACCGTTCTTTACTTTCAAGATATCTGTATTCTATATTACATTAACCGTTACTGTTTTTTGAAAACCGGGAATGCTTAAATTGACTTTAGTGGTCCCACGGCCCATAACTTGCAGGATGGCGCTGGGATACCCCTGATATTTCAACTGCAGCACATTTTGATTGCTTATGCTGTTTACAGTCGTAGGTTTAGCCGTAATTAGCGGTGCTTTAGAATTTGAATTCTGTTCTACAAACATTATGCTGAATAGATTAATTTCAGTCGAATCACCACTTTGCTTGTTCCATGCAATTATTTCTCCAATTTTTGATTGAAAAATTTTTATTCCTAATTCGGCTGGCAAACGCAGGAAAGCTTTATGAAACAGTGACAGAGAAGGATGATTTCGATCCGCATGCCGACCGGACCTTTATGCTTGCGGAACCCGGCTTTAAGAAAATCAGCTTGAACTAAGTTCCATTTTTTCTCTGTCGCTTATAAGACGATTGACAAAAGCGGAAGGTTTTA
>DHDF01000151.1:0-452 GCA_002399225.1 bacterium UBA4883
ACGCGGTTGTAACCGACTTTCAGTTTCGGGATGCCGGTCCGTTCGCGCTCCCGTGCCTCAATCTTCGCGATGACCCCGCGGCCGTCGCTCATATCCCCTTTCAGCAGATCCAGCTCTTCATTAAAGCCGGGACAGATAATTCCCCCTTCTCGGATGGAAAACGGGGGCTCGTCCACAATGGCCCGCTCAATCAGCCCCCGAACATCCTGCAACTCGTCGAGATCCGCCCAAATCCCGCGGAGCATCTCGGAATGGGCATCCTTTAAAAGCGCTTTGAGGGCGGGCAGCGATTCGCAGGCAAACGAAAGACTTTTGAGTTCTCTGGCATTGGAAGTTCCGTAGACGATACGGGACATCAGCCGCTCCAGATCGTGGATGCCGGAAAGCCTGCCGGCAAGACCGTCGCAGAGAATGCTGTCTTCGGAAAGTTCCTCCACCGCGTTCAGCCTCCG
>DHDF01000151.1:605-778 GCA_002399225.1 bacterium UBA4883
AGCCTCCGGCCGATCTGCGCCGGGCTGAGCAGCGGAGTTTCAATCCAGCTTCGGATCAGCCGCTTGCCCATTGCGGTCCTCGTACGATCCAGAACCCATAAAAGCGAACCGCGCTTCTCCTTGTTGCGCATGGTTTCCATCAGTTCCAGATTCCGGCGCGTGTTCAGGCTCAG
>DHDF01000151.1:901-3135 GCA_002399225.1 bacterium UBA4883
TTCCGGCGCGTGTTCAGGCTCAGGCGCATGTATTGCGTCCCGCTGTAGAGATTCAGCTCTTCCATGCGTTCCAGACCGGTCCGTTCGGTTCGCTTCAGGTATTTCAGCAGCGCTCCCACCGCGCGCGTAATCTCCGGCCTTTCGTCAAGTTCCAAATCTTCCAGACTGTTTTTGTGGAACTGCTTCAAAACCAGCGGAGCGCAGGTTTCCGCTGCGAAATCTTCCCCGGAAAGCAGCTCTACGCTGACGCTCATTCGCTTTTTGATAAAACTGGGAAGCGTGCTGAGGTCCAGCGCCTCCTGACCAACCAGAATTTCCCGCGGAGAAAAGCGGCTCAGTTCATTGACCAGTTTCTGGGTCAGTTCTTCCGCATTTTTCCCGGTCAGCGTGGTCGCATGCAGCTCTCCGGTGGAAACATCCGCAAAGCAGATGCCGGCCTGCATGCCGGAAACACAGAGAGAACAGATGTAATTGTTGCGCGACTCGTCCAGCATACTGCTTTCCAGCACGGTGCCGGGTGTAATGACGCGGATGATATCCCGTTTGACCAGTCCCTTCGCAAGGGCGGGATCCTCCATTTGTTCACAGATGGCAACCTTATATCCCTTGGCAATCAGGCGCGCAACATAGCTTTCGTAACTGTGAAACGGGATACCGCACATGGGTGCCCGCTCCGGCTGGCCGCAGTCGCGCCCCGTCAGTGTCAGTTCCAGCTCACGGGATGCGAGTTTGGCATCGTCGTAGAACATTTCATAGAAATCTCCGAGGCGGAAAAACAGGATGGTATCCGGGTATTGCTTCTTCAGATCAAAATATTGCTTCATCATGGGGGATAATTCCGCCATAGTTGAAAAGCCGCCTCCGCTCTGCATTATCGATGGTACATGATTTTCCTGCCGTTTCTCTGCAGTCTGGCACAATATTCGCGCTCATTCCTTTTCCATAGGAGCAGGGGCACCAGCAAACCAACCAGGGCCGCCGCAGCCGCAATTCCAACCAGCTCCTCCTGTGTTGGGAAACGAGAGCAGAGCAGAAAATACAGGGCCTGACCGCCGACAACAATCGCACTGTAATACAGTGCCTGCGCCGCATAAAACCGCTTAAATCCGTTTGCCCTGGTCCTTTCCCACCGCTTCATAAAACCGGCATTCCGCTTTTTCATGATTTAAACTTTAGTGGCAGCCGCCGCAAGCGCCGCATTCCCCGCTGCAGGTATGTTCCACATAGTCCGCCGTATCCGGGTCGGCGCCGTTCGCGCTTTGCTCAATGATCGCGTTGACACGGCGGAGCAGTTCCTCCATCGGGTCCTTGGCCTCATTGTAGGCCATCATGCTCGGCGTCTCCATAATGGCTTTGTACAGGCCGCTCATCTCCCGGTTGCAGGCCTGAAGCTTCTGCTGGTCGCGGTCCTGCTTTTGCAGTTCCGCCTCCATAGCCGCCCTTCTCTGATTGTACTGGCCGATCAAACCCTGAAGCCGTGGGTCATGATCCGCGGCCTGCATTGCAAGTTGTATTTTCAGGTACCGCTCGTCCTTTTGAATTTCTTTGCCCAGATCTCTTGCCATTTGAATGATATCCATTTCATTTCTCCTTTAATAATAATTTGTATCAGTCTTCGGTTCAATCAATTTTCCGCCCAGAATCCAGTTGCGCGCGCTGGTGATTCGGACTTCGGCAAATCGGCCGATCAAAGCCGGGTCCCCGGCAAAATCGACCACAATATTTCCATCCGTTCGGCCGGTCAGCAGCCCGGTCTTCCGGTTTTTCTTTTCAATCAGCACCCGCTGCACCGTCCCCACGGAAGAAGCGCAGCGCGCGGCGGCGATTTTCTCCTGCTCCGCGCACAATTCCTGCAGCCATTTTGTCTTTTCGGCCTGAGGCACAGGATCCGGCAAGGCAGCCGCCCTGGTCCCCGCGCGGGGAGAATAAATAAATGTGAACAGCGATGTAAATTCAACGCGCCGAATCAAATCGACCGTGTCTTGAAACTCTTCATAGCTTTCCCCGGGAAATCCGACAATTACGTCGGAAGTCAGGGAAAGAGCCGGAATTTTTTTCTTCGCGTACGCGATCAAATCCAGATACTGCTCGCGCGTATAGCCACGGTTCATCTCCTTCAGGACCCGGTTGTTTCCGGACTGAAACGGAAGATGCAGATGGTGGCAGATATGACGGCCAGCGGCAATGGTGTCAATCATCTCGTTGGTTAAATCCTTCGGATGGGATGTCATGAA
>DHDF01000096.1:0-201 GCA_002399225.1 bacterium UBA4883
GTCAAGGTGAAAATCCTGAATATTACGCCGGAAGGGAAAATTAGCCTTTCTATGAAACGGGTAGCGGATGCCCATGGGGGGCGTTCAGGGGGCAATTCGCGCAGACCTTCCAGGCCGGGCCATTATGAATGGCAGCCCAGCAAAAAGAGCGAGCCGGCGAATTTTGAGGATATGCTTTCAAAATTCAAGCAGACAAGCGAT
>DHDF01000096.1:286-5620 GCA_002399225.1 bacterium UBA4883
ATTTTTTCATCGCTTGTCTGCTTGAATTTTGAGGATATGCTTTCAAAATTCAAGCAGACAAGCGATGAAAAAATGCTGGATCTGAAGCGATGCATGGAGTCCAAGCGTGGAGGCTTTTCCCGAAGGGGCGGCTCCAATCAGTCAAGGTAGAAAATAGAATTTTTATCATGCGGAGTGTTCGCACTCCGCTTTTTTTATTGGAGGCAGTTATGCTGATTTGCAACGCGGAAATTCATACCATGGCGGGCCGAACCATTTCCAGCGGTTCTGTCAGAGTTCGGGACGGCAGAATCGAAACAGTGTCCGAAGGAACGCTGACACCGGTTTCCGGGGAAGAGGTTTTGGACCTGCACGGCGCGGGGCTTTACCCCGGATTTATGGATGCCCATACGCATCTTGGCATGTGGGAAGACGGGCTGACCTTTGAAGGGGACGACGGCAACGAAGAGACCGATCCTGTCTCGCCACAGCTGCGTGCCTTGGATGCCATCAATCCGATGGACCGCTGCTTTTCAGAAGCGCTGGCGGCGGGCGTGACGACGGTAGTGACGGGACCCGGCAGCGCCAACCCAATCGGCGGCCAAATGACGGCGATGAAAACTTATGGAACCCGGGTTGACAACATGGTGGTCAAAGCGCCGCTTGCGATGAAGATGGCGCTGGGGGAAAACCCGAAGTCGGTTTATCACGGAAAAAACGAGTCTCCTTCCACCCGCATGGCGACAGCCGCACTGATTCGAGAAGAGCTTTTCAAAGCCCGGCGGTATCAGCAGGCTCTGGAACGCGCACGTTCGGATGCAAAGGCCGACCCGCCCGAGTTCAACCTGAAATGCGAATCGCTTCTGCCCGTGCTCCGCGGGGAGGAAGAAGTCCACTTTCATGCACACCGTGCCGACGATATCTATACGGCAATCCGCATTGCAAAAGAGTTCCGGCTCAACTATGTTATCATTCATGGAACGGAGGCCCATCTGATTACGGACGGGCTGCTTCAGGATCAGGTGAGGGTCCTTGCAGGCCCCATTCTTTGTGACCGCAGTAAGCCGGAACTTAAGAACCTTACGCCGGCCAGCCCCGGAATTTTGGCAAAGGCCGGAATTCTGACGGCGATTGTCACCGACCACCCCGTCGTTCCCATTCAGTACCTGCCGCTCTGCGCCGCTCTTGCCGCACGGGAAGGGATGGATCGGGAGGATGCGCTTCGCGCCATCACCGTCAATCCGGCGAAGATCTGTGGCATTGACGGACGGGTCGGTACAATTGAAGTGGGGAAAGATGCGGATTTGACGGCATTTGACGGGGATCCGCTTCGTCTGGAATCCAGACCGCTCTGCGTGATCGCGGGGGGAAAAGTCGTCAACGCGGCCGAACTGTAAAAAAGCGAGAAAAGCACGCCCAAGCGGCGATTTCAGCTTTTCTATTTTCTTTTCCTTCGGCGTATGCTATAGTATAGGCGGAGAATCATTTCTCCAAAGTACGCAGAAGGAGATGTTATCATGAAGATCACAATTACCGGCAGAAAAGTCAATTTGCGGGACCATTTTAAAACGCTTGTGGAAAAGAAGCTCACTCGTTTTGACCGCATTTTCGACGAGGATGCGGAAGCAAAAGTGGTTGTAACTGTGCTGAAAAACCGTCAGACCGTTGAAATTACCATTCGCTCCCGCGGCATGTATTACCGCGCGGAATCCACTGCCGATGAGATGAATGATGCGCTGGATGAAGTGGTCGATGCACTCTCGAGCCAGATTCGCAGGAATAAAAACCGTTTGACAAAGCGGATTCACTATTCGGCGCTGACTGAGGATTTCCAGGAATCCCCTGCGGAAACGGAGCAGCCTGAAGAATACCGGGTTGTCCGCACCAAGCATTTCTGCGTTAAGCCCATGAGCGTGGAAGAAGCGATTCTGCAAATGAATCTGTTGGAGCATCAGTTCTTTATGTTCCGCAATCAAGAAGACAATGAAATTAACGTGGTCTACAAGCGCAAAGGCGGCAATTATGGACTGCTGACGCCGGATGTGGAATAACATCCGAAAAATAAATGTGAAATGAATGGGAAGGGCCGCAGGTCGCGGCCCTTCCTTTGTGAGGAAAGGGGAAAAGATGGAGGATTACAAATTGGTCTGCCCCTGCCTGCTGGGGGTGGAGGGCCTTGTCGCCGGCGAACTCAGGCGGATGGGTGCGGAGAATGTGGAGGCGCAGAATGGCCGGGTGGCCTTTTCAGGATCGTCGGAAATGCTGGCGCGCGCCAATCTTTGGTCCCGCTGCGGAGAGAGAATTCAAATCCTAGTGGGGGAGTTCACCGCGCGAAGTTTTGAAGAACTGTTTCAAGGGGTCAGGGCGCTGCCATGGGAGCGCTGGATCGGCAAACGGGATGCGTTTCCCGTAAAGGGTTCCAGCTTATCTTCAAAACTGGCAAGCGTTCCAGACTGCCAGTCAATCATCAAAAAAGCGGTTGTAGAGCGCCTGAAACAAAGATATTTCGTCCAATGGTTTGAAGAGACGGGGACGAAATACCAGATTCAGTTTTTGATTCTGAAAGACCGGGTTAGTCTGATGATCGACACTTCTGGGGTAGGGCTGCACAAACGGGGATACCGTGCGAACTCTGCGGTCGCCCCAATCAAGGAAACACTTGCCGCCGCTATGGTGTCGCTTTCCCGCGTCCGGAAAGACGGCAGGCTGATCGATCCATTTTGCGGTTCCGGCACGATCCTGATTGAAGGCGCCATGAGGGCGAAGAATCTTGCGCCGGGACTGGGACGCCGTTTTGCCGCGGAGAATTTTTCGTGCCTCGATGAAAAAGTCTGGAAAGCAGAACGGGAACGCGCGCGCGAACTCGTTCAGCGCGATGTGCCGTTTGAAGCGCTCGGTTTTGATACGGACCCCGCAGCGGTTGCGCTGACGGGGGAAAATGCGAAAAAAGCCGGCGTGGCGGACTGCGTTCATGTAAAAAAGCAAGATTTCTCCCAGTTCCGCGCAGACGGCGATTCCGGCTGCGTCATTTGCAACCCGCCCTATGGGGAACGCCTGCTAGACCTCCGGCAGGCGCGGGAACTTTACCGTATGATGGGGCGTGAATTTGAGCGCAAACGTTTCTGGAGCTACTCTATCATCAGCCCGGATGAAACTTTTGAAGCCTGTTTCGGAAGGAAGGCCGATAAAAGAAGAAAACTGTACAACGGGATGATCCGTTGTCAGTATTATATGTATTTTAAATAAGGGCAGAGGAGGAGCACGGTTTGTTTCAGGAAGACTGGGTGATGCGCCAGATCGAGAGCATCGTTGATTTTCTGACGGTTGCCATTCTGGGGAAAAAGTCGGCCAGAATGGAAAACCATGACATTCAGAAGGAAAGCGGAGACGGGAGCATGGACCGGCTTTCTTTGCAACTGGTGAGGATGATCCGGGAAAAACGGCTTCATGAGGCTGAAAATCTGCTCTTTGACCAGATGAAACCACGGGATGAACAGTCCCTGGCGGCAGCCGTAGATTTTTATTCCAGGCTGAACCTGCTTGACGACAAAACTCTGGAAAGTTGTCATTTTTCACGAGCGGAGATCTCGGACGGGCTGAGGAGGGCTTCCGGCATGTTCGGAATCTCTTTGGGCGTGCTGTTTCCGCCCGCGCAGGGGGAGAAGGACGGATGAGATATGTCCTGATCATAAATCCGGCGGCGGGCAAACGGGATCCTTCCGAAACGGTTTTGCCGCCGGTCCGGCACTTTTTTCTGGAGCAGGGACTAAACCCCGTCTGCTATCTGACGCGGGAACCCGGAGAGGCGGTTAAGCTGGCGGCGCGGGAAGCGGGGCGGGAGGGCCCGGTCCGGATCTATGCGATCGGCGGCGACGGCACCTTGGCCGAAATCGCCCAGGGAGCTGCTGGAAAGGAAAATGCAGAAATTGGGATTTTCCCATGCGGAACGGGGAATGACTATGTCAGGTCATTTGCACCCCGGCAGCGCTTTCTTTCGCCTGAGTTGCAGGTTGCCGGCGCCTCCAGGCCGGTTGATTTGATTCGCTCTGAACTTGGCGTTTCCATTAATCTCTGCTCCGTCGGAATGGACGCGAGAGTTTCTCTGGAAACGAGGCGTCTTAAGCGGGTCCCTTTCCTCAGCGGCTCCGCTGCATATGATCTTGCATTGCTGAAAACCCTTGCCGGCAGGATTGGGGAGAACCTGCGCATCCGCATTGACGGCGGCAAGGAGTTTGAGGGGTGCTTTTTATTTGTTCTCGCCGCCAGCGGGCAGTATTACGGCGGGGGATACCACGGCGCTCCGAAAGCCGTGCCGGACGACGGCCTTCTGGACTTTGTTCTGATCCGCAAACCGCCGCCGCTGCGGATTCCAAAGCTTGCCGGCATGTACAAGGCGGGCCGGCATATCGGCGCAAAAGAATTTGACGGTATCCTGACCTTTCGGCGCGGGACTGAGATGGAAGTTTTCGCAGACAAGCCCGTCGCCTCCAACCGGGATGGAGAAATCGCTCTGGTTCAGGCGGTCAGCTACCGGGTGCTGCCCCATGCGGCCCGTTTTATAGTCCCGGAAGAACGGCATGACTTGGGGGAATTTGTAAATAATTTGTGAAATTCATTTTTTTCTTAGAAAACCTCTTGATTTTTAACAGAGAAGCAGATAAAATATTCTTAGCACTCAAGGTTAATGAGTGCTAAATGAAACAATGATTAAGGAGGATATATTCTATGACAGTCAAACCTTTGTTAGACAGAGTGCTGATTAAAATGGAAGAAGCGGAGGAAACAACCAAAAGCGGTATCATTTTGGCAGGTTCCGCAAAAGAAAAGCCTCAGATTGCCGATGTGATTGAAGCTGGCCCGGGTGGACTGGTGGACGGCAAAGAGGTTACCATGTATGTGAAAAAGGGTGATCGGGTGATCACCAGCAAATATTCCGGAACCGAAGTCAAGCTGGACGGCGTGGATTACACACTCGTTCGTCAGAGCGATATTCTTGCAATTGTAGAATAAACAGGCACTTTTATCAATATTAAAATTTGGAGGAATCAAATTTATGGCAAAACAGATTATTTACGGCGAAGAAGCCAGAAGAGCACTGTTAAGCGGCGTAAATCAGCTTGCCGATACCGTCAAAATTACCCTGGGCCCGAAAGGCCGCAACGTTGTTCTCGATAAAAAATACGGTGCTCCGCTGATCACCAACGACGGCGTGACGATCGCGAAGGAAATCGAATTGGAAAATTCGTTCGAGAATATGGGCGCGCAGCTTGTCAAGGAAGTTGCTACCAAGACGAACGATGTGGCCGGCGACGGCACCACAACCGCAACCCTGCTGGCTCAGGCGCTGATCCGCGA
>DHDF01000096.1:5770-5958 GCA_002399225.1 bacterium UBA4883
CGCGAAGGCATGAAGAATGTGACCGCGGGCGCAAATCCGATGGCAATCCGCCAGGGCATCCAGGATACCGTGGACATCGCGGTGAAGGCCCTGAGAAAGAATTCTCAAAAGATTACCGGCCCGGACGACATTGCGCGTGTCGCATCCATTTCCGCGTCCAATGGATTTATCGGCAAACTGATTTCCGA
>DHDF01000096.1:6284-6424 GCA_002399225.1 bacterium UBA4883
GTTTCCAATGTACAGGAGATCCTCCCGCTGCTCGAAAAGATTGTTCAGTCCGGCAGAAAGCTGGTTATCATTGCGGACGACATCGAAGGGGAGGCGCTGAGCACCCTGATTCTCAATAAGCTGCGCGGAACCTTTACCTG
>DHDF01000089.1:0-2951 GCA_002399225.1 bacterium UBA4883
ACGATGAAGCAGTCGGAGCCGCGGACCGAATCGTAGAGAGAAACCGAAATTTCGCCGTCGCTGAAGGTGCCCACATCACTTCTGCCCAGCGGCAGCCCGAGGCATTTGGCGATTTTTTCAGCCGTCTGCCGGCTTGCGCTGGCGGCGAAGATCTTGATATCTTTCCCATGAAAACTCATTTGTGTTTGTCCCCCTATTTTTTGTCTGTCTTTGCCTTGCCGGTCATGACGGTATAAGGAACAACGGCCTGACCGGGCTCTATGGTGCAGCCGTTGCCCTGTACGGAATTGAGGACCGAGCCTCTGCCAACCGCGCAGTCCGTTAAAACGGTGTTTGGCCCGAGAACACAGTTCGGGCCAATCGAAGTTTTGCCCCGGAGAATCGTTCCCGGCAGAAGGGTGACGTTGCGCCCGATGGAAACATCCGGCCCGATGATGACCCCGTCGCCGCAGGGGATCTCGGTGCCTTCCAGCAGATGGGCAGCCATAATTTTCCCCCTGGCGATGCGGTTGAGCTCTGCAAGCTGCAGGCAGTCGTTGGCGCCTAACACCGCTTCTGCGCTGTCGGCTCTGCAGGCGCCCGCTTTTTCGCCCCGCTCGATCAGAAGCCGAACGGCGTCCGTCAGGTAGTATTCCCCCTGCGCGTTCTGATTCCCGATTTCAGAGAGAATTCCCAGGAGATTCTCATTTTGAAACCAGTAAGCACCGGAGTTGATCTCCCGGATTTGCCTTTCCTGCGCAGAGGCGTCTTTCTGCTCCACAATGGCGGCCAGATGTCCGGTCTGCCCGCGCACGATGCGTCCGTAGCCGGTCGGGTCCATCACCTGCGCGGAGATCACCGTGACGGCGTTTCCACTTTCCCGGTGGGTTTTGTAGGCCGCCTGAATATCTTCCGGGCTGAGAAATGGGGAATCTCCGTTCAGAATAAGAACATTTCCCCCCGCATTTGAGCGCAAAAAATCGGCCGCCATCCTCACGGCGTGCCCGGTGCCCCTGCGCTGCGGCTGAAAGGCCGTACAAATGCCGGGGTCATATTTTTGTAAAAACTGTTCCACCTGTTCGTGCAGATAGCCGGTGACAACACAAAGATGCCAGATCCCGGCCGCTTTGACGGAATCGAGGACCCATTCCAGCATCGGCTTGAACAGGACGGCTGCGAGCGCCTTTGGGCGATCCCGCTTCATCCTCTTTCCCTCTCCCGCGGCCAGAATCACGGCGCAGTTTTGGTCTGGCATGCTGATTCCTCCGTAATCTGTGGGGTTTGTATCGCGCTTTTTGTCGCGATCCGCATTTCTTTCCACTTCTATTATCTCATATTCATTTTATTTTTCAAGCCATTTCAGGGGATTAGTGAAATTTATTACAGCTTATGAAAGCGCTCTGTGAAAAAGAATTTGACTTCTTTCGTCCGATGAAATAAAATAGGAAAAAGAGAATGGATATTTATGGAAAATTTAGGTGAGAATTCGCTCCCTGCCGAAAGGGGCGTGAACCACGCGGAACGGAGGTGGATTTTCCGCTGCGAGCCGATGGCATCCGCACCGGTGGCAATGTGAAGTTTATCTTGGGACAGATTCTAAAGAATACCGCCGCAAACAGACCCTGCTGCGAGAAGCCGGCCTGGAGTTTAAAGCAAAGACCCGGCGGAACCTGGGCAGATCCGCCCCGGCTTTTTTTAAGCGCAGAAAACGGGGGTGGTCCAGGAACGGGCCGCCGGTCCGGGACTATTCAATACCTTTTGACTGAGAATTGATGCGGCAGTGGGAAATTTATATGGAAAAATGGTAAAAATAATGCACATGATTGGGAGAAAGTATAGCATTTGATTCTGGAATTTGATATAATTAAAAAAAGATCCAACCATTTTGAGAGTGGGCGCGAATATCTGTTTAAAAACACAATCTTTTCAGGAGGTAGTTAAATGAGTTACAAGTACGTGTACTACTTCACCGAGGGCAGTGAGACCTTTCATGGTGATATGACCACGATGAAAAACATTCTAGGTGGCAAGGGCGCCGGCCTCGCAGAAATGACCGCTGCCGGAATGCCGGTGCCACAGGGCTTTACCATTACGACGGATGCCTGCACTCAGTATTACACGGACGGCCGTCAAATCAACGAGAAAATTCAAAATGATATTTTTGAACATATGAAGGGCCTGGAAAAAATCACCGGGAAAACGTTTGGCGACATCAACAACCCGCTGCTGGTCTCCGTCCGTTCCGGCGCGCGCCAGTCTATGCCAGGCATGATGGACACGATCCTGAACCTGGGTTTGAACGACGAATCCGTTGAGGGTCTGGCGAAAAAGACCAACAACCCACGTTTCGCTTACGACAGCTACCGCCGCTTTGTTCAGATGTTCGCGGATGTCGTCATGGGTGTTTCCAAGAGCCTCTTTGAAGACGAAATTGACAAGATGAAGGCGGAAAAGGGAGTCAAGAACGATATCGACCTGGCGGCCGACGATCTGAAAAAACTGGTTGGCATTTTCAAGAAGATCTATGAGGACAATGAGCATCAGCCGTTCCCGCAGGACCCGAAGGAGCAGCTGATTGAGGCCGTGAAGGCCGTGTTCCGCTCTTGGGACAATCCCCGCGCGAATGTTTACCGCAAGATGAATGAGATCCCGTACGAGTGGGGCACCGCGGTCAACGTGCAGCAGATGGCCTTCGGCAATTCCGGCAACCATTCCGGAACGGGCGTGGCATTTACCCGCAACCCCGCAACCGGCGAAAAGGCGCTGTTCGGGGAATACCTGATCAACGCGCAGGGCGAAGACGTTGTGGCCGGCGTTCGCACGCCGTCCCCAATCAGCCATTTGAAAGAGCAGATGCCGGAGGTGTACGACCAGTTTGCCAAGATTGCGACCAACCTTGAAAATCATTTCAGGGACATGCAGGATATGGAATTCACCATTGAAGACGGCCACCTGTTCATGCTGCAGACCCG
>DHDF01000089.1:3275-3431 GCA_002399225.1 bacterium UBA4883
CTTGCGGCTTCTCCGGGCGCTGCCTGCGGAAGAGTTGTCTTTTCGGCGGAAGACGCCAAGGCGTGGAAAGACAACGGAGAAAAAGTGATTCTGGTCCGCCTCGAAACCTCTCCGGAAGATATTGAAGGCATGGCTTCCGCGGAAGGCATCCTGACC
>DHDF01000089.1:3612-3935 GCA_002399225.1 bacterium UBA4883
GCGCGCGGCATGGGCACCTGCTGTGTTTCCGGCTGCGGCGAGATTGTGGTCGACTATGACAAGAAGCAGTTTACGCTGGGCGGCAAGACCGTCAAAGAGGGCGACTACATCTCCATCGACGGTTCGACCGGCAAAATTTACGACATTGCGCTCCCAACCGTTCCGGCTTCCATCAGCGGCAGTTTCGGCCGCTTTATGGCTTGGGCGGACAAGGCACGCCGCCTGGAAGTTTACACCAATGCGGACACCCCGCGCGATGCCAAGCAGGGCCGCGACTTCGGTGCCGAGGGCATCGGCCTCTGCCGCACCGAGCACATGTTCTT
>DHDF01000025.1 GCA_002399225.1 bacterium UBA4883
CCGCTGAGAAAATAAAACAGATTGTCCCCCGGCCGCACGCCGGGGGATTTTTGCGTCCGGGCGCTTTTGGAATCGCCGGTTTCTTTTACAACTTCATAACAAAATGCTGCTAATATAAAATGCTGCTAATATAATTTGAGACAAGGGGAGGCGCATCCATTTGGCATCTATTTTAATCGTCGAGGACGAAGCCGCAATCAACGAGCTGGTAAAAAGAAATCTGCAGCTGGTGGGGCATCAATGCAGCTCCGTTTTCGACGGCAAAGCCGCCGTTTCTGAAATACAGCGGCGATCCTACGATCTAATGATTCTGGACATCATGCTGCCGGGCCTAGACGGGTTCGAGGTGATCCGGCAGGCGAAGCAGACCCCCACCATATTCCTGACCGCGAAAAACAGCCTGCCCGACCGGATCAGGGGTTTTTCCATGGGGGCGGATGACTACCTGACAAAGCCGTTTGAAATGCTGGAGCTGCTGGCGCGGGTGGAAGCGGTCCTCCGGCGAACAAAGAAAGCCACCAGCCGGTTTGAACTGGGAAACGTAAAAGTCGATTTCGGCAGCCGTCAGGTATTCCATAACGGTCAGCCTGTGGATTGCACTCCAAAAGAATACGAGCTGCTGGAAGTCCTCGTGAACAACCGCAACATTGCGCTTTCCCGGGAAAAGCTGCTGGAGCTGGTCTGGGGCTACGATTTTGAAGGAGACACCAGAACCGTCGACGTACATATTCAAAAGCTGCGGAAAAAGTTGGGCTGGGAAGACAGGATCAAAACGGTTTACAAGGTGGGGTACCGTCTGGAGGCAAACCGATGAAGCAAAGGACCTTCTTATCGACCCTGACGCTTTTCCTTTTCTTCTTCAACCTCGGCATCTCCATCGTTTCCGTCGCGATGTTTCATGGCACGGTAAGCCGCGCGAAGGAAGCGAGCCTGGGCGAGCACTATTTTATCGCATCCGCTTTAATCAAGGATTTCGCCTCTGTGGAAAGCCGCGGGATGAAGCCGGAGGATTCCCTGAGCTCCCTGCTCCAGCCCTACGGCTATCTTTCCACGAATAGCAAGGCCGGGCTTGCATTTTATAAGAACGGCCGGCTCGTCTATTCCAGCAAATATACGAAAGCACTGCAGAACCCAAAGTCGCCGGAAAATGGAAACCGTCTGGCGACGATACGAAAGGCGGATGGCAGAACCTATGTCGTCGTTTCAGGAAAGCTTCCCGCCCCTTACGATTTCTACACTCTGGTTTATCTCTACGATACGAGCGGGGCAATCAGCTCGTGGCGCCGGCTGAAAAACCTCTTGTTTCTTGCGGGATTTGTCCTTTCCATTCTGCTGGCCTTCGGCCTGCTACTCGTGCTGAACCGGATTTTCCGGCCGCTCAGGCAGATTTCCCGGACCTCCGGGGACATCGCGGACGGCGCGTATGAAACAAGGCTTCCGGTATCCGGGCACGACGAGCTTGCCGAAATGGCGCGGAGCTTCAACCACATGGCGGATGAAATCCAGCGGCAGATCACGGAGCTGAAAGATACCGCTGACAAAAAACAGCAGTTCGTCGATAATTTTGCCCATGAGCTCCGCACGCCGCTGACCTCTATCTACGGATACGCGGAATATATGCAAAAGGCCGCACTGTCCGAGGATGACAGGCTTTCGGCGCTCCAGTACATCATGTCCGAAAGCCGCCGCCTGCAGACGATCTCGTCTCAGCTGCTGACGCTGGCAAATCTTCAAAACAATCAGATCGTCCGCGGCGAGGTGAAGATATCCGACCTTTTTGCGTCGGTCGGGAAAGCGATGTACGGCAGGCTTTCCGGGAGAGACATTCAGGTGGAATTCCGGTGTGAATCGGAAACGATATGCGGAGAGGCTTCTCTGCTGGAAAGTCTGCTGATCAATCTGATCGACAACGCGATCAAGGCATGTGGGAAGCACGGGCACATCGCCGTCTGCGCCGTGAGCGAGGGCGATCAGATAATAATCAGCGTGAAGGATGACGGAAAAGGTATGGCCCCCGAAATACTCCATCAGATCACGGAGCCTTTCTATCGGGAGGAAAAATCGCGGAACCGCAGCGACGGCGGCGCCGGACTGGGACTTGCCATCTGCCGGCAGATCGCTCTGAGCCACGGCGCGGAGCTGAGCTTCAGCAGCATCCCCGGAGAGGGTACGACGGCAAAGGTAACTTTTACAACTTCATCACAACACAATTACGATTCCATAACTCAGACCCTATATACTGTTTCCTGTGATCATAAATAAAACAGCAAAGGAGAAATTCGCATGAAAACAGACAGTTCAAAAGGCAAGCGCGGCATCGTCTTGGCGGCCGCGGCGCTGATCGGGGCGGGCACAATACTGTTCCAGGGGTTGACGCAAACGGCTGTGGCGGCAGAATACAACAAGTCCGCTGCGGCCCCCACCAGCTACGTCAGCGAGACAAACCCGTCATCCGGCACAGCGCAGCGCAACCTACCGGAAGGCTACAAAAAGGCAAACTATACCGTGAAGAACATTGATCTTGACTATTACAAAAACCAGAAGCCGACCGACAAGGACATGACGAAGCAGGACGCTGCCGAGATCGGCGCGCAGGCCCTTTGGAGCGTGTACGGCCTGAGCCTAGAAGGAAAGGCCATCGAACTGGGCTACGATAAGGCGCACAGTAGTTTTCCCCGTTCCAGCTGGTGCGGCGATGTCACGATCAATAAAAAATCCAGCTATTCCTTCAAAGTAGACTCCGTGACAGGAGAATTATTCAGTGTCGTGCGCACCAGAACGCTCGACAAAAACGTCTCCGTGGGCCTGGACCTGGCCCTCGCCAAGAATCCGCAAAAATATGCGGCGGCGGCAAAGAAAACCGCCGAAAAGCTAAACGTCGTTCACGGCGCAATCGCAGCGGCCGAATACAACTGCCAGGGCTACACCAACAACGACCCAGACATCACCTTCGTCGTCAAAGGCGAAAACGGCGAGGCTGCCTCGATGACTTTTTCCAGATACGACAAAGCGCTGCTCAGCATCGGCTACCCCGCGAGCTATCAGTATGATCTGAAAGAACTGGGAAAGCTGGAGCAGGAAACCCGGGGAAAGGCTGAAGCTGAAACAAACGGCTTAACGCTCTTGAAAGGAGCAGAATCGTAAAGATGCTTTGGGCATGCGGCAAAATCCGTCCGCATCTAAAATGGAAGCAAAGCACAAATCCGGCCGATTTCATTCAATTGCATGCCCATGTCCTTTTCTCCGTCTGCGGCAGAAGGGGACAGAAACAGATTCGGATTTCAGCCTGAGCCATCAAGAAAAGCCTCCTGAAGAACGACTAAAAAAGACGGCGCGCGTCGGCCGGACTTTTCAGTCGTCTCTCACGGAGGCTTTTCCATGATATTCCTATGCTTGGAGCTTATTTCACGAGATTGTTGCTTGCGTCCTTCAGGATCACGTCGTGGGCGCCGCCCTCGACAATGGAGGT
>DHDF01000126.1:0-128 GCA_002399225.1 bacterium UBA4883
AACAGCCCGTATCGGGAGCTTGCAAAAAAATACCTTCCGAAGGGCGCCGGTTATGTTTTCACTTTCGGTTTTAACGGAACACCGAAGCAATACGAAAAATTTTTGAACTCCGTAAAGCTTTTCAGCTA
>DHDF01000126.1:418-3225 GCA_002399225.1 bacterium UBA4883
ACAAGCGTTTGAAAAAGCTTACCAATAAAGCGTGTCATGATTTTTTATTGAGGTACCGCGATGGGCATGTTTGATGCGACTTTGGAAATCCTTTCTCAGATGCAGAACATATCGGGATTATCGGCTTCGGATCAGCAGATGATCCAGGAAAAAAGGAAGACGCTGCCGGGGCTGGTGAGGGGGGTCAGCGATATTTGGTCCCGACTGAGTGGAAAAGGCGAACTGCCCGGACAGGACCTGCACGCCCTTTATGAAGTCATGCACCAAAGCGGCGCGGGGACCGTCACACCTTTTTACAATCTGATGCAGGGGCTCGACCTGCCTGTGGCGGAGGGCGTTTTGTCGCCCGAGGAACTCTGCCAATGGGGGATCGAACTCGATCGGATGTCGCCGCGTGTACCCGGAACGACGTCGATGGACGACACGGTTCGATATCTTGTCGACAAGCTTGCCTCGTTCGGAGCCGAAGTGTGGGAAGAACCGCTGACCTTCCGGGGCGTTTTTTTCCATGAGTGGTCGTTCGAGATCGTTTCGCCCGTGGAGCGGACTTTCGCGTGTTTCCCAGAAAACAACGTAGGCTTCGGGGACATCACGGCCCCTCTGGTCGATATCGGCCGCGGCGGAGAATCCGATTATGAAGGGAAGGACGTCAACGGGAAAATCGTCTTTGTCGACTGGGGGGAGCTTTGGGACCACGAGGGTCCATGCGCCATGCGGGAACGGTATGGGCTGCTGCATCTGTACGATCTGGCTTTTGTTCACGGCGCGGCGGGGATGGTCGGCTATTTCAGCGATACGCCGGGGAACGCCCTAAAGCTTGTCGAGCCGGGAATAAAGCCGACAGGAGGGAGTAATGTCCGGGGACAGTCAGAGACCGGAAAACACCGCCAATATAAACTGCCGGTGCTGAATATCGGCCATGACGACGGACTCAGGATACGGACCCTGCTGAAACGCGGAGAGCTTCAGGTCCACCTGGCCGTCAAAGGGGTGAGGAAAGTTTCAACAACGCAGCTTGTGGTCGGTTTTATCCCCGGCCGCACAAGCACGACCATCGCCTGCGGCGCGCATTCCTGCACGGCCTTCGAGGGGGCGGTCTGCGATACGGTCGGGGTGGTCGGGACGCTTGCGCTTGCAAAATATTTTGGTTCGAGGCCGATCGGAGAGCGGAGAAAATCCATGCTGTTTTTCTTCGACAGTTTCCATGTCTGGGGCAATTGCTGCCAGGCGGCGGTAACGCTGCTGAACCGCCGGAAAAGCCTTGTGCCGCGCATCGATACCCTGCTATGGCTCGACCACATCAGCGATGGAAACGCGAACTCTCCGCGCATGGCCATAACTTCAGATAACCCGGTGCTTTGGCCGCTGGTCGCGCTTTCGATGGCCAAACGTGGCATTCCGCCAATGGCGATGCCGATCGCCCGGATCTGGTCGGTGTGTGCGACCGGCGCTTTCGAACGGCGCGGTATCCCCACCATGACGGTGCAGGCCATGAACGAAATGACCCTTACTACGGAAGATACCTGGGATAAATTCGATCCGGCCGTCGTCTATCGGGACGTGATGCTTCATATTGAGCTTGCACAGGCGTTGCACGCCGTAACCGTGCCGCTGGATACGCCCGGGGAACCGATCGGGGGATGCGGCGCACTTTTCACCGAAACTGAAACGCCTGTTTATCCGGCCGAAGAACGTTATATTCCTGAAGAGGCATATCCCCTCTATGTGGGGGGCGGTCACACCCCCGTGACAGTGCTGAAGACAAAAGCCGAAAAGCAGGCATTTATCGGAATAAAACATCAAAGCGATTGAGGCGGGAGATAGAGGATTAATGGAAATTCGAACCGCAGATATAGCGGATTTGGCGGCTGTCGCTGCAGTGGAAGGGAAGTGCTTCCCGAAATCCCTGGCGGCGACGGAAAAGGATTTCAAAGCGAGGCTGCAGGTTTATCCAAACCATTTTTGGCTTCTGGAAGAAGGCGGAAAGCTGGTCGGATTCATCGATGGCATGGCCACCGATGAAGACGCGATCCGGGACGCCATGTATCAGGACGCCCGGCTGCACAATGAAAAAGGCGACTGGCAGGCGATCTTTGGCGTGACCATCCTGCCGGAATACCGCAGAAGAGGCTGCGCCGCCAGGATCATGGAGCGGGTCATTTCCGATGCGAAGGCTCAGGGACGGAAGGGCTGTATCCTCACATGCGAAGATAAACTGATTCATTATTACGAAAAATTCGGGTATGTGAATCTTGGAATATCAAAATCCGTCTGCGGCGGCGTCGTATGGCATGATATGCGGCTGGTATTTTGATTTGCCGGTTTCATCTTGTCATAGGAAGATTTTCGTCAATACTCCGTCGTACGGACGGATAATTTTGTTGCAACCGACAAAATTCAAAAATTGATTGACAAGGCTGAGGAAAAGTATTAAGCTCTATTTAATAAAACATATAAGTTTACTTTACAATGATGGGAGGGTACATCCGTGAAGAAAATGGATCGTTTTGAAAAAAGGTGCGGATTCATAATGCCGTGTTGCGCCGATAGCCGCAACGGGTGTGCTCCCTGCATGAAAGCCGAAAAATAAAGCCAGGTTTCCTAAGTCTTTTGGTGCGTTTGCACGTTTCCGACGGACTGGCAGAGGAACTGTCAGTCTTTTTATTTATCTTGAAGTCTGCAGCGGCATCCGCGATTTCAACACATCAATAAAATACGCTGACTCGTAAACGAGAGGTAGCTATCCTTTGAGCTGCCTCTCGTTTTATATCCATCCGGAAATCCAACGAATGATATGAGGTGTATCG
>DHDF01000128.1:0-2502 GCA_002399225.1 bacterium UBA4883
GCGGCGGTTTCATCGCAGGAGCTTTCAATTCCTAAAATTTTCATAGATCCTCCACAGAGCCTTTCTCCCGTTTTTGGGAATGCTTTCCGAAACGGCGCTTTGGGTCCTCCGCCTTTTCGATCGTATTGTTGTTGCCGCAGCTCACGGTGACTCCGGCTTTGGTCGGCGCAATTAAAATCCGACGAACGTACAGGCGATCCCCAGAAGGCGGGTCTCACGTTTTGGCATGACAGATTCCTTCCTCCAAGCTAAAAGCACAGGCTTGTTTACACCGGCAAAATTTCGGAACCGTCCCGCACGGTGGCTTCGCCCTTTTCTTCTTTTCCGCCCGGCGGGTGAAAAAAGAGCGTCAGGATCAGCGCATCTTCCTGCGGATTACGGTAAAAATTCTTTCGCCGGCCCGCCGGGCGCAGGCCGAGCGACTCGTAAAGCGCGACTGCCGCCGTATTGGAAGGGCGGACCTCCAGCGTGAAAAACTCAGCGTTTTGCTTCCCGGCGCGTTCGATCAGCCCCCGCGTCAGCGCACGGCCGACCCCCTGCCGGCGGAAGCGCGGAAACACGGCGACGTTGTCTACATAGCATTCCCCGCAGACGCAATGCATCCCGGCATATCCGGCGGTTTCGCCGCTTAGTTCCGCAACCAGGAAAACGGCGGTTTTGCTCGAAAGCTCCGCGGCAAGCCCTGCGCGGGTCCAGGGCTCCGCAAAGCAGATCCGCTCCAGCGCGGCAAGGTCATCCAAATGCCGTGCAGCCATCGGGACCAGCCTCAGGTCTTCCATCCGCGCCGCGCCACCTTCCAGTCGGAGCCGTCCCGGATGCAGTAGATAATATGGATCGCAACCCAGATCAGGTTAAAGAGCATCAAAACGGAGAACAGCTTTATGCTGATGAAATGGAACCCAAACAAGAACCGGCAGTAGCCATAGGTGGAAGACAGAACCGTAATAACCGGAACATAGAACTTTTCCGGAAAGTAGAACGCAAACGCCACTGAAAACAGATCCGCCGGGTACCAGTACCGCTCGTGCATAAACGGCAGAATATACGGCAGCAGCATCACATAAAACAGAGCGAGCGAAATCAGCATTTCATCCGTCATCTGGAACCGTTTCGAACACAGGTAGACTAGCGTGAACAGCACCACCGCTCCGGCGGCCAGCACCGCCGCCTGCCCCGCGGAAGTCTGCGCGCGTGCAGGAAACCACGCGAACAGATTCGGCAGATTCATCGTCAGGCGGTTATACTCCCCCGCCTGGCGGAAGTAGACGGTCAGCAGATCCCAAAAGCTGCGGCCAAGCAGAGCGGCGGGCAGGATAGAAATGAGGTATACCATCGGCAGGATCAGCAGGCAGCGCGCCTTGATGCGCCGCTTGAGCAGCAGAAGGAGCAGGAACGGCGCGAGGAACACCGCCTGCAATTTCAAAGCAAACGCAATTGAAAACGCCGTGACGGCGCGGTACGATTTCCCCTCCATCAGAAAAGCGACGCAGGCCAGCAGAGCGGCGGTGTAAATTGAGTCACACTGGGCCCACAGGGCGGAGTTCATGATGACGCTGGGCAAAAACAGGACGACGGCATAGGAAATCTCCCCCCAGAATTCGCCGTACTTCCGGTCGACCATCCGGAAAACGAAATAGGCCGACACGATGTCCCCTGCACAGGACAGAGCCTTGATCAGGTGCAGCCCGGAAAACGGCAGATAAGAAATCAGGCCGAGCAGATAGTAGTAGGCAGGGGTGTAATCGCCGAATTTGATGCCGGCGGCTGCGAGGCCGCCGTTCTGACGGATCAGCCGGAACCACCCGCCGAGAAATTCCCGGTAGTCGCTGGATACGTATCCGAAAAATTTCAGCCGGACTGCCATCGCTGCAACCGTTACCAGAAACAGGAACAGGATATTTTCCGCTTTGACGAAGTTGACGAATGCTTTGCGCTTGCTCATCCTTTTCCCACCTTGCGATAAAGTAAAAAGTCAAATCCGATTTCCGTCTTCAGCGACTGAGTGCGGGCAAGCCGTTCACAGCCTTCCCGCGGCGTTTTTCGGAAATAAGGGGTCATGGCAAACAGATCTTCCAGCGCCTGATTTTCATGGAGCGCGAGGGTCCCCCGCACCGGCACCCGCTCTCGAAAGGCGAAGCCCGGGTACTCCGTCTCCCTGTACTCGTTTTCGTAAGGCTCGTCATACAGAATTTCCTTAAGCCCGTACAGATGCCGCGGCGACGGCACGGCGAGGATCAGCAGGCCGCCGGGGCGCAGCACGCGCCGCAGCTCTCCCGGCACGATCGGCGCGAACACATCCGTGACAACGTCCGCGCACGCGGGCAAAACGGGAATGCCGAACATGCTGCCGACGGCAAAGGAGATTCCCCGGTATTTCTTCGCGGCGGCCCTGACGGCGGATTTGGAGATGTCAAATCCGTACTGTTCCGGCTCCATGCCGCTCTGAAGGAGAAACTCTCTCAGGCGGCCCGCATAATAGCCCTCACCGCAGCCCGCGTCCAG
>DHDF01000128.1:2660-3040 GCA_002399225.1 bacterium UBA4883
CCCTCACCGCAGCCCGCGTCCAGGATCATGGGCCGGCGGCCCCCCGCGCCGTCCCGCACCAGCGCATTGAGGCGGTTGCTGAACAGCTCATAGCCTCCCGACTCCAGAAAGCGGCGGCGGGCGGCCACCATCTGCTTGCTGTCGCCCGGGTCGGCGGAATGTCTTTTATTCGGCGGAAGAAGGTAGACATAGCCTTCTCTGGCAAAATCATAGCTGTGGCCGTTCGGGCAGCGGCAGGTTTTCTCTTCCCGACGGAGCGGCGCCCCGCACACGGGGCAGGCAAAAATTCCCATCGGCTATGCCTTCGCCTCGTACCAGGTCTTCCCGATTTTCGCTTCCGCCACCATCGGGACGGAGAGCGAAACGGCGCCCTGCATCTC
>DHDF01000140.1:0-130 GCA_002399225.1 bacterium UBA4883
AGCTTCGCGGGCGCATCGGCCGCGGGACACAGGCTTCCACCTGCATCCTGATCTCCGACTCGCGAAGCGGAGAAGCGGCCGCCCGCCTGAAAATTCTCTGCACCACTTCCGACGGGTTCCGCATTGCGGA
>DHDF01000140.1:299-8703 GCA_002399225.1 bacterium UBA4883
GGGTTCCGCATTGCGGACGAGGATTTAAAGCTGCGGGGCCCCGGGGACTTCTTCGGCAACCGGCAGCATGGGCTCCCCGCTTTAAAAATTGCGGATATGATGGCGGACATGGCGCCCCTGCAAAGGGCCCAGGCGGCCGCTAAGGCTCTGTTTTCTCAAGACCCGGATCTGTCTCTGCCAAAACACAAGGGGCTGCGGGCCGAAGTGCGGCAGCTCTTTCAAAACTGGACGGATTAGTCGTAAGGGCAGTTCCTTGGAACTGCCCTTACGACTTTTAGCTATTACAGCATTTCCAGTTAATAATGCAATTGGTTTGTGTCCATCCCCCCGCCTTCGGCGGGGGGATGGACAATCTTACCTCGCGATCTGAAAATGGAATTGCTGTAGGATTACTTCACATCAGGCAGAAGCTGATTGTCATACTGAGATACCGCCCAATCGCCGGGACTTTCCTTTTTGACCGTAATGGATTCCGTGCGCTGAGAAGTTTTTCCGGAGGAATCCCTCATTTGATACTGAATCCGGTACTGAACGGCATTTGCGGTCTGGTGAATCGGAATCACCGAAGAGCTGATGACCGACGTGCCGGAAGATCCGATGACCCAGTTTTGCTTTTGCAGGAGATCGGCTTCCGAGTTGGTCTGCAATTCGGGGGAAAGGCAGGCATAACGGTAGGCCCCGTTATGCTCTTTCAGCGCTTCCGTCCACCACTGGGCGGTTCCTTCGGCCGTTCTGTTCGGCAACCATGCGGGAGCCGCCCATTCCCAGTCTTTGTACTGGCCTATGGAATCCGACAAATCCGGGCATCCCAGGTCCAGATCTTCGTGGCGGACCACAAACCAGTTCTGTCCCGACTGCTTGACTGTGATGGTTTCGGAACCTTTATATTTGGCCCGGGTCGAATCGGTAAACAGATAATTGATTTGGTATTCCGTTCCGGCGGCCGTTTCCTCCTTCTTCTGAACCGTGTAGCTGGCCACCCAGGGACTGGAACCGCCGACCACAAAGTGGAAATCCTTATAGTTCTGAAAGTCTTTTTTCTTTAAGTCATCGCTCAGGATGGCAAAGCGCGCCGCTCCGTTCCGCTGCGCCAGCGTATCCGCCCAATACTCTGCCACTTCTTCCCCGGTCTTCGGCATGACGGTGCTTTGCGCGAGGACCGCGGCCGGATTGGAACTGACATTTTGCGCCGAAGCCTGCTTTGCGCCGGTCAGGCCGGTCAGACCTATCAAAGCAACCAGCAGAACCGATAGAATCATTTTTTTGCGGGAAGCGGATTTTTGAAAATTCGCGATCATCAGAATTCTCCTTTTCAGTTGTTTTTGATTGATTTTTGTCACCATGCCCACGCTGACCGGCGGCCTGGAAGGAAGCCTCAGTTCCAGCAGATGGAGGAGCAAATGCCCATAGCTGTTCTGTTCCCCTTCGTAAAGGTGAGAAAGGACCGTTGCGTCACAGGCATTTTCTCCGTCCTGCCGCATCCGATAAAAGGCATACCAGACGAGCGGATGGAACCAATAAACGGCTTTGAGCAGTGTGGTCACCCAAAGGACGGGAAGATCCTTCCGCTTGTAATGTGCCATCTCATGAAGCAGAACCTCTTTCAGCTCCGTTTCGCTGAGCCGGCCTTCAAGTTGCACGGGGAGCAGAATCCGCGGGTGCAGAATTCCGCACAGGGACGGCGTCCCGACTGCCTCGGACCAGCAGACCGGCAGGTCGGCGGAAAGGGAAAGCAGGGACCGGCATTCTTCGGAAAGCCGCCGGATCTGCAGATCCGCCGCGGGAACGGTATTTTTGAATTGTCTTTGAAAGCGCCGGTTCAGAAACAGTATTTTCGCAAGGCAAAAAAGCACGCCGGCCAGCCATACGGCGGCTAACCCCGATTCAAGGGGCGAAGCGGAAACGCCCGTTTCGGTACTTTTGCCGCTGCTTTGGAAAATCGGTTTGACAGGCTGCGTTTTCTTTTGTCCGGTTTCAGCCGAACGGCCGGCCGTTTTCTGGACACGGGAGCCTGAATTCAGGGAAGAAGAGGTCCCGCCTTCGAGCAAATTCACCGCCGGTGAGATGAGATTCAGCGCGCTTGCGGGGCTTTGCGGCGCATAGGGAACGAGAAGCCGGAGAATCAGAAGAAACCAGATGCCGTAATGAAAGGCCGCGCTTAGCCGGCGGCCGAATATTTTTTTCACGGTCAGAATCAGAGCAATCAGTACGCAGCCCGGTACGGCCGCCGCCAGAACCCACCGGAAAATCAGCGTCAGTGCCCGCATGGCCCTTCCTTCTTTCCGCCGCGGCCGTTTTGGTCTAGAATTTTTTTCAGATCATCAATCTCTTCCGAGGAAAGGCTTCCCTCTTCGACAATATTGGCCAGCATCAGGCTCAGGGAACCGTCGTAAACCCGCTGCAAAAAAGATTTTCGCTCTTCCCTCTGATATCGTCTCTGGGAAACGAGCGGAATACAAAGATTTGGGGAAACTGTTTTGTCAATTCGGAGCATCTCCTTTTTCGCCAGGCGGTTGATCAGGGTGTAAATGGTGTTGTCTTTCCATCCTGTCACGGGTTTCAGCCGTCTGACAACTTCAGCGGAAGAAACGGTGCCGCTTTCCCAGATAACCTTCATGACTTTCCATTCGGACTCGGAAATTTTCACTTTATGATTTGACTGTGCCATAGGAACCACCTCATTCTACAAGTGTAGATGATCTAATGCATTCATACTACATCTGTAGAGCTTCCGAGTCAATGAGAATAACAAAACTGTAACGGTTTCTTTTTCACCTGATCTTTCTGAATTCTTCGCAGGCTGCGATAGGTTTTCTTTCTCTGCTGCGAATTGTTAGATGAGCGCGCTTAAAAAACAGGAACAGTTGGAAAGGAGAAAACATGTTTGATGTCCATCAAATCAACAGCGACAACTTTATCGGGCGGCTGAAAGCCCGGGACGAGAAGGCGCTGGAGTATGTGATTGACTCTTATGGGGGCATGATACAGTCCATCGTACATCGACGACTCTCTGCTTTTTCGGAGCAGTGGGATGACTGTGAAAATGAGATTCTTCTCGCCGTCTGGAACGAAATCGGCCACTTTGACCCTACAAAAAGCAGCTTTAAATCCTGGCTGGCGGCGGTCTGCCGCTACAAGGCGATTGACTGCCTGCGCCGGTCTGCGAAGTATCAAACCGAGCTGCCCTTCCCGGCAGACAAGGAGAACGCTCCGCTTGCCGACGGCCCTGAAACCGCCTGTGAGGTTCGGGAAGCGGTTCAGGATTTGCTCAAAGATTTGCCGGAAGAGGAACAGAAGCTGTTCTGGGACTGTTATGTCCGGCAGGAATCCACCGAACAGCTTGCACGGGACCGGAAGATCAGAGTATCCGCTCTGTACAACCGCCTGTCCCGCGGAAAAAAGAAACTGAGGCAGAGCCATATAAGGGAGGTTAAGCCATTATGAAAAGCATTTACGATTTATTAAACGATGTCCACAGCAATGCCATAGACGAGGAAAATCCGCCGCTGAGCCGTGCGGAAAGGGCAAAGATGAAGCGGAATTTCCGGCAGTCGGTTGGGTCAGCCAAAAGATCGACCGCCCGCTGGACGGCCGTCGCAGCCTGTGCGGTCTGTCTGATCGGGTTTTCACAGACAGCTTTTGCCAAGACCGCGATCAACGGAATCCTCCAGAAAATCAATCTGGGACACAATGTTATCATCCAGGAGGACCCGAACGCAACGCCGGCAAAGCCAAAGATCTATGATAAAAACGGCAACCTGATCACCAACATACCAAAGGGTAAGAGTATCACCATCTACGACGCCAACGGAAAGGAACTCGGCACAATGTCCAACGGGGACAAGAGCGACAACCGCGTCACTGAAAAGGACCTGAGCAAAGCGGTGCAAAAGCTTTCCTTCAAACCTCTCCTGCCCGCGGCAGTCCCTTCCGGTTATTCCTTCGACTGCGTGAAGTTATATCCGGATGACAAAGGAAAAATCGACGGCGATTACGCCGACTTCTATTACACCAACGGCAGCAAAAAAATTTTTGTGCAGGAAAGGCGGAACACGCAGGCAACAGCCACGGAAACCGGCGGCACAGCGGTAAAGGTGCTGGATATCAACGGGCATAAAGCCGCCCTGGTCGACGGGGATACGCTCGAATGGGAGACAAACGATGCCAGCGTCTATATCACTACCCAGAAAAATCTTTCCGAAGAGCAGTTGATCTCTTTCGCAAAGTCTTTTCAGGTATCTAAATAAGAAAATCGGCCAAAAACTGCGGCCCGTTTCAGGGCAGCAAAAAGGCTCCGTTTTCCACAGCAGGCGGAAGACGGAGCCACTTTTATTTTTTAAAATGATGTTTGGAAGGAGTTTCCCAGGCCGGAAGGATCTGCTGAAACAGTGCATAATCTTTAAAGGTAACCTTGCGGTCGATATGCAAAGAGCCAAAGAACCACTTTTCATAGTGGATTTGCTTTGTAATCTGCTCGAAGAACGCTTCCAGCTGGTTTTTCCACTCATTGTGCGGCTCCACCAGGTCGGAGCAAACTTTGGGCGGCGGAGAGTGGGTGACAATATAGTCTACCTGCCTTCCGGCAGCCTTCAGATTATCGGCGCCCTCCCGCATCTCTTCCAGGGTTGGCATTTCCCGCGCCCACCATTTTCCGGCCGCCATGCGGTACTGTTTTTCAGAGCTTTCTCCGCCTCCGAAGGTGAAAATTTTCTTCCCCTCTATTTCATAAATCTGGCCGCGCAGCAAATAATACAGGTTTCCGCTGATCTGCCTGGCTTTTCCGCCGTTCCACTGCGAAACCGGGTACTGTTCAAGCAGGTCAAAATTTTCATGCGTGCCGTCCACAAACAGAATCTGATATTTCTTTTTGCCCAGTTTTTTTAAAATCTTATCCTCTGCCGGTCCTCCATCCCAGATAAATCCAAAGTCTCCACAGACAATCAGTGTATCCCCCGCCTTCAGCCTACGCACCTGAGCAGAGTCAAAACGGTCCAGCTCCCCATGTGTGTCGGCGGTCAGATAAATCATATTTGCTTTCCCCCATTAAGCCCGATTCCGAAGGTTCCCTGCAAATTCATTCTATGAAGCGTTTTTGTCAGATAATCCTTTATCTTTTCGGAAATGGCTGGTATACTTATAGAAAGATTTTCTGAAACGAAGCGCCGACTTCTCGTCGTCGGCTTTATTATCATATCACATCGGAGGCAAAATTTCCATGAAAAAAAAGCTAGCATCCCTGTTTTCCATTCTGGTTGTCTGCTGCGTCCTTTTAACCGCCGCGCCAGCCCACGCCGCTAATTATTCCATTGGTTTCACCCCGGCCTGTTCGGCGATTGAACTGGTCAATCTGGACACCGGCACCGTCGTTTACCAGAAAAATGCAAACACCCGAAGGGAGCCGGCTTCCCTGACCAAGATTATGACCTATGTGGTGGTCAGCAAGCATGTGAAAGACTTGCAGGGCACCCAGGTCACCGTTTCGAAAAGAGTGATCGACCAGTTGCTGGGCACGGGCAGTTCCATGTCAAACATCAAGATCGGCGATGTGATGACGGTCTATCAGCTTTTAAACTGCATGATGGTCCCCTCCGGAAACGATGCGGCAATGGTGCTGGCAGATTACGTCGGCGGCGGAAGTATAGACAAATTTGTGGCAATGATGAACCAGGAAGCCAAGGCGCTGGGATGTACGGGGACCCACTTTGTCAATCCGCACGGCCTGCACAATAACGACCACTATACGACAGCCGCCGACCTGGTAAAGATCGCGCGCTGCGCCATGAGCCTGCCCTATTTCATGCAGGTTTGCTCCCAGACGAGGTATTCTTACACCCCTGTCGGCGGCCCGGATGCAGACAAGAAAATGCCGACCCTTTCCACGACGAATCTGCTCATCGACAAAAACGCACGGGGCGGAAAATACTATTATCAGTTTGCAAGGGGAATTAAAACCGGTCATACGGACCAGGCGGGTTATTGCCTGGTTTCGACTGCCTCCGCCTACGGCTACACCTACCTCTGCGTGACGCTCGGAGCCCCTTCGGTTTCTTCCAACGGCAAAGCGACAACCACGCGTGGAGAAATGACGGACAGCGCCAGTCTCTACCGCTGGGCTCTGAGAAATCTACAGTTGAAAAAAGTTGTCGGAACCGATCAGTCCCTCGGAGAGGTCAAGCTGAACTACGCCTGGCACAAGGACAGCCTGCTGCTGACCGCTGGAAAAAGCTATTCCGCAATCCTGCCGAAAGACGTTTCCGCCAGCAGCATCATCATTGACAAAACGATTCCGGATCATGTGGATGCGCCCGTGAAAAAGGGGCAGACCGTCGGCAAGGCGACCCTGAAATACGCCGGTCAAACTCTAGCCACCATTAACCTGGTCGCATCGGAGTCCGTGGAGCGAAGCGAGATGCTGCACACGGTCGATGTGATCAAATCCATCTTCACCTCCGTCTGGTTTTTGGTGATCGTCATCGTGATCGTTCTCCTTGTAGCAATCTATATTATTTTAACCTTAATTTACAACCGCAGAAGGAAAAATATGCGCAAGGTAAAAAAATACAGAAAAATGTAACTCCTGTCTTTGCCGTCGTTTAGGAAAAACAGGGTGTAAACCCAGGGTGAAAATTTTTAAAAAGAAAATCGCCTCAATGAAATCCAAAAAGATTTCATTGAGGCGATTAATTTACCAAAAAAGGAAAACGAAAGGAACTTACTTCAGTTCTACTTCCGCACCAACATCGGTGAGCTTTTTCTTCATGGTTTCCGCATCATTTTTGGAAACGCCCTCTTTAATCGCCTTCGGGGCGCTGTCAACCAAATCTTTTGCATCTTTCAGGCCAAGACCGGTGATTTCGCGGACCGCCTTGATTACCTGAATCTTTTGCTGACCAATGGACTTCAGGACAACATCAAATTCCGTCTTCTCTTCAGCAGGAGCAGCGGCAGCAGCCGGTGCAGCGGCAACAGCCACCGGAGCGGCGGCGGAAACACCAAATTCATCTTCTAAGGCCTTAACAAGCTCAGAGAGTTCAAGAACCGTCAGGGACTTTACATCTTCAACCAGCTTTGCAACTTTATCAGACATAAGAAAGGAACCTCCATATCAATATTTTTTTCAGGCAGTTTTCTGCTGTTTTTCGGCAATTGCATTCAGAGCAACCACCAAACCTTTGATCGTGCCGTTCAGCACGGTAACAAGACCGGTAATCGGCGCATTCAGGCCGCGCAGGACCTGAGCGACCAGCTGATCTTTCGGGGGTAGGGAAGCAAGGATATTAATCTCATCCACCGAAACGGATTTCCCATCGATAAAACCGGCCTTAATCTCAAAAGTATCGTTTTGATCAGCATACTTGGTAAGGATCTTGGCCGGCGCCACATAATCGTCAACATTAACGGCTAAAGCGGTCGGACCTTCCAGCACATCGTCCAGCCCTGTAATGCCCGCTTCCTTCAGCGCCAGACGTAAAAGCGTATTTTTTACCACTTTGTACTGGCTGCCGGATTCACGCATTTCCCTGCGGAGTTTTGTGTCGGCCTCCACCGTAATTCCCTTGTAATCGACAATCACGCCCGTGTGGGCTGTTTTCAAACTTTCAGAGAGCTTGGTCACAGCCTGCTTTTTCTCTTCCAGGATCTTTTCACTTGGCAAATAGACTCACCTCCATCTTGCTGCAAAAACTTCGGGGCACTACGCAAAAAGCCTTTTCCGCCGCCGCGGAAAAGGCTTTCAACACACAAATGCATCTGAACCTTATTCTCGGCAGGCTGAAAAACTCCAATTATGCATACTGCACCTACTGTCTTCGAATAAAAAACCCTATTGTTTTAGATTATTATATCAGAAAAATCAGGAAATGTCAATTGGAAATCAAGCGCCTAATTTGTTCGCATTGATCTTAATGCCAGGGCCCATCGTGGATGCAACGACGCAGGATTTAATATACTGCCCTTTCGCTGCTGCCGGTTTCGCCTTGACGATTGCGCCGAGCAGGGCATTAAAGTTTTCAACCAGTTTCTCTTTTCCGAAAGATATTTTGCCGATCACGCAGTGGATAATATTGGACTTGTCCAGCCGGTACTCAATTTTACCGGCTTTCGCTTCGGCGATAGCCTTGCCGACTTCCCTAGTCACCGTACCCGCCTTCGGGTTTGGCATCAGACCGCGGGGGCCGAGAATTTTACCGAGGCGCCCGACCTGGCCCATCATATCGGGTGTTGTGATCAGAACGTCAAAGTCCATCCAGTTTTCACTCTGAATTTTCTTGATATAGTCCTCTGCGCCTACATAATTGGCACCGGCTTCTTCGGCTTCCTTTGCCGAGTCGCCTTTGCACAGCGCAAGGACTTTCACCGCTTTGCCGGTTCCATTCGGAAGGACGATGGCGCCGCGGACCTGCTG
>DHDF01000140.1:8880-9027 GCA_002399225.1 bacterium UBA4883
CGGCTGTCCACGCCGAGCTTGACATGAACTTCAACGCTTTCGTCAAATTTAGCCGTCCCGGTCTTGACGCACAGGTCAAGAGCCTCTTCGGCATCATAAAGATTGGAATGGTCAATCAGCTTTACGCTGTTGTTGTATTTTTTTCCG
>DHDF01000140.1:9226-13916 GCA_002399225.1 bacterium UBA4883
GTATTTTTTTCCGTGTTTCATTGGTTTTCCTCCCTGTGAAGTGGTAAAATCGGATTCCTAGTTCCTCCCACCCGGGCTTCGGTTCAGTCCGCGACTTCCACGCCCATACTGCGCGCGGTTCCGGCGACCATACTCATAGCCGTCTCAATGGAAGCGGCATTCAGATCGGGCATTTTGGTCTCGGCGATTTTGCGGATCTGCTCACGGGTAATTTTAGCCACCTTGGTCTTGTTCGGCTCACCGGAAGCCTTTTCGATCCCGCAGGCTTTTTTGATCAGGACTGCGGCAGGCGGCGTTTTCGTAATAAACGTAAACGAACGATCAGCATAGACTGTGATGATCACCGGGATGATCATGCCGGCCTGACTTTTGGTCCGTTCATTAAATTCTTTTGTAAACGCCATGATATTGACGCCGTGCTGGCCAAGCGCAGGGCCAACCGGTGGTGCCGGCGTAGCTTTGCCAGCAGGTATTTGGAGCTTGATGAAGCCCGTAACCTTTTGAGCCATTTTTACTGCACCTCCAAAATTGTGGTCGATGGCGGAGCGGTCAAGCCGCTCCTCCCACAGGGGCGCTGCCCCTCATAACAGGCGGAAATTCCGCTTATTACCAAAATGAATCATTCCATTGCCTGAGCCTGGTTCAGCTCAAGCTCCACCGGGGTCTCGCGCCCAAACATAGAAACCGTCACGCGCACCCGGTTCTTTTCCTTGTCAACTTCTTCGACGACACCGACAAACCCTTCGAGAGGCCCGTCGATAATCTGAACGGAATCGCCAACCTCGTAGGAAACCTCAATCTCTTTTTTCTCGACACCAAGCCTTGCCACTTCCTCGTCGGTCAGAGGGATCGGCTTGGAAGAAGGACCCACAAACCCGGTGCAGCCGCGGATATTCCGCACCACATACCAGGACTCGTCGGTCAAAACCATTTTTACAAGGACATAGCCGGGGAAAATTTTCCGTTCCACTTCCCGTTTCTTGTCATCCTTGATCTCGGTGACGGTCTCGGTTGGGACCAGGATCTGTTGAACCAGGTCGTGAAGCTGCCGGTTTTCCACCGTCTTTTCAAGATTGGAGGCCACCTTGTTTTCATAGCCGGAGTAGGTATGGATCACATACCATTTTGCTTCTTCTGGCAAAGAAAACCCCTCCGCTTCTTCTCATTACTTTTCGACATTCCCGGTCAGCCTGCAACATTCATAATCAACCCGAGTAGGTTGACCAGCAGCGTATCCAGCCCGAAAACGAACAATCCAATTACGATAATGGTGGCCAGCACGACACCGGTGTTTCGAAACACCGACTGAGGAGTAGGCCAAACCATCTTCTTGGCTTCGCTCTTTGTCTCACGAAAAAATTTTGAAATACTTTTGCCCATTTTGGCAAAAATGTTTTCTTTCTTTCCGCTTTTATCGGCCATAGTTTTTTGTCCCTCCGTCCGGATTACTTCGTCTCTCTGTGAAGCGTGTGTTTCTTGCAGAATCTGCAGTATTTGCGCATCTCGAGCCTGTCCGGATCATTCTTTTTGTTCTTCATGGTATCATAGTTGCGCTGTTTACATTCTGTGCAGGCTAATGTAACCTTTGTTCTCATAACGGCACCTCCCGCTGTACGGAAAAAATTTTTGAGCCTCTTTGAAAAAGGACTCGGCCTCCCTCGCCGTAAACGGGCACAAAAAAATAGCCCCTTTATCGAGGTAGTGCTATTATAATACATTGTCGCTGTTCTGTCAAGTTTTTAGTCGCAATTTTTAATATTTTTACAAAATTTACAAGTTCTTACTTTTTGGCTTT
Source organism: bacterium UBA4883 (assembly GCA_002399225.1). GTDB lineage: Bacteria > Bacillota > Clostridia > Oscillospirales > Acutalibacteraceae > Caproicibacter. The sequence goes on from DHDF01000140.1 coordinate 11,022, forward strand.
CGCCGGCAGCCCGCCAAAAAGTCAGCGGTCCAGCAAAGTGTCCGCTCTCACTTTTTTCTTCTTTTTTTGCTTTTCCGGCTTAACTTTCTTCCCCTTCATCTTCAGAGCTGCCTTGTAACTTGGCAGCAGTTCTTCACTCAACTGGGAGCGCACGGTTTCGACGCCTTTCTCCCCTTTAAGCCCATCTAAAAGCACGATCGTGATGATAGAGCGCACATCCATGTCTCCCGAAACGTACATGTCGTTGAACAATTGACAGCAGCGCGTAACGCGGCTTTTTTCCGCCGGGTTATTGATGAGGGCGTTGATTTTCGGAAGCAGATGCTCCCTGGCAAATGTGACGGCGCGGAGATCGCCGTAGGTGGCTCTTTCCTCGTTCAGCTCTTCTTTCAGCTCCGGGAACACCCCGACAAAGCGGTTGAAAAAGAACAGCGGGTCCACGTTGTTGTCGTCGTCCTTCTTGCGCTTTTTGCGCGTCTTCATCGCCGCCGTCTGCTTTGGGCCTGTCAGAGTCTCTTCAAAATCTTCGACAATGCTCTTCGCCTGATCCGGGGTGTCGGTTTCCGGATCGTAAAGCCACATGGAAAGGTTTTTCCATGTGCCGTTCGGTTTTCCATCGTCCACACCGCAGGTCCGCAGGGAAAACCGCTTGTTATCCTCCTGGTACAGAACGCTGTAGGCGGCCGATTCGCCAAGGAACTGCGCCTCACGCTCTTTTTCTTTTGCCTCGGCTGCCTCGGCTTCCGTTCTGCGGTATCCCAGGCCGCTCAGCGCATTTTCTACCCCGCCGGCCACCATTTCAAATACTTTTCGATCCATCATAATGGTTTGCTCACTCCTGGCTGATTATCAACATTGTTGAAACATTCCGTTCCATTTTTTGTTCATAGGCAGTAATTATACTAAATTATACTACATAAACATTTTTTTGTCACCATACATTTTTACCGCCGGATATTTCCTGGAAGAAGCGATTGCGCGTGCTGCGGCGTTGTGCTATGATATGTATTTGTAGTATTCTGTATTGAATTCTGATTGAATCAAATTTTTTTCCTTGTAAAAAAGGCGCTCTCAGCCACTGCAAAAGCAGGTGCTGCAATGGAGGATGAAAGATGAATCGAAAAAAAATCGCCGTTCTGTTCGGGGGCCGTTCCCCGGAACACGAAGTGTCCCTCGCTTCCGCCTATTCCGTCTTAAACAATCTGTCAAACGAAAAATATGAAATTTACCGCATCGGAATCACCAAAGCGGGGCGGTGGTATCTTTACGACGGCCCGCTGAATGCGATTCCGGACGGCCGCTGGGAGCAAAGCCTCCAAAAGCGCCCCGCCTTTCTGTCACCCGACTGTGCCGCGGGCGGGATTCTTGTCTCGGAGAAAGACGGCCTGAAAATTCTGCCGGTCGACTGCGTTTTTCCCGTACTTCACGGCAAGAACGGGGAAGACGGAAGCATTCAAGGTCTTTTGCAGCTTTCCGGTCTTCCGTTCGTCGGCTGCGGAACCCTGAGTTCCGCCATCTGCATGGATAAAGCGGTCACGCATACGGTTCTGTCCGGCGTCGACATCAAACAGGCCTGCTACCTCTGGTTTTATTATCCGCGCTACCTGGAAAGCCCTGAAAAAATCCGCATTAAAATCGGTGCCCGGCTCGGTTACCCCGTCTTTGTCAAACCGGCGGGTTCCGGGTCCTCCGTCGGCATCAGCCGCGTGAACGGGGAAGAAGAGCTTGACGCCGCCATCCGGCTTGCCGCCACCGAAAGCGAGAAAATTCTTGTGGAAGAAGCCGTTTCCGGCCAGGAAGTCGAATGTGCGGTGCTGGGCAACGAAAAGCCGGAAGCCGCCTCCGCCGTCGGCGAAATTGCAGCTTCCGCCGCCTTTTATGATTACGATGATAAATACAAATCAGGAAAATCAAAATTATATATTCCCGCCCATCTGTCCGAAAAGGTTTCGCAGGAGCTGCGCTCCATCGCCGTTCGGGCCTACCGCATCCTGGGCTGCCGGGGGTTTGCCCGCGTTGATTTCTTTGTGCGCAACGGCACGGAGGTTCTTTTGAACGAGCTGAACACGATCCCCGGCTTTACCCCGATCAGCATGTACCCAAAGCTTTGGGAAGCTTCCGGGCTGCCGTATGGGGATCTGCTGGACCGGCTGATCGGCCTGGCTCTGGAATGAGCCGTCCGCCAGCAGCAGACAGCCTTGCAACCGGGAGTCAGACCGGAATTCTATCACGCTTAGGAGCTATGGAATGCAGGAAAATTACTTAATCTCGATCAAGGGCCGCCAGAAAGTCGACGATGAAACCGGAGAAGTGGAATTAACTACTTTCGGTTCCTACGTCCGCCGGGGCGACAGCCGATACATCGTCTATAAAGAGTACACTTCAGAGGATAAAAACAAAACGCGCACGTCCATTCTGAAAATAGACGGGGGTAACAGGGTGACGCTGATGCGGGGCGGCGAAGACAGCACCCGCCTGATTTTAGAGCGCGGTAAGCGCCATCTGTGCCAGTACGACACCGAATACGGCAACATGATGATCGGCGTCTTTACCAGCCGGGTGCAGTCCGAGCTGGACGATCTGGGCGGAAAGCTGGAAGTCAGCTACACGCTGGACATCAATTCGAGTTTATCAAGTCAAAATGAAATTTTCATCACCATCAAGGAGGCAAACAACAAGGATGTCGAAATTAGCGCTTCAGGCAACTGAACAACTGCAAGACGCCATTGGCGGCGCGCTGCGAAAGGCTGTGGAGAAGGGTTCCCTGCCCGAAGCTCCCCTGCCGGAGTTTTCCGTCGAGATCCCGGCGGATCCCGCGCACGGGGACTGGGCCACCAACGCCGCCATGGTCGGCGCGAAAAGCTTTCATATGCCCCCGCGCAAAATCGCGCAGGC
>DHDF01000149.1:0-132 GCA_002399225.1 bacterium UBA4883
TAAAATGCTGCGTTTACTTTTGGGACGTGCCGGCAGCGGCAAAACGTGGGAGATCCGGAACAGCCTCAAAGGACTCGCCGCGGCCGGAGAAAATAAACTGATGCTGCTTGTGCCGGAGCAGGCGTCGTTTGA
>DHDF01000149.1:252-1233 GCA_002399225.1 bacterium UBA4883
CAGGCGTCGTTTGAAAACGAGCGCGCCATGCTCCGCCTTCTGGGGCCTGTTTCCGCGCGCCGTGTGACCGTGACCAGCTTTTCCAGACTTTCGGAAGAAGTGCTGCGGCGCTATGGCGGCTTTGCGGGACGGCGGCTGGACGACGGCGGACGCAGCATCTTTATGAGCCTGGCGCTGGAGCAGGTAAAAGACCGTCTGGATATTTACCGCAGAAACGCGGAAAGCACGGAACTGATCGGGATGCTTCTGGATGCCAGCGCGGAATTCAAGATGTGCGCCGTTGCGCCGCAGACTCTTTCCGAAACCGCGGAGAAGATGCCGGACGGCACGCTGCGGAGAAAAATAGCGGAGATGGGTCTGATTCTGTCGGCTTACGACGCTTTGGTGGCGCAGAGTTATCTGGACCCGCTCGACGACCTTGCCCGGCTGAAAAAAGCGCTGGAACAGCACGATTGCTTTGCCGGCTATACGGTGATGATCGATTCTTTTCAAAGTTTCACCGTGCAGGAATACGACGTGCTGGCTCTGATTCTGCGGCAGGCGAAAGAAGTCTGCGTCGCGCTCTGCGCGGATCAGCTGAACGACCCTGAATGTGGAGCTGGCCTGTTTTCCCTCGTCCGCAAGACGGCGAAAATTCTCATCCGTCTTGCCCGGCAGAACGGGGTTCCCGTCTCGGTTCCGCAGATGCTTACAGGCGGAACCCGCTTTTGCAGCGAAGACTTAAAAGCGCTGGAAGCCGGCGTTTACCGCCCTTCCCACCGGAAGCCGTTTTCAGGGGAATGTAAGGCCGTTGCCCTTTATGAAGCGAAAAACAACTATGACGAATCGGCGTTTGTCGCCGCGACGATCCGCCGGCTTGTGATCGACCGCGGATACCGCTACCGGGATTTTGCGGTTCTTGCCCGGAATCCGGAGGCTTATCTCGGCATCCTCGACGAGGCGCTGGGAAAATGGGAGATCCCGTATTTTATGGACCGGCCG
>DHDF01000149.1:1425-4888 GCA_002399225.1 bacterium UBA4883
CTGATGCGCCTGGTCCTTTCCGCCTTCCGGATCACGCAGACCGGCTACCGCTCTGACGACCTGTTCCTTTATCTGAAAACCGGTTTGTGCGGCCTGAGTCCGGAGCAGATTTCCATGCTGGAAAATTACACATTCCTTTGGAATCTGTCCGGAAAGAAATGGCGGGAAGAATGGACGGACAGTCCTGCCGGTTTCACCGAAAGTCCCAAACCCGGCGACGCGGCGCTGCTTGCGGAGCTTAACCGCTGCCGGCGCGCGGTGGTCGCCCCGCTGGAACATTTTGCGGAGAGAACGGCGGACACGGACGGGGAGGGCATGGCCGAAGCCGTCTTTCGCCTGCTGGAAGAGCTGCACGCGGCGGAAAACCTGAAGCGGTTTGCCGGGCGGCTTTCCGGTGAAGGCAACCCCGCGCTGGCGGAGCGGGAACTGCGTGTTTGGGATCTGCTGATGAAAATTCTGGATCAGACGGCACTGGTCCTGGAAAAGGCCAAGGTAACGGCGGCGCGCTATGCGGAGCTGCTGCGCCTTGTCATCCGCTCCAGCCGGATCGCAAGCATCCCGCAGGGTCTGGACGAAGTGACCGTCGGCGCGGCGAACCGCTCGCGCCCGGAAGGGCCGAAGGTCGTGTTCCTGATCGGATGCGTGCAGGGCGAGTTCCCCATGTCTGCCGGCGCGGGCGGGCTCATCAGCGACCGGGAGCGCCATGAGCTGATCGGCATGGGGCTGAACCTGAACGATACGGGGGAGGGCGCCGCGGTGCAGGAGCGCTTTCTTGCCTATTCCTCCATGAGTGCCGCTTCGGATCGGCTGTTTCTCAGCTATCCGGTTTCCGACGCGGAGGGCAAAGCAAATTCCCCGTCTTCCATCGTGACGGAAACCCGCGCCGTTCTGCCCAAAGTCAAAATCTGGAGCGAACTGTTCCTGGAACAGTCCTATTTTGCCTCGGCGCAGGGCCCGGCACTGGAACTGGCCGCGCAGCGCTGGAACACGGACGATTCCCTTTCCTCTACGCTCAAAGAACTGCTGCGCCGCCGCGGGCTGGGCAAAGAACTGTCTTCCCTCGCAAGCGCGTCGGAGAGGCGGCCTTTGGAGTTCCGAGATCCTTCGAAAGCCGCCGGGCTTTTCGGCAGAGACCTGTCTGTTTCCGCAACGCAGATTGAAAAGTACCATCTCTGCCGGTTTCAATACTTCTGCCGCTATGGGGTTGATGCCAAGGAGCGCCGGACCGCCGAACTCGACGCGCTGGAATACGGCAGTCTGATGCACTACCTGCTGCAGCGGCTGTTTCAGGAAGTCGGGAATGTCCCGGTTCTGCAAATGAGCGGCGCGGCGCTCCATTCCGTGATTCTAAAGTTTCTTCGGGAATATGTAGAAACAAGGTTCGGCGGGCTTGCCAACCGCACGCCCCGCTTTGCCTACCTGATTTCCCGTCTGGCGGATTCCGCGCAGGCCGTGGCGCGGCGTATTGCGGAGGAACTCGCGCAGAGCGCGTTTGAGCCGGTGGATTTCGAGCTGCCGATCGGCGGCTCGATCCCATCTCTGGAAATCCCTCTTCCGGATGGGGGCAAAGTGGTGATCGACGGGAAGATCGACCGGGTGGATCTGATGGAACGGGAGGGAATCCGGTATCTCCGCGTTGTCGATTACAAGACGGGACAAAAGGAATTCCGCATTTCCGACGTCCTTTACGGCATGAATCTGCAAATGCTGATTTACCTTGCCGCACTGTGCGAAAACGGAAAACGTCGCTACGGAACTACCCGGCCGGCCGGTGTGCTTTATATGCCGGCCAATCGTCCGTCTCCTGCCGCAGAGCGGGGGATTGGACGGGAAAAGCTCGAAAAAGTGTGCAGAAAGCAGCTCCGGATGGACGGCCTGATTCTGAATGATGCGAAAGTCGTTGAGGGAATGGAGCCGGACGGCAAAGGCACCTTCCTTCCGGTCACTTTAAAGGGCGGCGTTCCGTCCGGCGCCGGCCATCTGATTACGGAGCGGGAACTCCGGCAGGTCTTTCGATATATCCGCAGTCTGATTGCGGATATGGCGGCCGGGCTGAAAGCGGGAAAAATCGCCGCCGTTCCGCTGTCCGGCGGATACGATGCCTGTGCCTGGTGTCCCTATGCGGCGGTCTGCGGGCACGAGCGGGACGATCCGGAACGCGAGATGCAGAAATGGGATCGGGATGCCGCCATGAAGGAATTTTCAAAGGGAGGGAAAAAATCTTGAGCAGGAACTGGACGCAGAGCCAAAAGGATGCAATTTATGCCCGCGGCGGAACCCTGCTGGTCTCGGCCGCGGCAGGCTCCGGCAAAACGGCGGTTCTGGTGCAGCGCGTCATCGAACGGATTGTCGATCCCGTCCGTCCGGTCGACGCGGATCGGCTGCTGGTCGTCACGTTTACCAAGGCGGCTGCGGCCGAAATGAGAGGCCGCATCGCGGCGGAAATTTCCTCCATGCTGGAAGAGTCTCCGGACGATGTCCGCCTGCAGCGCCAGCAGATTCTGCTTTCTCACGCGAAGATTGGGACGATCGATTCCTTTTGCAGCGATCTGGTGCGGGAGAATTTCTTCAAACTGGGAATCGCGCCGGATTTTCGTATTCTGGACGACGGGGAAATGGCAGTGCTGCGCGCCCAGACGGTTTCCGATACGCTGGACGAATTTTATACCCGGGCGGACCCGGGCTTTTTCCGCTTTGTCGAAGAATTTTCTTCCGGTCGGGATGACAGCCGCATTGCAGACACCGTGAACCGCCTTTATAATTTTGTCCGCTCCCATCCGTTCCCAAAGCGCTGGCTTGCTGAAAAGTCCGCGCTGTATAACGGTGATGTCCCGCCGGGGGAATCTGTCTGGGGCAAAACCATTCTCTCCTATGCGGCGGAAGCGGTGAAGTACGGCGTTTCGGCAACCCAAAACTCCTTGGCGCGCATCAGCGGGGATCAGGAACTGCTGGATGCTTATTCCGACGCCCTCCGCTCGGATCTTGAAAACCTGAAGCTGCTGGAGAAAGCTGTCGCTTCCGAAGACTGGGACCGGTGTTCGCGCAGGTGCGCCGGATTTTCCTTTCCAAAATTCCGGCCGGTCCGGGGCCGCGCGGAAGATCCGCTGAAAAATTCGGCCGCCGCCGCGCGGAAAGAGGTCAAAGCCGTTGTTGCCCGTTTAACCTCTCTATTTTCCTGCACCCGGGAGGAGTGGAAGGAAGAAATGTCCCGGCTTGCGCCTGCCGTCCGCATGCTGTTCCGCGTGACGGAGCGGTTCGGTGCCCTGCTGGAGCAGCGTAAGACGGAGCGCCGCGCGGCGGATTTCAGCGATTTGGAGCACTGGGCGCTGAATCTGTTGGTTTGCGACACGGGAAACGGGTATGAGCGCACCCCGGATGCGCTGGAACTGTCCAGGCAATATGAAGAGATTATGGTGGACGAATATCAGGATACCAACGAGGCGCAGGATATGATCTTCCGCGC
>DHDF01000149.1:5083-5538 GCA_002399225.1 bacterium UBA4883
GACGTCAAGCAGAGCATCTACCGTTTTCGCCAGGCGATGCCGCAGATCTTTCTTCGCCGCCGCGCGGCTTTGCCGAAGTATGACCCTTCGCGCGGCGTATTTCCGGCCTGTGTGGTGCTGGATCGCAATTTTCGCAGCCGAAAAGGCGTAACCGGCGCGGTGAACTTTGTTTTCCGCCAACTGATGAGCCGTCAGACGGGAGAACTGGATTACACCAAAGCGGAGGAACTGGTTCCCGGTGCCGCCTATCCGCCTCAGGAGGAACCCGCATGCCGGCTGGAGCTTCTCGACCTTTCCGGAACCGGATTCAAGAAGGATTCCGACCTGATCCGGCTGGAATGCCGGCGCATCGCGGAGATGATTTACTCCATGACGGACGGTTCCTTCCTTGTGACGGATCACGGAAAGCAGAGGCCGGCCGTTTACCGGGACTTCTGCATCCTGCTGCGCAGCGC
>DHDF01000149.1:5689-6120 GCA_002399225.1 bacterium UBA4883
TTCTGCATCCTGCTGCGCAGCGCCAACCGGTATGCGCACGAGTACGCGCGGGAACTGACCGCGCTCGGAATCCCCGCGTGGGCCGACACGGTCGGCGGATTCTTCGCCGCAAGTGAGGTCCGCACCGCTTTGTCCCTGCTTCAGGTGATCGATAACCCGATGCAGGATATTCCGCTTCTCGCAGTGATGATGAGCCCGGTGTACGGCTTTACTCCGGACGATGTGTCGGAGATCCGCCGGCACACCCGCGCGGGGCGGCTGTACCCGGCCGTTGCGGCCGCCGCGCGGGACGGCGATGAAAAAGCCGCCGGATTTCTCGATGAGCTCCGCCGGTTCCGCACCCTTTCCGCCACGCTGCCTTCCGACCGGCTGATCCGGGCCGTTTACGGGCGGACGGGGCTGCCGGAACTGGTGCAGGCCATGCCGAACGG
>DHDF01000149.1:6243-17691 GCA_002399225.1 bacterium UBA4883
CTGGTGCAGGCCATGCCGAACGGCGAACTCCGCCTGGCCAACCTGCGCCTTCTGCTGGCCTATGCCCGCAAGTACGAATTCTCCGGCTACAACGGCCTTTCCGGCTTTCTGCGTTTCCTCGGGCGCATGCAGAAGAACCGCGCCGACCTTTCCGCCGCTTCCACTATCAGCGAATCGGCTAATGTGGTGCGGATCATGAGCATCCACCATTCCAAAGGTCTTGAGTTTCCGGTCTGCATTCTGGCGGGATGTTCCCGCAGCTTTCACCGGGAACGCGCCGACGTTCTGCTGCATCCGGAGCTTGGCCCGGGCATCCGCCTGCGGGACCCGGCTACCGGAGCCCGCTGTTCCACCATGGTGCGGGAAGCCGTTTCACTGGCGCTGGAGCGGGATGAAATGAGTGAAGAACTGCGCGTACTCTATGTGGCGATGACGCGCGCCGAAGAGAAACTGGTGCTGGTCACAACACTCGACGACGCCGCCAAAACACTCGGCTCTTTCGCCTCACGCCTGACAAGCGGCGAGAGGATCTCCCCCTATGTTGTCCGGGAGGCAAACAGCATTTCCGACTGGCTCCTGCTCTGCGCTTTGCGACATCCGGACGCCGGGGCCCTGCGCTGCATGGCAGGCGTTTCCGAAGGGATTGTGCTGCCGGAAAAAGAGCACTGGTCGTTTCGCATCACCCGGCCGCGGGAAGCGCAAACGGAAGAGAAGCAGGAGGAGCAAAAGGCGGTCGCTCCGGTGAATTTTACTCTGTTGAGCAGGCTGGAATCGGATTTAAACTTTGTTTATCCGGGCGCCGAGGTGAACGGGATGTGCGCGAAGGTCGCCGCCTCCGAACTGGCCGCCGGAAAGTTTTCCATCCGGTATGCCGCTTCTTCCCGCCCTGCATTTCTCGGTAAGGCGGGGCTTACCCCGGCGGAACGCGGCACGGCGCTGCACGCCTACCTTCAGTTTGCGGATTACCGCTGCGCTTCTGAGGACCCTCAAAGGGAGCTTTCCCGTCTGGTAGAAAACGGCTTTTTGACTTCCTGGCAGGCGCAGGCGGTCGATTTAAAGGCCGTCGGCGTGTTTTTCCACAGTAAAATTGCATACCGGATGCTGGCATCTCCTCGTTTACAAAGGGAATTTCGCTTTTCTGTTGAGATTCCGGCGGGCGAAATTCGGTCGGAATTAACCGGGGAACCGGCCAGAGAACCCGTGATCCTTCAGGGCGCGGCGGACTGCGTCTTTGAGGAGGCCGGCGGCCTTGTCATCGTTGACTATAAGACGGATCGAACGCGGGCTCCGGCGGAACTTTGGGATCGGTACCGGGAGCAGCTTGCATGGTATCGCCGCGCGCTGGAGCTTTGCACGGGGAAAAAGGTGCGGCAGTGCCTGCTGTACTCGTTTACCCTCGGCGAGGAAATCGGCGGAAATATTTCTTGACAAAGATGGGAGAGACCGATATAATATAAAGTAAAATAAAGTGAGGTGTGGTATTCACGAGCCGCATTTCCACCTGTGGGGTCTTGTCTGTCACGGGTCAATACGCTGGATGCTTCCTGGGGGAAACATACTTTTGGTATTGATGCGCGGGCGGATGTGAAAGCCTGCGCTTTCTTTATTTTTTATTTTATTCTTTTGAGATTAGCGTGTTATGGAGGTGCTTAACTATTAGCAACAGGGAACTTCAGGTGAACGAACAAATCCACGATAGGCAGGTACGGTTAATTGGCTCGGACGGCAGTCAGCTCGGTCTGATGTCATCCGTGCAGGCTTTGCAAAAAGCCATGGAGATGAATTTGGATCTGGTCAAGATTGCTCCCCAGGCGAATCCGCCGGTTTGCAAAATCATTGATTATGGCAAATTCAGATTTGAACAGGCCAAACGTGAAAAAGCAGCCAGAAAAAATCAGCATACAGTTGAAATCAAGGAAATCCGCCTTTCGCTTAATATCGATATCCATGATTTTAACACCAAGCTCGGTCATGCCGAGAAATTCTTAAAAAGCGGAGATAAAGTCAAAGTTTCCATCCGTTTTCGCGGCCGCGAGATGGGTCATCCGGAGCAAGGCCGTGAGATTATGAACCGCTTTGCCGCAGCCCTGAGTGAAATCGCCAATATGGAAAAATCACCTAAGCTGGAAGGACGCAACATGCTGATGTTCCTTGCTTCCAAACCCGTTAAGTAAAGTTTCAATAAGGAGGGGCATTCATGCCTAAAATCAAAACACATACTGGCGCGAAAAAACGCTTTAAATTGTCAAAGAATGGCAAAGTTATCCGCGCTCATGCCTATAAATCCCATATTTTGAACAAAAAATCCACTAAGCGCAAGCGCGGGCTCCGCAAGACAACGCTTGCCGACAAAACCAATGTGGCAACCATCAAGAGGCTGATTCCTTACAAGTAAAGGCTGTCTGACCATTGGAGTTTCCCGATTATTGGAGGTAATAGAGAATGGCACGTGTGAAGGGCGCGTTGATGACGCGCAAAAGAAGAAAAAAGACACTGAAGCTTGCAAAAGGATATTACGGTTCGAAGAGCCGTCACTTTAAAATGGCCAAACAGGCCGTCATGAAATCCGGCAACTATGCATTTATTGGGCGCAAGGCAAGAAAGAGGGATTTTAGGCGCCTGTGGATCACCCGGATTTCGGCTGCATGCCGCGCAGACGGCATCAGCTATTCCGTCTTCATGAACGGGCTGAAAAAAGCCGGAGTCACCTTAAACCGCAAAATGCTTGCGGAGATTGCCGTTGCCGACGAAGCGGCGTTTCGGAGCCTCGTCGAAAAGGCAAAATCCGCGGTTTAAAATAACCGTAACCCTGCGCCCGGTATGTTCCGGGCGCTCATTTTATTCGTTGGGAGTTTTGCCGCGTGCCAAAGACGATTTTAAGCCGTAAAAATGAATTTATCCGAAAGATCCTGCGGCTTTCCGGTTCTGCGGAATACCGAAGGGAACGCGGTCTGTATTTCCTGGAGGGAGCGCGCCTGTGTGCGGATGCCGCCGTCAGCGGGGTCAATATCCGGGCGCTGCTGTATACCGAGCGAGCCGCGAACAAATATCGGGAATATTTATCTCCGGTCTTTGCAAGCGCCGGGGAAGTTTATCTGGTTGGGCCGCAGGTTGCGCAGGCCCTTTCCTGCACCAAAACGCCGCAGGGGATTTTCTGCGTCTGCAAACTGCCGGAAGGCCATGTAAGAAGCTGTAAAATGGCGATGCCCGGAACTTATCTTGCGCTGGAAAATCTTCAGGACCCTGCAAACATGGGCACTATTCTCCGCACAACGGAGGCGCTGGGAATCGGAGGAGTGCTTCTGGGCGGAAACTGCTGCGACCTTTATTCCCCCAAAGTGCTTCGCGCCTCTATGGGAGCGGTGTTCCGTCTTCCGATCTTCACGGAAAAAAATCTGCCGGCGGCTCTCCTTGAACTGAAACGGCGCGGATTTGTCACGGCAGCGGCCGTGCCGGATGCCACCGCGCTGCCGGTGACGGAGATGGACTTTTCCGTCCCCTGCGTGCTGGCTGTCGGGAACGAGGGCAACGGTTTGACCGGGGAGACGCGAGGCGCCTGCTCAGTTGAAATTTTTATTCCCATGAAAGGCCGGGCGGAGTCTTTGAACGTCTCTGCAGCCGCGGCAATTTTAGCCTGGGAAATGATGAAAAACAGAGCGGGAGGTGCAGCGGGATGAGCAAATATGACCCTCGGGCTTTCTGGCTTTGGATGCAGCATGCACTGGGGGCGGGAAGCTCAAAGCCGAACCGCGTTCTGGAAAGTTGGAAAAGCCTGGAGGATTTCTGTGCCGCAGGAGAAGAAGCCTGGCGCCTGGAAGGATATTTTACCGCGAAAGAAATCCGAGGTCTTAGGACCTTTTCCGCCGCCGATGCGCAGGCGCTGCTCGACTATTGTGAAAAAATCGGGCAGAAGGTCGTCACACCGGACTGCGGCGAATACCCGGCGCTTCTGCGGCAGATCCACAACCCGCCCTGTGCTCTTTACTGCCATGGAACTCTTCCGGATTTTGAACAGGAGCCGGCTATTTCGATTGTCGGCACCAGAAAGGCAACGCAGACGGGAAAAGCCGCCGCGCGGAGCTTTGCCTATGAACTGGCCAAAAACGGCGTGGTCGTGGTCAGCGGCGGCGCGCTTGGAATTGACACGGCCGCCCATCAGGGAGCGTTGCAGGCGGGAGGAAAAACCGTCTGTGTACTCGGATGCGGGATCGACACAGACTACCTGATGGCCAATGCCGCTCTGCGCAGCACGATTGCGGCGAAAGGGGCGCTGATTTCGGAATTCCCGCCGCAGACTCAGGCTTCCGGTTCCAATTTCCCCATTCGCAATCGGATTATTTCCGGGCTTTCGCGCGGAACTCTGGTTGTGGAAGCCGCGGCGAAAAGCGGCTCTCTGATCACGGCGGATTATGCGCTGGAGCAAGGCCGCGATGTGTTTGCCGTTCCGTGTGGAATTTTCAGCCCTGTTTCAGCCGGTGTCAATAACCTGATCAAATCCGGAGCGAAACCGGTTAGTGGAGCAAAAGAGATTCTTGAGGAATATCCTGATTGGGGAAAAAATAAAATTTTTCTTGACGATATCAATACAAATGTTATTATAGAAGAGAATGACACGAAAAACGACTCTTTTTCAGAAGGCGGAACGCAAAAACCTTCCGGTGCGGCTCAATTCTCTCAGGATGCGCAACTGCTGTTGTCCATTTTAACCGACCGGCCGTGCCAGGTTGCCGAACTGGCTCTTAAGACGCGGCTGCCGGCTCCGAGGCTACTTTCTGCCATTACCGAACTGGAGTTGGAAAGTGCCATTGAATCCCATTCAGGCCGCCGCTACAGCGTGCGGCATTAGCGTTTTCCCTTTCCGTCTGTTGCGGCGGGCGGGAAAATGTGAATTCATGCGAGGTGGTTTTATGTCCAAGCTGGTGATTGTGGAATCCCCGGCGAAAGCAAAGACAATTAAAAAGTACCTGGGGCCCGGCTATGATGTTGTCGCATCCATGGGCCATGTGCGCGATCTGCCGGAAAACCGGTTAAGCGTAGATGTCAAAAATAAATTTAAACCGAAATATGAGGTCATTAAGGGCAAAGAAAAGCTGGTGCAGGATCTGAAAGACCGTGCGGAAAAAAGCGATTCCATCCTGCTCGCGACCGACCCGGATCGGGAAGGAGAAGCAATTTCCTGGCATTTGGCCTACCTTCTCGGCCTTGATTTAGATGATAAGAACAGGGTCACGTTCAATGAGATCACGAAGACGGGTGTGTCCAGCGGAATGCAGCATCCGAGAAGCATCGACATTGACCTGGTCAACGCTCAGCAGGCACGCAGAATTCTGGACCGGCTGGTCGGCTACAAGCTCAGCCCGTTTCTTTCTCAGAAAATCCGGCGTGGACTCTCTGCGGGCCGCGTGCAGTCTGTCTCTGTGCGCATCATTGTGGATCGGGAGAACGAGATCCGCGCTTTTGTGCCAGAAGAATATTGGACGATCGATGCGAAATTTGTGCCGCAGGGCTCCCAGAAAGCGTTTTCGGCGAGTCTTTATGGCAATGCCGACGGCAAGATCAAAATCGCCAATGAGGCGGAGTCCAACCGAATTTTGGAAGATCTGAAAGATGCAGAGTTCAGTGTGGCAAAGGTAAAAAAGGGCAGGCGGCGCAAATCGCCGGCTCCCCCGTTCATCACCTCAACCCTTCAGCAGGAAGCATCCCGGCGGCTCGGCTTTCAGGCGCGCCGAACCATGAAAGCGGCGCAGGAACTCTATGAAGGAGTGGATCTGCCGGGGCTCGGCGCAGTCGGTTTGATTACCTACATGCGCACGGATTCGCTGCGCGTTTCAGAAGTGGCGATCAAAGAGGCCGCCGATTATATCCGGGAACGCTGGGGAGACCAGTATCTTCCGGATTCCCCGCGGCATTATAAATCACGGGCAAATGCCCAGGATGGGCATGAGGCGATCCGGCCGACCATGCCTTCCATGCCGCCGGAAAAAGCTAAGGCAAGCCTTTCTTCTGACCAGTATAAGCTTTATAAGCTGATCTGGGAGCGCTTTATGGCCAGCCAGATGGCAAACTGCCTGCAGAACACGGTGCAGGCGGAAATCCTTGCGAAAGATTATATTTTCAAGGCATCCGGTTTTACCGTCGCGTTCGACGGCTTTACCATCCTGTATGAAGAAGCAAAGGACGAGAAGGGTGGAAAAGACGAGAAAGCGAGCGCGTCGTTGCCGGAACTGAAAGCCGGCATGCCGCTGAAGCTCAAAGATATTGCGGGAAGCCAGCATTTCACACAGCCGCCTCCGCGCTACACAGAGGCTTCCCTGATTAAGGCTTTGGAAGAAAACGGCATCGGCCGTCCTTCCACTTATGCTGCGACAATTTCCACTATTACCAGCAGAGAATATGTAGTCCGGGACGGAAAAGCGCTGAAACCGACGGAACTGGGGGAGACAGTCACAAAGCTGATGAAGGATCGGTTCCCAAAAATTGTCAATGTCAAATTTACCGCACAGGTGGAAAGTAATCTCGATGCGGTGCAAAGCGGAAAGACCAACTGGGTCGACACGCTTGAAAATTTCTACGGGGACTTCAGCGAAACGCTGAAAACGGCCAAGGAAGAGATGAAAGGGGTTAAAATCCAGCTCAAAGAGGATGTGACCGATGTGATCTGCGAAAAATGCGGGCGGCATATGGTCATCAAAAACGGCCCCTATGGCAAGTTCCTGGCTTGCCCGGGATACCCGGACTGTAAAAATGTGAAAAAATATGTTGAGGAAACCGGAGCCGAATGTCCGAAATGCGGCGGAAAAGTGATTATCAAACGGACCAAGAAGGGACGCATTTTTTACGGATGCTCCAATTATCCGAAATGTGATTTTGTTTCCTGGGATGAGCCTTCTATGGAAAAATGTCCAAAGTGCGGGAAGACGCTGTTGCGGAAAAAGGGAAAACACCCGAAGCTGTATTGCATCACGCCGGACTGCGGTTATGAAAAGATGGAAGACGAATGAAGATCCGGGTCATTGGAGCCGGCCTTGCCGGTTGTGAGGCGGCATGGCAGATTGCGGGGGGCGGGCTCCCGGTGGAGCTGTACGAGATGAAGCCGTTCCGCTTTTCCCCGGCGCACCGCAGCGAAAATTTTGCGGAACTTGTCTGTTCCAATTCTTTCAAAGCGGAGCGCAGGGAAAGTGCTGCTGGCCTTTTAAAAGAAGAAATGAGGAAACTTGGTTCGGTGCTTCTGCCATGTGCGGACAAGTGCCGTGTCCCGGCGGGCGGCGCGCTGGCGGTTGACCGGGATGCCTTTTCCCGGACTGTGACGGAAAAAATCCGCTGCCAGCCGCTGATTCGGGTTTGCCGAGCGGAAGTAGTGGAAATCCCGCAGGATGGAATCACGGTGATTGCGACGGGACCGCTGACTTCCGATGTGCTGGCGGCAAAGCTTTCGGAGTTCTGCGGCGAAAGCCTCAGCTTTTTTGACGCGGCGGCTCCGATTGTGACAGCGGAAAGCCTGAACCGGGAACGGATCTTCGCCGCTTCCCGCTATGGAAAAGGTGAGGACGGCGCTTACCTGAACTGCCCGATGAACCGGGCGGAATATGAGGCCTTCTATGCGGAGCTGATCGCCGCACAGCGTGCGCCCGTTCACAAATTCGATGCGGCTGATCCAAAAGTATATGAGGGCTGCATGCCGGTGGAGGTCATGGCCAGCCGCGGGCCGGACACCCTCCGGTTCGGACCGATGAAGCCTGTCGGTCTGCGCGACCCGGCGACCGGTCACCGCCCATGGGCGGTGCTTCAGCTCAGGCAGGAAAATCGGGCGGGGTCCCTGTACAACCTTGTAGGTTTTCAGACCAATCTCAGGTTTCCGGAGCAGAAGCGCGTGTTTGGGATGATTCCCGGGTTGGAACATGCCGAGTATACAAGGTACGGCGTCATGCATCGGAATACCTTTTTGAATTCTCCGAAGGTTTTGACTTCCGGCTTTGCCATGCGAAGCCGCCCGGATCTGTTCTTTGCGGGTCAAATCACGGGAGTGGAAGGCTACATGGAATCCGCAGCCTCCGGAATTATGGCGGGACTCAACGCCGCGCGGCGGTGTTCCGGAAAAGCACCTCTTACGCTGCCGGAAACCACGATGATCGGCGCTCTGAGCCGTTATGTCGAGTCCGGTGGAATGGGAAAGTTTCAGCCGATGGGAGCTAATTTCGGAATTTTGCCGCCGCTTGCGGAAAAAATCAGGGACAAGCGCGAGCGGTACGCCGCGCTGGCCGGGCGGGCGCTGAACGACCTGGACCGGATGCTGAAAGAAGAAACGTTTCGATAAATCGAGGTACTGGAAATGAGAATTATCGTCGATGCATTCGGCGGGGACAATGCCCCGCTGGAAATCATTAAGGGATGTGCGCAGGCAGTTAAGGGGCTGGATATTGATATCACTCTGACGGGTCGGGAAAAAGAAATCCGCAAAGTTGTCCAAGAGAATGGGATCTCTCTGGAACGAATGGAAATCTGCGATGCGCCAGATGTGATCACAATGGAAGATTCTGCCGGGGATATCGTGAAAACAAAACAAAATTCTTCCATGGGCGTTGGGCTTCGTCTGCTGGCTGAAGGAAAGGGAGACGCTTTTGTTTCCGGCGGAAACAGCGGTGCGCTGGTGGTTGGGGCAACTCTGCTGGTCAAGCGGATCAAAGGGGTTCGCCGCATTGCGTTTGCCCCCGTTATGCCCAAACGGGAAGGCGGCTTTATGCTGATTGACAGCGGCGCTAATGTGGATTGCAAACCGGAAATGCTGCAGCAATTCGGCATCATGGGCTCCATTTATATGGAAAAAGTGATGGGAATTCAAAACCCACGCGTCGCTCTTGCCAATGTCGGTGTGGAAGACCATAAGGGCGGGGAACTTCAGCACGCCGCATTTTCCCTGCTGAAAAACTCCGGCCTGAATTTCATCGGCAATATTGAAGCGAGGGATATTCCGAACGACGCGGCAGATGTGGTGGTAGCGGATGGCTTTACCGGCAATATCATTCTGAAGATGTTCGAGGGCGTTGTGATCCTGATAACAGATACGCTGAAAGAAATCTTTACTCGCCGCCCGCTAAATAAACTTGCCGCATCCATCATTTTGAAAGATGTAAAGGCAATGAAAAAGAAATTCGATTACAACGAATATGGCGGAGCTCCTCTGATGGGCTGCTCGAAGCCTGTTTTTAAAACACATGGAAGTGCAAAAGCAAGAACGGTTTACAATGCCATTCGGCTGACAAAATCTTATGTGGAAGGAAATGTGGTAAACGAGATTGCCTCCAGTATTGTACAATACAATGCGTCGGAGCAGAAAACCTGACAATGACAAAAGATCGAGGTGGATGGAATGACTGAACTGGAAGAAAAGCTCGGTTACCGGTTTCAAAACCCGGAATACCTAAGGACCGCACTGACTCATTCTTCCTATGCAAACGAGAAAAAAGTTCTCGGAGGAAGCAACGAAAGGCTGGAATTCTTAGGGGATTCCATTCTTGGACTGGTCGTGGCGGATTATCTTTACAAAAATTATCCGCATCTTCCGGAAGGAGATCTGACCAAAAAAAGAGCGGCTTTGGTCTGTGAAAAAGCCTGCTGCGGTTTTTCCCGCCAGCTCGGTGTGGGGAAATACCTCCTTTTAAGCCGGGGAGAACAGAATTCAGGGGGAAGAACCCGTTCCTCCATCCTTGCGGATGCGTTTGAATCGATCACTGCCGCCATCTACCTGGATGGCGGGATGGAGGAAAGCCGAAAGTTTATCCTGCATTTTGTTCTGCCTCTCTTGAAAGAGAGCAAACCGAAAATCTTTAAGGACTATAAGACATCTTTGCAGGAGATTGTGCAGAAGAATCCGGAAGATATCCTCGAATATGTGCTGGCTGGGGAAAGCGGGCCAGACCATGACAAGCATTTTACGGTGGAAGTTCTGCTGGACCACAATGTGATCGGCAAAGGCGGCGGGCGCAGCAAGAAAGAGGCGGAGCAGCAGGCGGCGCGCGAAGCGCTGAAACTGATGGGTTACTGATGCGGCACGCGAATGTGGCGCTTTTTGTCCCGAACAACGGTTGCCCGCATGCATGCAGCTTTTGCAGTCAGAAAAGCATTACGGGACAGTCTGTTCAGCCGACCCCGGAGGATGTGGCCGCCGCGGCGGAAACGGCTTTGGCCAGCCTGGGCCGGCGGTCAAGCTCCGCGGAAATCGCCTTTTTCGGCGGCAGCTTTACCGCGGTGGAGCGGGGATATATGCTTTCCCTTCTTGAGGCTGCGGTCCCTTATGTCAGAAACGGCTTGTTTGCTGGCATTCGGATTTCCACCCGGCCGGACGCGATCGATCCGGAAATTCTCTCGCTTTTGCATCGGTACGGCGTCACTACCATCGAGCTTGGCGCCCAAAGCATGGATGACCGTGTCCTTGCTCTGAATGAGCGGGGGCATACCGCGGATCAGGTCCGCACCGCCTCTGCGCTGATCCGTGCGCGGGGATTTTCTTTAGGCCTCCAGATGATGACGGGGCTGTATGGGGACACGCCGGAAGGCGCGGTCAAAACTGCGGAAGAACTTGCCGCGCTGCATCCGGACTGTGTGCGGATTTACCCGGCAATTGTACTGAAAGGCACAAAGCTGGGGGAATGGTTTCTGGAAGGACGGTACAAACCGCCGTCGCTGGAAGAGACCGTGGCCTTATGCGCCGATCTGCTCAATTTCTTTGAAAAGCGCGGGATTCCGGTGATCCGCCTCGGCCTTCATGCTTCGCCGGAACTGGAACGGGACCGGCTCGCCGGGCCGTGGCACCCCGCGTTTCGGGAACTTTGCGAAAGCCGGAGGATCAGAGATTGGATTTTCCGTGCCTTGGCAAATGAGAAAGTGCCGAAGGGGAAAATCACAGTTTTGGTTCATCCTTCCGGTGTTTCCGCCGCGGTCGGACAAAAAAAAAGTAACTTGAAAACACTGTCTGCGCTCGGTTACCATACTGTAGTGAAGCAGGATCCGTCGGTGCGCAGAGGAAAAATTCAACTTTATGATTCGGAGGGAAACAGGATTGCTGCTGAAGTCGCTGGAACTGCAGGGATTTAAGACGTTCCCGGATCGGACGAAGCTGACGTTCCACAAGGGGATTACGGCAGTGGTTGGACCGAACGGGAGCGGGAAAAGCAATATCAGCGACGCGGTGCGCTGGGTGCTGGGCGAACAGTCTGTCCGCGCCCTGCGATGCACCAAAATGGAAGACGTCATTTTTGGCGGAACTCCGGGCCGAAAGGCGCTTGGCTTTGCGGAAGTCACTCTGAATATCGACAATACCGGGCGCCAGCTCCCCTATGATTCCGACAGTGTCTCCGTCACGCGGCGCTATTACCGCTCCGGAGAAAGCGAATACCTGATCAACAAGGCGCAGGTCCGTCTGAAAGACGTCAACGAGCTGTTCATGGACAC
>DHDF01000149.1:17807-21597 GCA_002399225.1 bacterium UBA4883
GACACCGGCCTCGGCCGGGACGGTTATTCCATGATCGGGCAGGGCAGGATTGATGCCATTGTCTCCGCGCGGAGCGAAGACCGGCGGGAAATCTTTGAGGAGGCTGCGGGAATCTCCAGGTTTCGCTACCGCAGGGAGGAGTCGGAGCACCGGCTTGCCCAGGCGGAAGAGAATCTGGTCCGTCTCCGGGACATTCTGGCCGAACTGGAAAACCGGGTCGGACCGCTGGGGGAGCAGGCGAAAAAAGCGAAGGAATACCTTGCGCTGGCAGACGAGAAAAAGAAGCTGGAAATCAGCCTTTGGCTGAGAACGCTTGAAGAATCCTCTCTCACGCTGCGGGAGCAGGAAGACAGAATTTTAACGGCAAAAGCCCAATACGATGCGGCGGAGCAGGCGGTTGCGGGCCTTGACGCCGAACTGGAAAAAGTCTTCAGCCGCTCCAACCAATGTTCGGCCAAAATCGATGAGGCCAGGCGGGAAAGCACGGCGCTGGAAGAGGATGCGGCGCGGAAAGATGCCGAAGTATCCGTCCTCCAAAATGATATTCTTCACAATGAGGAAAACAAGCGCAGGATTCAGTCCGAACAAGAACAGAGTCGCCTTTCCGGAGAAGAACTTTCAAGTGGAATTGCGGAAAAGCAGAAACAGTTCCGAGACAAAATCGAGTTCATCCGGGCAAAAGACGCAGAGCTTGCCGATTGTTCCGCGCAGTTGGAAAAGCTGAAAGGCAGCCTGAGCAAAACGGCGGGCAGAATGGACGGCTTTACCCGTGAAATGGAGCAGCTTTCCTCGCAGGCCACAGAATGGAAAGTGAGCGGGATGACCGCCAAAGCTTCCATTGCGGAAATTCAGCTTCGCCTGGACGAAATACATAACGGCCAGAAAGAAATTGATTCCCGCGGTGAATCGCTGAGGAAAAAAGAGGCAGAATATCTACAAAAACTGGAAGAGGCAAACCGGCGGCTTCAGGCGCTCGGCAACGCGGCGCAGGGCCATGAAATAAGATTGAAAGCCCGCCAGGATCGGCAGGAGGCCTCCCGCAGGCAAAGCGACGGCTTTCGCTTGGACCTGGAGGAGCATCTGCGCAGAGCCCGCCTGCTGGAGGATTTGGAACGCAATCTGGAAGGCTTTTCCCAAAGCGTTAAGGCGGTGATGCGGGAAGCTGAACGCGGGGCGCTGGAAGGAATCCACGGCCCCGTTTCCCGGTTGATTCATGTGCCGAAAGAATATTCCACGGCGGTTGAAACGGCGCTCGGGGCTTCCATGCAGAACATTGTCGTCGGGACCGAGCAGGACGCGAAGCGTGCCATCGGCTTTCTAAAGGCTAAAAATTCCGGGCGCGCCACCTTCCTTCCGCTTTCCGTTATCAAAGGAAGAACCCTTTCCGAACCGGGCCTTTCCAAAAGCCCCGGATTTCTTGGAATTGCGGCTGAATTATGTTGCTGCGAACCAAAGTACCGGGAGATCATGAATTCGCTGCTGGGCCGGATCGCCGTTGCGGAAAACCTGGACTTTGCCGTTCAGATCGCCAGAAAATTCCGGTACCGGTTCCGGGTGGTGACGCTGGACGGCCAGGTGGTAAATCCGGGCGGCTCTCTGACGGGCGGTTCCCGGGCGAGAAACTCCGGCCTTTTAAGCAGGGCCGCGGAAATCGAGACTCTGAAGCAGCAGGCAAAAGCTCTAAAGGAAAAGTCGGAGCGCGCCGCCGAGGCGCTGAAGTCTGCGGAAAAAGAAACCGCCGCCGAGGAAACGGCGCTGTCCGCTGCAAAGACGGAAGTGGAAACGGCGCGGGAAGAACGGATCCACCTTGACGCGGAGCATCGCAGGGTTCTTTCGGATTTGCAGTCTGCGAAAAAAAGCGGAGAAGACCTGAAAAAGGGAGAAACGGCGGCCGCCGAACGTCTGGCGGAGCAGGAGAAGACCGCTCGGGAATCACAGACCAAAGCTGAAGATTTAGACGGCCGCATGGAAGCTTTAAAGGCGGAGATGGAAAAGGCCGGCGGCAGCCGGGAAGAACTTTCCGCCCGCCTGAATGAACTGACCGCCGCTTTAAAGCAGGTTGAGCTTGACCGCCTTTCCGCTCGGAAGGATGCGCAGTCTCTGCAGAATTCCGTCCGGGATCTGGAAGGGCGCAAGCTCGGTCAGAAGGAAAAAATTGACGCTCTGGCAAAAGAGATCGGGCAGGTCGAGTCTTCCACTGCGGAACTGAACACCAGGATTGAGCGCCTTGGCCAGGAAGCGGAAGACCTGCGGAGACGGTCCAAAGAAGCTGCGGGCAAAGCCGACAGCCTGAGCCGGGAACGTATGGAACTGGAAAAGAAATCGGTGGAGCTGCGCGCTTCGGAGCGGAACAAGTCGGAGGAAAAAGAAAAGATCAGCCATGAACTGGCCCGCTTGGAAGAGCGGCGGAACAGCCTGCAAAAAGAATACGACGAAATCATTTCCCATCTCTGGGAAGAATATGAGCTGACGCGGCGGGAAGCGGAACAAATAGCAGAACCTGCGTCGGTCCCCAAAGAGGCACAGCGCAGACTGAGCGAGCTGAAAGGAAAAATCAAATCGCTCGGCACCGTTAATCTGTCGGCCGTGGAAGAATACAAAGAGGTTTCGCAGCGCTATGAATTTATGAAGGCGCAAATCACCGATGTGGAACAGTCTGAAAATGAACTGAAGAAGCTGATCGGCGGACTGACCGGCCGGATGCAGGATCTGTTTTCGGCCCGGTTTCAACAGATTAACCGCTATTTTGCAGAAACCTTCCGTGATCTGTTCGGCGGAGGCAAAGCCGGGCTTTCGCTCAGCGATCCAAACGATGTGCTGAACTCCGGAATAGAAATTTCCGTTCAGCCGCCCGGGAAAATCGTCTCTCATCTGGAAGCGCTTTCCGGCGGTGAGAAAGCATTGGTTGCGATCGCTCTGTATTTTGCCATCATGAAAGTCAATCCGCCGCCGTTCTGTGTGCTGGATGAAATCGAGGCCGCGCTGGATGACGTCAATGTCAGCCGCTTTGCCGTTTATCTTCGCAGGATGACGGAGCGCACGCAGTTTATCGTTATTACGCACCGCCGCGGCAGTATGGAAGAAGCCGACGTTCTGTACGGCGTAACCATGCAGGAAGAAGGCGTTTCCAAAATGCTGGAAATGCCGGCGGATGAAATCGAAGCAAAAATGGGAATGAAGCCCTGAGGGGCGGAAAGGGGAAACTGATGGGCTTATTTTCAAAAATCAGAGAAGGCCTGAAAAAGACCAGGGAAAGCATGAGCGCTTCCGTTTCGGCCATGCTGAATTCCTTTGCCAAAATCGACGAGTCCCTGTTTGAAGAGCTGGAAGAGATTTTGATTATGGGGGATGTCGGCGCGGCAACAGCGGGACGCATCTGCGACGAACTCCGGCGCAAAGTCAAAGAACAGGGAGTGAAAGATCCGAACGACGTTTACGGCCTGCTCCGCTCCATCGTGGCAGAGATGCTTCGGGGCGGCGAGGAACTGAAAATCGGAACCAAGCCTTCCGTGATCCTCGTCGTCGGGGTCAATGGCGTCGGGAAGACGACTACAATCGGCAAACTGGCCGCCATGCTGAAGCAGCAGGGGAAAAAGGTCGTTCTCGGCGCGGCGGATACGTTCCGCGCCGCCGCGATCGAGCAGCTGGAATACTGGGCGCAGCGCTCCGGAGCGGAACTGATCAAGCAGACGCAGGGCAGTGATTCAGCGTCGGTGGTCTACGACTCTATCGCCGCGGCCAAGGCGCGCGCAGCGGATGTCGTCATCTGCGACACGGCCGGCCGCCTGCA
>DHDF01000149.1:21741-21889 GCA_002399225.1 bacterium UBA4883
TGCATAATAAAAAGAATCTGATGGAAGAACTTTCTAAAATCAACCGGGTGATTCAGCGGGAAGTTCCCGAGGCGGATCGAGAAGTCCTTCTGGTCCTGGATGCAACGACGGGACAGAATGCCGTCAATCAGGCGCGGGAGTTTCAGTC
>DHDF01000057.1:0-142 GCA_002399225.1 bacterium UBA4883
CCGATGATGTAGAGGCCGCCCGCGGCCTTGACCTCTTCGGCCTCCGCCTTGGTCTGCTCGCTGTACTTTTCCGAAAGTTTCTGGAACTGTTCGCGAACTTTCAGGATCTCCTGATTGTCGGTTTCGGAGTATGCGTCCGACT
>DHDF01000057.1:411-766 GCA_002399225.1 bacterium UBA4883
CCATGTTCGTCGCGATGGTGACGACGCCCTTGCGCCCGGCCTGTGCGACGATCTCGGCTTCTTTGTCGTGGAACTTTGCGTTGAGGACCTCGTGCTTAATGCCGGTTTTGTGCAGAAGGCGGCTCAGCTCCTCCGATTTTTCAATCGAGATGGTGCCGACCAGCACCGGCTGCCCCGTCTTGTGGTGTTCGACGATGTCCTGAATGACCGCGTTGAACTTCGCCTTTTCCGTCTTGTAGACGACGTCCGGAAAATCCTTCCGGATCATCGGTTTGTTGGTCGGGATTTCGACCACGTCGAGTTTGTAGATTTCGCTGAACTCGTCCTGCTCGGTCATGGCGGTGCCGGTCATGCC
>DHDF01000057.1:1045-1491 GCA_002399225.1 bacterium UBA4883
TCGTCGACGATGATAACCTGCCCGTCCTTCACGACGTAGTCGATGTCCTTGCGCATGACGCCGCGTGCCTTGACCGCCTGGTTCACATAATGCTGAATGGAGATATTGTTGGCGTCGGTCAGATTGTCGATCTTGAAAAACTGCTCCGCTTTCTTCACACCGGACTGGGTCAGCGTGGCGGTCTTCGCCTTTTCATCCACCAGGTAATCCGCGTCTTCGTAAAGTTCGTCGTTGTCTTCCTTGTCGTTCAGCTCCGCCACTTTGACGCAGCGCAGCGATTTGGCAAAATGATCCGCGACCGAGTACATTTCCGTCGATTTTTCCCCCTGCCCGGAGATAATCAGCGGGGTGCGCGCCTCGTCGATCAGGATGGAGTCCACTTCGTCGACGATGGTGAAATTGTGCCCGCGCTGCACTTTTTCTTCTTTATAGATCACCATGTTGTC
>DHDF01000057.1:1762-8148 GCA_002399225.1 bacterium UBA4883
CACTCGGAGTCGCGGCGGGCCAGGTAATCGTTCACCGTGACAATGTGAACCCCTTTGCCGGAAAGGGCGTTGAGGTACGCGGGCAGTGTCGCGACCAGCGTTTTTCCTTCGCCGGTCTTCATCTCTGCGATTCTGCCCTGGTGCAGGATGATGCCGCCGAGAATCTGTACGGGGAAATGCCTCATGCCCAGCACGCGGTCCGCCGCTTCCCGGCAGACCGCAAACGCGTCGGGCAGAATGTCGTCGAGCGTCGCCCCCGCGGCGAGGCGCTCCTTTAAAGCGGGAGTCTGCGCTTTCAGATCCTCATTCGAAAGGGCCTTGTATTTTTCCTCAAGCGCCAGCACCTTGTCACAGACGGGCTGAATCCGTTTCAGTTCCCGTTTGGAATAGTTGCCGAAAAGCGCTGTTAAAACATTCTTCATCCAATTTCACCTCAAAAATTTGGCCGCCGCAACAGCCCGTATAGCGGGCTATTTTCGATACACTAATTTATTATAGCATAGAGGTTGTTAAAAGGAAAGCGGATTCTGGCGGAAGATTCTTCCCTCAATTTTCCTGCGGCTTAGCGGAAACAGGAGTTTTTTCCTGTTTTTTCTGCTTTTTCTTTTTTCCCTTTTTCTTACGGATGGTCCCAACGATCAGGACAAGGACGGGAAGGCCGATCTGAAACGGAAAGGAAAAATACGGGAGAAGCTTTGTCCACCAGTATATTTCCACCGAATTGCTGTACAGAAGAATGGCAAGCGTGATCAGCAGCAGGCTGACCGCCGAGACCAGCGGCCGGCTGTCCTGCCGGCCGGAAATACAGGCTAGATCTTCGCAGGTGGAAAAAATCAGGACCCCGACTTTGACAAATCCTGCCACCAAAAGATTGATTCCGATCAAAACCTCAATGCGCGTGAAGAACTCCCCCAGCTGAATGACGCTCACCGCTTCGTAAGACGGAAAAGCGTAAATTTCGACCGAGTAGCCCAGCACCAGACTATTCCTCAAATCCGCCGTAAGCAGCACCAGAAAGGCGAAAAAGACGCCTTTTAAAAAAGTGGGGAAGATATTCTCGCGCCGGTTCAGAGAGCGGAACAGGGGAGCGCAGACAACCACTTCGCAGTAAGGGATCGCAATGGAGTCCATCGTCCCCAGCACCAGCTTTTTCGGTTCGATGGCAAGGATCGGCTTCAGATTTTCCAAATTCATGTCCTTGTAAGACATCACAATCGTCACAATTACTATCAACACCAAAAGTGGGAACACAAATCTGCTGATCCGCGCCAGCACATAGATCCGGCTGTGCAGGGTATAGACCAAAGCCGCGGCAATCGGGACCATGATCGCGATGACAGGCGTTTCCGTCATATTGACAATATGAATAAAATCCGAAAAGAGCCGCATGACAAGCGCACCGAGGTTCACCAGATACAGCAGCAGCAGGATTAGAACGGCCATGCCGGCCGGCCGGCCCATCGCGCGGAGAATATTCTGAAAGTAATTTTGCCCCGGATAAAGCTTTAGAATCTTCGATTGAACCCAGACGAGCGGAATGATGAGGATCATCGAAAGGAGAATACAGAACCATGTGTTCTGTTTTGCCGAGGTAGCGCCGCTGGAAACCAGGGAGCTGCCGATCAGGTACAGGGCAATTGTCGCTTCCATTTGCTTGCCGGAAATATCGGTTCGTTTCAATTTGCAGCCCCCCTTTCATCAGTTTGGAAAAATCCCGGCCAGGAGGGTGGAAATACTTGGGATGTGGGCCCCGGCCGCAAACAGAACATTCAGCACGAACACAATGGCATAAATCGGGATCTGAAGCCAAAAATAGCGAAATTCCTTCCGCTTTTTCGCATGGTACAGGTCCAACAGCAAAAGGATAAAATAGAACGGGAAGAAAATCATTGCGTAGGTCATTCCAGCCCCTCGCCTTTCTCATTGTTCAGCGCCGTGTTCCCGATTTCAACGTCGGCGGTGACATGAACTTTCAGCTTTCTGAAGATCTGGTCCCACCGGGGGCGGAGCCGTTTCCATTCTTTCGGCTGATTCTGGTAAATAAGGTTGCCGAACCCGAAAATGTCGGTGCCGAACGCCTGCTGAACATCCTTGACCACACGGGTCGTTTCATACTGCACCGTCCGGTCGGCATCACGCTCAACTCCGCCGATCCCGATTTTTGAAAAAAGGTCCGTTTCACTGTCCTGCTCGGCGAAGGCGGTTCTCATGTGCACCCGAATGTCAACCATGACCGTATCACCGGAGACAACCGGTTTGACCTTCGTCTCGCACCGCTGAATTTCCAAACAAAGCTGCGTAGAGCCCGGGGTGATGCCTGTCAGGAGCAGCCCCCCCCTGACTTTGCCCCGAATCAGCGCATAATATTTTGCCGGTTCGGCATCCAGCCAGCCGACCAGCCGATCCCCCTTGAAAACGGCGCCCCCGGTCAGCTGCAGCGTCTCGCCGCTATCCGTCGCTTTCTTTTCAATGGTGGGCAAGACCAGGGAAATTCCCTCGGAGTTCAGGGTGTTCGTCATCTCAAAAATCCGCACACCCGAAGAAGTGCCGTAATACCCACCGCTTTCGGCCAGCGTATTGCTGATCTGGTAGGCCGTCAACTGCCCGGACTTCGGCTTGACCCGCAGAATCTCTGCCGCCGTTTTCTCTTTGGAAATCACCACGTCCATGGTCAGACGCGGCTCCGCGTCCCGTTTGATCCAGTCGGTCACGGAACGGAGCCCCTCTTTTGCGATGTCGGAACTCAGAATAACGACTCTGCAATGATGAAAATAAAGTTTTTTGTCCGATTCTCTCAGGGTGCTGCGCACCGCGTCGAAAATCGTATTTCCGTCTTCTTCCACCAGAAGCGGCTGAATTTGGGCGTTTTTGGTGCCTCCGGCCATTTTCAGGCATTCGAAGGTCACATGGTATCTGTATCCGTTTTCCCCTTTGTCGACCGCTATGCCGGCAACGATGGAGTAGGTTTCAAGTTCATGGTAATTCCAGCAGCCGGTGAACAGAAGAAGGAGCAGTGCGGCCTCTGCCAGAACGGCGGCTTTTTTCCAAAATTTTTTCATGAAGCTTTGCCGCCTCCGCCGGATTGTCTGATTTTGTTCTTTGAAAGAAATCTAGGCCGTTTAATCATCGTCCACCAGGGCGCGCGGACGTAGTCGTCCTTGTAATCCTGAAGTTTGGTCTTGTAGACGCCCGACATGACCGGGACCCCGAAGGACGACATGCCGAACAACCCCGTCAGCAGGACCAGCTGCCCGAGCAAAAACCCGTAAAGCCCCATGGCGCAGGAGCAGGCCAGCAGAAAAAAGCGGTGGATGATGATATATCCCTTGAGGCGCGTCACCATCAGGCCGCAACTCCCGGTCAGGGCAACCACGATCACGACGGGCGCGCTGACGATTTTGGCATCCACCGCCGCCTGCCCGACAACCAGCGCGCCGACAATGCTGAGGGTCTGCCCCATCAGGCCCGGCATGCGCGCGCCGGATTCCCGCAGTATCTCAAAAACGACCAGCATCAGGACGGTTTCCAGCGCCGTCGGGAACGGGACGCCTTCCCGGGAAGCAAAAATACTCATTAAAAGCGGAGTCGGCAGCAGCTCCTGGTGGAACGTGACCATCGAGACATAGAAAGCCGGCAAACACAGGGAAATGGCAAAGGCGAGGATCCTCAGAATCCGCCCGATGGAAGTGAACACATAATTGATGTAATAATCTTCGTCGACCTGAAAATGCTCGATAAACAGGTGCGGAACCGTCAGGACTACCGGGGTGCCGTCCAAGAAGAGGGCGACGCGGCCCTCCAGCAGCTTAGCGGCCACCACGTCCGGGCGTTCCGTGCTGCCGATGGTTTTCACTGCGGAAAAGGGGGCGTCCTTGATGTTTTCAACGATATAATTGGAGTCTAGCGTCCCGTCGATATCAATTTTCTCCAGCCTGCGTTCCAGTTCCGCCAGCACGCTGCGGTTTACGATGCTGTCGAGGTAGCAGATGCAGGCTTTGGTTTTGGTCCGCCTGCCGAAGGTTAAAAATTTGAACTTCAGGTCTTGAGTCCTGATCTTGCGCCGCAGCATGGAAAGATTGGTCAGGATCGACTCGTTGAATCCTTCCCGCGGGCCGCGGATCACGCGCTCGGTCTCCGGCTCTTCAATAGAGCGCAGCGTGAAACCCTTTGTGTTGAGGATCAGCGCCTCGGAACATCCGTCCGCCAGAAGGGCCGAGTCTCCGTAGACGATTCCCTGAATCAATTTTTCCACCGAATCCGTCTTTTCCACGTCGTCGGAAAACATGGCCTGAAGCTGCACGGTGTCAATCAGAGAAGCGCCCTCGCCGGTAGGGAATCTGAATTCCAGCAGCGGGCGGATGACATCCTGGTTGACCAGCCGGTTATTCACCATGCCGTCCGCATAAATTAGGCAGAACCGCTGCGGTTCTTTGCCCCTGTTGTTTTCCAGCTTTCTGAAAATCAGCGTTTCGTCGTCGGTGAACAGATCCCGGAGGTAGCGGAGATTCTGTTCCAGCTGATCCGACGGAAGCTTGGCTTTTTCAAAGCTGTCCGAAAACCCCATTGCTCTTTCCCCTTTCCCTGCCCGAAGTTCCAAGGGCAGGTAAAATTTGCCGATGCGTTTAGCGTTCCCGGTGGGAATCGGAATATTCACTTTATCCGCGCTTCGGCAGCGTGGATAAAGATTTCGGGGGAATCCGCTTTTTTCGGCACTTGAAACGGGTGAAACAAAGGAGTATGATGGACAAAAACAAGGGATTTTATTCGCCGTCACCGCGGCGCGGATGCGGAAAAGCCCAGCCGCGGCGCCCCGCCAAAGCCCGCACGGCGGCACCCGATCGAAAAGGAGAAACAGAAATGAATATTCTGGTGACCGGCGGTGCCGGATACATCGGCTCACACACCTGCATAGCTCTACTTCAAAACGGTTTTGACATTGTCGTGATGGACAATTACAGCAATTCTTCGCCCGACGTAATCGGCAAAATTGAAACTCTGTCCGGCAAAAAGTTTCCGGCTTATGAGTGCGACATGCTGGACGTAAGCGGTTTTGAAAGAATTTTTCAGGAAAATAAAATTGACGCGGTGATTCATTTTGCGGGTCTGAAAGCGGTCGGCGAATCAGTGGAAAAGCCGCTGGAATATTACCACAACAATCTGACCGGCACCTTAAACCTGTTCCGCCTGATGAAAAAGCACGGCGTAAACCGCTTTGTGTTCAGCTCTTCCGCAACGGTCTACGGCATGGACAACAAGGCGCCGTTTACCGAGGACATGCCGCTATCCGCGACAAATCCTTACGGCTGGACCAAATACATGATCGAGCAGATCACGCGCGACGCCTGCCGCGCCAACCCGAACCTGAAGGCCGCGCTGCTGCGGTACTTCAACCCGATCGGGGCGCATCCGAGCGGGCTGATTGGCGAAAGGCCGAACGGCATTCCGAACAACCTGATGCCCTACATCATGAAGGTTGCCATCGGCAAGCTGCCGATGCTCCACGTTTACGGCGACGACTACCCCACTCCGGACGGGACCGGCGTGCGCGATTATATCCACGTCTGCGACCTGGCGACCGGCCATGTTAAAGCGCTGGAGGCCCTCGACTCGATTTCCGGCGCGCGGGCATATAACCTCGGCACCGGGAAGGGCAGTTCCGTTCTCGACGTGGTCCATGCATTCGAAAAGGCAAGCGGGGTCAAAATCCCCTACCAGATCGACCCGCGCCGCGCGGGCGACATTGCGGTCTGCTATGCGGACCCGTCCCGCGCAAAGGCCGAACTTCACTGGGAGGCAAAATACACCCTCCGTGACATGTGCCGCGACAACTGGAATTTTATCCGGAAAAATCCGTAAAGCATCCCGGCGGCGGAGCCTTTTCCCGGAGAGAACCGAAAAAATAAAAAAGAAGGGGCTGCCGCAAAACTTTTGTTTTACGGCAGCCCCTTCTCAAAATTATGGCCGTCTTTTTCTCAATCGTCTTTCGCTGCTTCTTCCGAGCCGCCCGCTTCGCCATCCGTAGCGTGAAGGGGACGGAAAAAATCTTCTCCGCTGTCTGCGGCGTCGGCACAGTTGCACGTTTCCCCGCAGGTATCTGTCTTTTCCGTGTCGTTTTCCTCTTTTTCGTCTTCGCCCGCCGGAACCATCATCTCGTCCAGTTTCCGGAAAGCGCGTTTTAATCTGCGGTCGGCATTGTCCACAGCGGCACAAAGCGGTTCGGTCTTTTCATTGGATGCATCGCGAAGATTTTCATAATAATATCTTCCAAGCTCAATGTAGGAGCGTGCCTCGATTTCCTTTTCATTGCGGATGACAATTTTGAGCCGGTTAATCATGGCGGCTCTGCGGTTTTTATCCACGACGAAATTGACCGCCTTCGTCACGGA
>DHDF01000057.1:8385-9938 GCA_002399225.1 bacterium UBA4883
ATTCCTTTTTTTATGTCAGTGTGATATAATAAGAAGACATGCAAAGAATAAGAGGAGATAGCGGGAATGTCGACGCAAATGACGGAAGAAATCAGCTGCCCGCAGTGCGGCGCGGTCGTAAAAACGGAGCTGTGGCCGGGGGTCGACGCCTCCCGGGATCCGGAATTGAGAGCGCGCGTGCTGGAGGAAAGCATCTTCGACTGGTGCTGCCCCGAATGCGGGTACTCGGCTCGGTTTTTATATCCCTTTCTGTACCATGATCCGAAGCGTGGATTTATGATATACTTATCCCCAAACGGCGCAGGCTGCGAGGGAGTCGACGTGGAAGTGGAATTCCCCCAGCTGGCCGGTGTCACCAAGCGGATGGTCACCACGCCGGAAGCTTTGAAAGAAAAGATTTTAATCTTTGAGGCGGGACTGAACGATGTGGCGGTAGAACTGGTGAAATTCGCTCTGGCCGGCGTTTTGGACAAAAAGCATGGCAAGAAGACATTGGCTGCTTATTTCTGCTATGCCGACGAGGTGAAAAATGAAATCGGGTTTACCTTTTTGCTGGAAGGGACCAGCGAACCCGTCCGCCGGCATATGCGGATGGACGCCTACTGCAAATCGCTTGAGATTGCAAAAACCGCTGGCTCCGCGCAGACGGGCGGTTTCTGTCTTGTGGACTTTGTGACGGCGCAGAGAATTTTGGAAAATTACCGCGAAAGTGAAAACCGCTGACGAATTGGAGCGTATTTTAAAATTATGTGCGGACTGTGCGGATTTACAGGAGAAGTAATTGACCGCGACGCGGTCATCAAAAACATGACGGACGTCATTACGCATCGGGGACCGGATTCCTGCGGGACTTATCTGGACCCCAACATTGCGATGGGGTTCCGTCGGCTGAGCATCATCGACCTGAACCAGGGCGACCAGCCGATCTACAATGAGGACAAGACCCTTGTCGTAACTTTTAACGGCGAAATTTACAACTACCAGCAGCTGCGGGAAATTTTGGTGGCAAAAGGACACACCTTCACCACCAACACCGACACCGAGGTGCTGGTGCACGGATTTGAGGAATGGCACGAGGACCTGCTCAACAAGCTGCGCGGCATGTTTGCGTTTGCCATCTGGAATAAAACGGACAAAAGCCTGTTTCTGGCGCGCGACTTTTTCGGCATCAAGCCGCTGCATTACGCGCAGGTGGGCAATAGCTTTGTGTACGGGTCCGAAATCAAGAGTATTCTGGAGTTCCCGGGATTTGAAAAGAAGCTGAACCTCAACGCGCTGAACAATTATATTTCCTTTGAATACCCCGTCCCACCGGAGACCTTTTTTCAAAATGTCTTCTGCCTGATGCCGGCCCATTACCTGTGGTACCGAAACGGAGAAGTGGAAATCCGGCGCTACTGGGAACCGAAATTTCAGCCGGATGAGACCCTGACGGAAGAAGACGCCGTCGATGAAATCGACCAGGTGTTTGAAAATTCCGTCGCGGCACACCGCATCAGCGACGTGGAAGTCGGATGCTTTCTTTCCAGCGGCGTGGATTCGAGCTATGTCGC
>DHDF01000029.1:0-4708 GCA_002399225.1 bacterium UBA4883
GATCTCCCACGGCGGCCGGCAGCCTGTCCGGTTTCAGCAGGACGGACAGTTGCCCGTCGTTTTCGATTTTGCCGCAGCATCATCACGAGCTTGCTGATGCTGATTTTGGTTTTGGCCATGTTCCGCTCCAGCAGTTTTCCGCGCTGGATCAGTACGACGGGTTCCCCTTCTTCGATCTTCCGGAACAGAGAGCTCTTGACGCCGAGCAGGTCCGTGACCAGGACCAGGGCGGTGGTCACGACGGCGGCGACAATGCCCAGCAGGATGGAATTCTCGCCGCCCAGCGAGATGCGGGCGGCCAGGGACCCCAGCTGCCGGAAACTATGCCCCGGGGAGACGGTAGCGTCGCCGTGATTCTCGCGGGTTTCGGGAGCGGGACGAAAGCGGCTTCTGTTCGGGGCCGCTCACATGCCCGCGGCCAAGCGGGAATCGAAAAACCGAACGAAGCCGCCGCCCAACGTGGTGGTCCCGTACCACCGGGTCAGATTGACCGTCTTGACAAGGCCCTCGTCGAGGATGTCCGCCCGGGCGATGCGGTCCGGCCCGTCCTGAAGGCGGATGAGAGGGACCCAATGCCAGGAGTCCAGCGTTTTTTCCCTGCCGCTGTTGAGGTTGAGAAACGCCACGGGCATGTCGCCGTCGAGCCCGCCGGCCAGAAAGTCCAGCAGTCCGCTCATCGCGGGGCGGTCCTGCCGGCGTGCGGGGATGTCGAGCGTATCCGCCCGCACGGGCAGGCTTCTTGCCCGGAAATAGGCCCGCGCGCCGTCGACGAGCATGTTCGCCGAGGGGATGCCGTGCAGGGTGGGCGTCACATACTTCCACACGTCCTCCATCAGCGCCCGGCATTCGCTTTGGGAAAATGGCTGTTCGGCGCCGGGCAGGCGGCGGGTGCGGCGCAGATAATAGACGGCGGAGGCCACCGCCGTCGGCCCGCAGCCGGAACGGCGCTGCCACGACGTATGAAACCACGTCTGGTTGAACCCGTGCCAGACGACGGCGGGGTCGGCCTCATCGCGCAGGATAAAAATTTCCGGAGAACGGATTGCATGAATCATGAGTTTTTCCCTTATCGTTGTTTTGGATGACCGCCGTCAGAGCGAAAGAAAAAGCCGACAGGTCCTACTCTCACAGTAGAAGCCATCAGCTGCGCAACCACTCGGCGAGCTTCATCGCCCAATGCTGACCAATACAAAGATTATAGCATGGTTGCAGGAGATATTCAATAAAAATCCGCCCCACGGCAGGATGCGAACGGAACATCCGGCCGGCGTCACGGACCGGAAGCGTTCAAACTGTCGAAGATTTCCGGGTACAGGCCAGCGACCAGCTTCAGCACGGCCGCTTCCACGTGGACGGCGCGGGGTTCTTCCGACGAAATCGAGGGGATGGGACTCGGCGTCCTCCAAAGTCCCGATCCGGCCGCCAATCCCGACCTGTTCGGCGATTGCCCGGGCGGTCCGGGTAAAAAAGTGTAGCTTTTTCTTTTTCTGTAATTATACAAA
Source organism: bacterium UBA4883 (assembly GCA_002399225.1). Taxonomy (GTDB): domain Bacteria; phylum Bacillota; class Clostridia; order Oscillospirales; family Acutalibacteraceae; genus Caproicibacter. The sequence continues at coordinate 1,503 of DHDF01000029.1, forward strand.
ATAAATGTTTTGTATAATTAAGGGGAGGAGAAATGATGAATGAAAGCGCGGGGATCTCTATGAAAAATAACTATCTTGCCGAGGCGCCGTCCGTCCTGCGCGAATTTCTCGGCTATCTGGGCACGATCAAGGGAAAGTCGCCGAAAACGGTTTCCGAGTACTACTTGGATCTGAGGACTTTTTTCCGGTATCTCAAGCAGAGCCGCGGCCTCGTTCCGCCTGAGACGGATTTTGAAGAAATCCCGATCTCCGATATTACGCTGGAATTCATCAAGACCGTCGATCTGACGCAGGTCTTCGAATATATGAATTTTCTGAGCGTCGAGCGCGGCAACAGCGCGGCCACGCGCTCCAGAAAGGTTTCCAGCATGAAAAGTTTCTTCAAATACCTGACCGACAAAACCGGCAAGCTGGACCATAACCCCGTCGAACAGCTGGAAGCGCCTAAAAAGAAAAAAACGTTGCCGAAATATCTGACCCTGGAACAGTCCATCGATCTGCTCTCCCAGGTGGAAGGCCCTACTAAAGAACGGGATTATTGCATGCTCGTCCTGTTTTTGAACTGCGGGATGCGGCTGTCGGAACTGGTCGGGTTAAACTGCGACGATATTCATTTTAAAGAAAAAACAGCCAAGATCACAGGCAAAGGCGACAAAGAGCGCATCGTCTATCTGAACGAAGCCTGTCTCGATGCGGTCGAGCGTTATCTCGCGGTTCGCCCGAAAGACGGCGTCACAGACAGGCGGGCGCTTTTCCTGAGCAGCAGAAAACGGCGGATCAGCCCGAAGACCGTCCAGTATGTGGTGAAAAAGTATCTCGCGCAGATCGACCTGGGGGGGCGCGGATATTCCGTCCATAAGCTGCGGCATACGGCCGCCACGCTGATGTATCAGCAGGGGCACGTGGACATCCGCGTCCTGAAGGACATTCTCGGGCATGAAAATCTCGGCACGACGGAAATTTACACGCACGTCTCCAGCGAGCAGATGGAGAATGCCGCGGAGGCAAATCCCCTGTCGAAAATCACGCGGAGGAATCTAAAGAAATAGCGATTCCCCCCTAGCCCGATTTTGCCCGCGGATGACATTGCTGATAGACTTCCTTGAAGTGATCGTTCAGAAGCTGGACGTAAATCTGCGTGGAAGAAATATCGGCATGCCCGAGCATCATCTGGATGTCTTTCAGATCCGCCCCGTTTTCCAGCAGGTGCAGCGCAAAGGAATGCCGCAGCGTATGCGGGGTGATTTCTTTCACGATGCCGGCTTTCTGCGCATAGGTCTTTACGATTTTCCAGAAACCCTGCCGGGTCAGACGGCAGCCGTTGAGATTGGTGAACAGGGCCCGTCCGCTTTTCTGGGTGACGATCTGGCCGCGGATGCGGAACATATAATCGGAAACGGCCGCCACCGCCGTCGCATAGACCGGAATCACGCGGTGCGACCTGCCGCTTTTGCAGGACAGGGTGCCGGAATGGAGATCGATGTCTTCCAGGTCCAGTTCGATCAGTTCGGATACGCGGATGCCGGTGGCGTAGAGAAGCTCCAGCATGGCCTTGTCCCTGCAGCCTTTGACATCCCGGATATTCGGCTGCGAAAGCAGCAATTCGATCTCCCTTCCGCTGAGGATCTGCGGAAGCTTTTTGACCTGCTTTTCCAGAGGGACGGATTTGGCGGGATTTGAAACGGCCTGTCCCGAAAAAATCAGGAAACAATAAAAACAGCGGATCGAAGCGACGTTTCTTGCGATGGTGGCGGTCGACTTATGGTCCGCCTTCATTTTGGCGACGTAGGATGTGATGAACTCCGTGGATATGGTGGCGGGATCCGAAATATTCCGGCTCTCTGCAAACGTCAGAAATTTTTCCACGTCGTGAAGATAAGAATCCAGCGTGCTGTTTGAAACTGATTTGTGAATGCGCAGATAATCGCCGAAATCCGCGCAGTAATCCTTCATTTCAGCTTCTCCTCCCCACTTTGTTAAAAAACAAACATCCAGCCGAAACAGATAGAAAGCAGCAGGTCGATGCCGGCCGCAAAACAGGCGATCAACAGGATCACGCCGAATCTTCCCGCATAATTTTTCAGGCCGCCCCGCGCGGAGGCGTTTCCGCTGCCGGACGCAATCAGCCTGGAAAAACGCATGGCCTCCAACGCCGCCATGAGAATGGCCAGGCAGCAAAAAAATGCACCCGGAAGAATCACGGAAAGATTATATAAAATTCCTTTCCACCCGTACGCCGCATACAGATAGCCGGATGTCAGCCCCAGACCGAATCCGCGGAAAATCAGAACGGCAGGCACGAAAACGATGCCCCACATGGAAAGTCCGCATAGAAAACAGGCGAACACAAACAGAAAAGACGACGCAAAAGAGGCGGCAAAGATCGAAAGATAAGGCTCCGTCTTCCGCGCCCGAAAATTGCCGGCGAAAATAAAATCCAGACGGTCCAGCGCCTGAAAGCCGGCCGTGCGCGCATAAATCGCGCCGAGCACCAGACCGCTCAGAAGAATCAGAGCCAGCAAAACCATCCGCCAGTTTTCGCGGGCTGCATTCAGCAGTTCTTTGCCCCGGTGCCGGCTGCTCGCAATATGCCTTCTTCGCCTGTGCCTCACAAACACCACATTCATACAAATGATTCCTCCTATTGGGAGCATCTAACCAAATGTATGATGGACAAAGGCGATCTATGTATTTTCCCGGACCGAAAGAGGCCCCGCGGCCTGCCAGAGCCGGTTAGATTGAATTCAGATCGACTTGGCTAATAACTATACTAATACATTTTTCAAACCGGATCAATATAAAATTCAGGCGATCCTTCCCGAAAGCCGAAATTATGCCAGAGCCGCCTGAATCATGATAGCGCATTCCAGACGCTTCTTTTCCAGTTCGCAGGAGATTTTGTGGGGCTTCCGAACGCTGCCGCCGTACTGCCAGTTGTTGGCGTTGCATCCGCCGCTGCAGTAAAATTTTGCCCAGCAGTTTCTGCACTCAGGTTTTGAATAGACGTTTGCAAGGGCAAAGCGGTCCTTCATTTCCAGATTCAGGCTTCCGTCCAGCACGCTGCCCATTTTCCACTCTTCCTGTCCGACAAACTGATGACAGGGATAAATATCTCCGGAAGGAGTCACTGCGACATACTCGTTTCCGCAGCTGCACCCCCGCAGCCTTCGGATAGCGCAGGGGCCCTGGTTCAGATCGATCATAAA
>DHDF01000029.1:4798-6925 GCA_002399225.1 bacterium UBA4883
ACGTATTCGTTGCCGCAGCTGCACCCGCGGAGCCTTTTGATCGCACAGGGGCCCTGGTCCAGATCCACCATGAAGTGGAAAAACCGAAACCCCTTCCCGGCTTTCTCCCGCTCGATCATCATCCGCGAAAGCCGGTCGTACTCTTCAAAGATCCTCGGGAGGTCCTCCTCCCGGATCGAATAATCCAGTCTGGTATCGGAAACAACCGGCTCGACGGAGATCCTGTCGAAGCCGAGGTCCAGCAAATGGCGAATATCTTCGCAGAAGTCCAGGTTGTATTTGGAAAAAGTCCCGCGCACATAGTAATCCAGCTCCGGCGGGCGGCGCTTCACAAGCTCCTGAAATTTCGGGACAATCGCGTCGTAGCTGCCGGCTCCGTTCACACGGACGCGCAGTCGGTCATTGACGGATTTTCTGCCGTCGAGAGAGAGGATGCAGTTCGACATCTCGCGATTGATGAAATCCGTGTTTTCGCGGTTCAGCAGCAGCCCGTTCGTCGTGATGGTGAACCGGAATTTTTTATGGTGCTCTTGTTCCAGGCTTCTGGCGTAGGCGACCGTCCGCTTGACCACGTCGAAATTCATCAGCGGTTCCCCGCCGAAAAAATCCAGTTCCAGATTGTGCCGCCCCCCGGAACGGCGGATCAGAAAATCGACCGCGCTCTTCGCTACCTCCGCCGGCATCAGCATCCGTCCGCCGCCGAAATCCCCCTGCGCGGCGAAGCAATAGCGGCAGCGCAGGTTACAGTCGTGGGCGACGTTGAGGCACATGGATTTGATCGGGGCGTCTTTCAGCATGGAAGCGAATTTTTCATAATCGTCGGAGGAAAAGAGCTGTCCTTTCCCGTACAGCTCCCGGATCTCCCCGTAGGCTTCCCGCAGAACGGCTTCGCTGTAGCGGCCCTTCAGAGCCGCGAGCATCTCTCGGGGAGGCTCGTCCGGCACGCCGTCGTGCAGATAGTCGAGCATTTCAAACGGCGCGTCGTCAAAGACATGGACCGCGCCGCTGTTCGTATCCAAAACCAGATGGTAGCCGTTGAGGGAATATGGATGTATCATAAATTTTTCTCCGAATAACAAAATTTAAGGGCGGGCTGTGCCCGCCCCACTCCCCGCCGTTCAGTGCGGAGGGAAAATAAGGTCTTGCGTTGTCTTTTTCTGGCGGGCCGAAACCGGCTGTGCCGGCAGGCTCAGCCCACCCGGTTTTTATTTTCACATTTCTGGTTTGAAACCGTGCAGGAAGTCTTGCAGGCAGACTGGCAGGACGCCTGGCATTCCCCGCAGCCTCCCTTTGAGGCGCTTTCCTTCAGATTTGCCCGGTTCAGCGTTTTGATCTGTTTCAATTTTAAACCTCCGTTTCAAAAAGAAGATTGCTTTTTTGATACAGCTGTTATTATATCACATTTGTAAGAATAGTCAAAGGCTATCTGCGCCGGGATCTTCTGCTGACGGCCAGAAGGCCGCCGGTTCCGCCGGCAAGCAGCATCACCAGAAACCGGACGGCGGCTTCCGCCGTTACGGAGTGGCTCTGCGAAAGGACCAGGCCGGCGAGGAAAAAAAGCAGAAACAGCAGCGTGCCGGAGATCATGCCGAAAATAAGCCCCCGCTGCTTCAGCAGTCGGGCCGTCACATATCCCCCGAAAAAGGCACTTAAAACGGATATGACGATGATAAAGGGCTGCAAAAATCCGTGGGGAACGTTTTCAGACGAAACGAATGTCAGCGTGCACAGAGCGAGCAGGATCGCGCACAGGACCGCCCCGGAAAACGTTCCGATCACAACGGCGCGGATGGCCGCAAGCACCGGCCGCTGGCCCACGGAATTGGCATTGACACCTTTCACGGAAAACGCCCCCTTCTTTTTCTACAGAATAGTATTCAAAGAAAAGGGTGCATATTCATAAAAAGAGAACTATTCCGCCTTTTCGTGAACCGTGTTCACGCTGCCGACAGCCCATTTCTTGATTTTGATTTTCGCGCGGTCCGCCCCTGTTTCGATGATCAGCACGTCCGCGTCCTCCTTGATGCCGACGACCCGGCCGACAATTCCGCCGATCGTGGTGATGTCGTCGCCGATCTGTACCTCGCTGCGCATTTTCTCTTCTTTTTTCTTCTTTTTCTGCTGGGG
>DHDF01000029.1:7078-7351 GCA_002399225.1 bacterium UBA4883
AGATAGAACACGCCGAAAATAACAACCATATAGACAATGGTCCACAACCCACTGGAAGAAGAATTTGCCGAATTTGTCAGGAAAAGATTCATACTGTTCTGCACCTCCGTTATTTGGTTTGATTATATCAAGATTTTCCGGTCCATGCAAGATTTAATTAGATTCTTCGCCCAAGCCGCTCGATATTTTGTTGAAAGAATTCGGAAAAACTGCCCGTCTCGATCGACCGGCGGATGCATTCCAGCAGCGAGTTGAAAAAATAGATGTTGTGCA
>DHDF01000029.1:7469-8097 GCA_002399225.1 bacterium UBA4883
AAAAATAGATGTTGTGCATGACGCAGAGGCGCATGGCCAGCATCTCTTTGCTTTTGAAAAGATGGTGCAGATACGCGCGGCTGAAGCTGTGGCAGACGGGACAGTCGCATACCGGGTCCAGCGGCAGCCCGTCGAGCGCGTATTTCGCGTTGAACAGGTTCCGGCACCCCTCCCAGGTAAACGCATGGCCGTGGCGCGCGTTTCTCGTGGGCAGCACGCAGTCGAACAGGTCCACACCGCGGCGCACAGATTCCAAGATATTGTCCGGCGTGCCGACCCCCATCAGGTACCGGGGCTTGTCCGCCGGCATCTCCGGTTCCAACGCTTCGAGGATCCGGTACATCGCGTCGGCGCTTTCCCCGACGGCCAGCCCCCCGATGGCGTATCCGTCGAGGTCGAGCGCGCGGATGTCGCGCATGCACCGGATGCGCAGGTCTTCGTATGTGCTCCCCTGGTTGATCCCGAACAGCATCTGCCGGCGGTTGAGCGTCTCCGGCAGGGAATTCAGGCGGTCCAGTTCCGCCTTGGACCGGTAAAGCCACCGGACCGTGCGCTCGCACGACCGCTTCGCGTAGTCGTATTCCGCCGGGTTCGCGACGCATTCGTCGAACGCCATGGCGATGGTGGA
>DHDF01000029.1:8239-8382 GCA_002399225.1 bacterium UBA4883
ATGGTGGAGCCGAGGTTGGACTGGATGCGCATGCTCTCTTCCGGGCCCATGAAAATCTTATGCCCGTCGATGTGCGAAGCGAACGTGACGCCTTCCTCCGTGATATTGCGGAGCTTTGCCAGCGAAAAGACCTGAAAACCGCC
>DHDF01000029.1:8649-8832 GCA_002399225.1 bacterium UBA4883
CAGAGCTGGACCTGGCATTTCAGCCCTTTGAGGTCGAGCGCGGAGACGGCCCCTTTGATCGCCCCGTCCGTCGCCACATTCATGAAAGCGGGCGTCTGCACGGTTCCGTGCGGTGTGGCCAGTTCCCCCCGGCGCGCTTTGCCCTCCGTCTTGATTAAATGAAACATCTTATTATAAACCCCG
>DHDF01000148.1:0-10014 GCA_002399225.1 bacterium UBA4883
GAAGATGCAAAGGAGGCCAGTTGATGGGCGTTTTAACTTTACTTGGGCGAGACATCAAGTGGCGTTTCCACAACGCTTTCACAATCGTGATCACCATTTTACAGCCTATGCTTTGGCTGGTTCTATACAGCGCCGTCGCCGGGCAAGCAATGCAGGGCATTGGGATTCAAAACTATACGGCTTTTATTCTCCCCGGACTGATTGTATTGGTGAGCTTCGGGACTTGCAGCAGCAGCGGTATGATGAACTACCTTATGAAAACGGACGGCAGTTTCTACCGGATATTGATTGCCCCGGTTCAAAGAAGCTCCATTGTACTCGGGCAGGTATTGGAAGCGGTATGTTGCACCTTTCTTGAAGTCGCCCTTCTATGCATTGTCAGCCTGTTTTTCTCAGTAAAAATCGTTTCGGGATTTTTGGGACTGCTTCTCATCATTTTGCTTGTTTTTCTGACGGCTTTCTTTATGGCAGGGTTAACTTACGCAATCAGTCTTTGCCTTCCCAATGAAGTCCTTTACGAAACCGTGATGAACGCGATTGTTTTGCCGATCTTTTTCCTCAGCACAGCGTTATTTCCGGAAGATAAATTATCCGGGGGACTTAAAATCGCGGTTAATCTGAACCCGTTCACTCATGTAATCAATGTTTTACGGAATTTAATCTTGCAGGGGAACATTGTCGCCAACAATGTAATTCTGGTTATCCTTTTACTGGCCGTTATGTGCCTGATCAGCTTTTCGTGGGCATTGTACAGATTAAAAAAGGAGACAAGTCGATAAAGCAGTTTTTTAACTTAGCATTTTATTGTCACATAATCTTGTTATGCTTCGCTTCATGTACCGTAATAAAAATGACAATCCGGGTGCAAATTCTCAAGGTTTCATAGGGAAGCAATAGCAAACACACTAGAGAGAGACACGCCAACAGATGAATATAGAAAGTTGTATTTTACGGTTGAACTATTTTGAAAAGGTAGAACTTGACAGGAAGAAAAGCACCTGATATAATAGTCAACGTTGATTATATAACGATGACTATTATAGGAGTGAGGCAAATGCTAACACGTTTCGTAGTTTTAGGGTGTCTCATGCAGTGGCCCATGTCTGGATATCAAATTCAACTGATTCTTCAAGTCAGTCAAACCGAGCAGTGGGCGGGAATCCTGCCAGGCTCAGTCTATCATGCACTGAAAAAGCTTGAAAAGGACGGGATGATTCTTCTGAAAGGAACTGAGAAAACGGGGAATCGGTTAAAGTCAATCTATGAAATCACTCCGGCGGGGAAAGGCGAATTTTCAAAGTTACTCAAGGAAGCTTGGCAGAAACCATGCCTGCATTTTCCATCAAACATTTATGGGGCAGTAAGTTTTTTAGACGATACTCAACTAAAAGAAGTGCTTCCCCTTATTGATAAGCAAATTGACATGTTGAAAGATGAACTGGAAGAATGGAATGATGGCGAAAGAGCAAAGGCGAAATTTTACAATGCTGAATTGCCGGATTACATGAAAGCAATTTTTGAAAACGGACGCAAACATATTGAATTGGATATTGAACTTTTGAAAAAGCTGCAAAAAACTTTGCCTAAAGAAAAATTAACCGGAGGATTTTATGCAAAACCAAATCATCAGTAAAAAATCGCAACGGGATGGTCTTATCGTTGTTACACTTGCAATCTTTACAGATATGCTTGTCTATGGACTGGTGGTCCCGATTTTGCCGGGATATGCGCTTTCATTGGGAGTCTCCCAAACAGCAATCGGTTTCCTTTTCGGCAGCTATGCGATCGCCCTTTTTGTCGCGACACCAATTTTCGGAATACTGTCTGATAAAATCGGCCGGAAAGGGCCTATGCTCTGGGGTCTTTTGGGGCTTGCCGGATCTACCTTACTCTATGCTTTTGCCAAACATTTCTGGATGCTTGTTTTGGCGCGTTCCCTTCAAGGCGTTTCTGCTGCAATTACATGGACGGCTGGTTTTGCGCTGTTAGCTGATCTCTTTCCTTCACAGGAACGTGGTAAAGTAATGGGCATCGCGTTATCCGGGCAATCCATCGGCACTTTGATTGGGCCGACGTTTGGCGGATGGCTTTATCAGCTTGGAGGTTATGAAGTACCCTTTCTTGTTGCCACGGGATTAGCTATCTTTGACGGGCTTTTAAGAATTTTTCTGATTCAAGATGTTCCTCACGAAAAATCTGAAAGCGTACTGTCGGCTTTGAACTTGCTGAAAAACCGCAGACTTCTGATTATCGTCGGAGTTGTCATGATTGGGGCGTCTATTCCATGTGTCCTTGAACCGACCCTACCGTTGCGGCTACAAAAGGGAATGAATGCTTCGTCTGGCGTCACTGGTCTACTGTTTGCAATACCAACTTTAGCCTATGCAATAAGCGCGCCGGTAATAGGTTTCCTGTCTCAACGTATCGGGCATTCCAAAGCTATGACAATGGGAATGATATTGGCGGCAGTTTGCTTTCCCTTTATCGCGCTCTCGAACTCCGTTGGGCTTGTGGCAATCGCACTTGTTTTTCTTGGCGTTGGGATGGGGACTGCGATTACGCCTTGTTTACCGGAATTTGCTGAGATTTCCCAGAAGAGCGGCATAAATTCATTCGGAGCATCTTTTTCCATTTACAATACGGCCTATTCGATAGGCATGATGATTGGGCCAACTTTAGGAGGAATTCTTACAAATTATCTTGGTATCGTCCGGTCTTATTCCGTGGTTGCAATTGTCATTTTTGTCTATATGATATTTTTTAATCTCTACAATCATTATGCTTTGAAAACAGTTGAACGATTTTGAAAAAATACAGCCAAATCTACAAAAAAGCCGTAGGTTTGGCTATTACACTATTTACCGAACAGCCGGGTCCTTCGGCCGGCAGAATAATCGAGATGCCACATGTTAAAGGAAAACTATCATAAGCGATTGTAGTAGCATATGATTCATTCGCCGCATATAATTCAATAAGCAGCCTTTTTCACTGGTTCATGTAGTCAAAGGGTAAAGTCGACAGCTATGCAACCTCCGTCTGGACCGGAATCACAACTCTTAAATTAGCAAAGGCATTCGTGCAGGCTATCAGAGAAAATTACCAACGACACAAGGTCTGCAGGCAAAGCAGTAGAAATGTCTAAGAATATGAAAGCTAAAGCTGATCGCTTCAAGGGAAACGACAATTTCAGTGAAGGTAGGTTAATCCGTGAGGATGAAATCCATTATAGTGGAGGCTTAAAAATGATATATTTAAATTGCGAGGTTAAAAGCGGTTTAGGTGAAGACACATTCTGGACATGGTTCCAACGAGAATTCCCCAAATGTAGTTTTGAAATTCCAAACAGTCTGAACCAAGAAGACATGCTCTTAAGATATTCAACTTTGGGCTTTTTACCCATTGACGGAAAACAAACCGCATTATGCTGGGAACTATATCCTCAGATGAAAAAAGTGTTTCATTGCGCTCAATGGGATGATCGAATAGCAAAAATTTACGAAGCGGCACAGTATTGTACTTATAGGACAGTAGCAACAGAAGCATCCATAACAGATTATTCAAAATTTGGCAGTGTTGAAGTTATTCCGATTGGTGTCAATACTGATTTGTTTAAACCCCTAAAGCATAAGTCTGAATTGCGTTCAAAATACAATTTGCCTTTGAATAAAAAAATAGGTATTTGGATTGGAACTAATCATCCAATGAAAGGCTATTCCGAATTGCTAAGATATTCCTCACTAAACAAGGATATTTATTTTATTGTAATCTGGAAGTGGAAAATGGAAGCAAGCGCCATGCAAGGGGCAAGTAACTTTGTAAAAATAAGTCAATCCCAGATTTGTGAATTGATAAATTCTGCCGATTTTTTTCTATCCACAAGCAAGTTATCACCATTCTATATGGCTGAATGGGAAGCGATGGCCTGCGATATTCCTTTTGAATTCTTCGGAAATGAGCACAGAGAATTCATTCCGTCAAAGCACCCAAGAGATGATGTGTTCGACTTAAATTGGGATAGAGCAAGTGTTAAAAAAAAGTGGGAAAATTTTTTTGATGAACGAGGTGTAAAATGGTAGAGGTATCGATTATTTCATTAATTTACAGGTCTTGTAAGCTGGCAGATTGGGTATATGATTCATTGATGGAATTTACTCCGATGCTTAAAAATGGGAAGGCGGAGTTTTTCTTTATCGCAAATGATCCTACAGATGAGTTGTTAAATCACTTAATCATAAAGGGATACCCTTTTTATGTAAACTATAATAAAGCATGCACAGAAAATGAACTGTTTTTACAAGGCTATGGAAAGCCTGAATATATGAATCGTGTCTATAGAGGTTATAACCAAGGAATTTTAAATGCGAAAGGTTTTAGAATTGTATTAATAAATAGCGATAATTATTTTTCACCGGATTGGCTCGAAAATTTAATGAAATACTCTGAATATAAAAATGTCGTTACATCTACACTCGTTGAACCGGGACACCCAAAGTTTCATGTTTTTCCAGGCGCATATCATGCCAATTTTGGAAATTCTCCGGATAACTTTAAAAAGGATGAGTTCTTAAAATATTCTAATAAAGTTAGAAAAACAGGTGTTAAATTTGATGGCGCATATATGCCCTGTTTGTTTTATAAAGATGCGGCAATGTATGCAGGACTTTATCCTGAGGGTAATATTGCCGGAAAGACATTTGATGATGTGGTTCAATATGGTGACGAAAATTTTTATGAAAAGCTCAGCAAATTAGGGATACTTCATATAACTTCTTTGGATAGTATTGTATATCACTTGAAAGAAGGAGAAAAAGATGACGTTATAAATACAGCGATTGCTGACAGCGGCAATTTGAAATTAAACAGTAGGATATTAAGCGATTATGGTAAACTCCCTTCAATTGAATTATCCGATTTAAATACAGCTATTAGACCGACTATAAATCATAATGTAATAATAAAGAAACTTTTAATGAAGGTATCAGTCATTATACCTATTTCAGATTTAAAGTCTCCATGGAAAGCGTGCATTGAGAGCGTCATCAAGCAGTCATATAACAAAGTAGAAATAATTGCTATAAATGACGGATGTGATGAAAACATTCTAAAAAGTGAAATTTTAACTTGCTTTGGTCAACGAGTAAGATATTTTAGTATAACAAATAATATAGGATATGGAGCAATTAACTTAGGTATTAAAGAAATGACTGGGGAATACTTTTTCTGGATAGCGCAAAATGATATCCTTTTACCCAATAAAATACAAAGTCAAGTTGATATGATCATGCGCTTAGAGTCTAATAATGTCGTATTGTTTTCTGACTATACAGTGGTAGACAAAGATAATAATTTTATTAAAGATGTTTTGTACAGTCAAAGTAAAAGCAATAATGGTAATTACATTATTGACTATAGTACATTTTTGTTTCCAAAGCACATTGTAAAAAATCGGGGAGTAAAATACAAATATATTTATGTTCCGAAAATTGTAGTAAAGCATATTGACTGCAATGAATAAGATGCTCAGTATGCTGGAATAGCCTCTGCGCTTAGCTGATGGAAAGCGGAGGTTTCCGAAGACTTGTCTGAACGAAGAAGAATTCGCATAGTCTGTCTCGCAGCGACTATCGTTTCGTCCTTGATAATTTGTCTCTGGGGAAGCTTGAAAAAATGTTATTTCATCTTGGCTTCTCCGTTGAGTTTTGCTTTTCGGCAGGCACAAAGTTTACCGGATACGGTGAGTAGCACAAAACACAGACCAAAAGTGATCGCACCGAGAATCACGGTACCCAGAGGCAATGCCGCAGTAGCGGCCCAATTGCCGCGCGCGGCCACCGCACCGCACACCGCCGCGGCGGCAATCAAGCTGAGCACCAGATTGGTTTTGATATTGGGCTTTAGGTGTCTGTCCCAAATGCCTTTTCGGATACACGCAACCAGCACATAAAGGCAAAGTACCATAAAGACGATCCATTCGCCCATAATCTGGCGGAATCCGAATCCCAAAATAATTTGCAGAAGGATTGAGGCAAACAGCCCCCAGAATGCCAGCCACATGCCTCTGTGCTCAATTTTGAGCAATTCCAGTTCCTTCATTTCATCCAAATTATTTTTCCACATAGTCATTCTCCTCTCCAAAAAGTTCATCAAGCGATTTTCCAAGCACACGGCAGATTGCGCGGCATAGCCGAATGGTCGGATTGTATCCGCCTTGCTCAATGGCATTCATGGTTTGGCGGGAAATCCCCACGGCGTCGGCAAGTGATTTTTGCGTCATATCGTGTTCCGCACGGGCGGCTTTGATTTTCAAATTTCGTGGCATTTGATCACCTCTGGAGTAAATAGTAAACTATATAATAATAAATGTTAAGTATATGTGTCAATTTTAGCGTAAAAAATCTGCCGGCAATAAAGCCGGCAGCAATTTCAGTGGATTTTAATCCGGAAGCGCATCCGCGTCAGGATTCGTTCCGATCGTCTGTTGGGCGTAATCATAGAATTTCACCTTTACCCCGCATTCCGGAACATTCAGCGCCTGAATCTGACCCGTTTCCGGATCTGCGGTCAGGGTGTAGTCATACCCGGCGTTCCCCGAAAACTCATTGCCATGCGCTGGGGTCAGAGAGCCGGCCTTTTCCGCCTGATCCAGCGTATGGACCAGAACGGCGGCAAACGAATCCTTGGGCAGCACGCAGCTTTCGCCAGACGCAGCCAGGCCCTGGTACAAAACGGTAAAGCCGTCGCCGCTCCAGACCCAGGAAAGGCCCTGGGAACCGCCCGAAAGGATCTCCAGCTCTGCGTTTTCCTGCCCCATCCGCTGAAAAGAGCAGGTGACACTGCCGCCCGGATATTGCACATCTGCCTTACAGTCAAACTGAAAGCGAAGATTGCTGACCTCGGCTTTGGGATTTGAGCAGCCGCCGAGCAGCAGGCAAAGCGCTGCGGCGGCCGCTAAAATTCTCCGGCACACCAGCTGTTTTCCTCCTATCCGGGCGGCGCGCAGGCTACCGCCCCAACTCTGAAAACAGCACCGGCAGCTCTCTGATCAGGTCAGTGGGAAGCATGGCGCTCTGGGACAGCAACTGCGCGCAGCGGTCTCCCGCCAAACCGTGCAGATACACGGCTCCGGCCGCCGCATCAAACGGAGCAACACCCTGCGCGGCAAAGGAAGCGATCATTCCCGCCAGCACGTCCCCGCTTCCGCCTTTCGCCATGCCCGGGTTTCCGGTTGTGTTCCGGTACAGCCGGCCCTCCGGCGAAGCGACCAGCGTTCCGGCTCCTTTCAGAACAAGAACGACACCGAACCGCCTGGCAAACGATAAGGCGCAGTTTGCCCGAGCCCTCTGAACTTCCCGCACGGTCGTTTTGAGCAAACGGGCCATTTCGCCGGGATGCGGTGTCAGGATCAGCGGAGCATGTGCTGTTTTCAGTTCATCTATATGTTCCGACACAAGATTTATGCCATCCGCGTCCAAGACAAGCGGAACTCCGGCTTCCCGAAGCAACAGGGAAACGGTCGTGCGTGCATAAGGGCTTTTTCCAAGCCCGCATCCGACTAGGCACGCACTGGCGCGGGAAAGCGCCGCCCGAAGCGATTCTTCGCCATGGCGCGTCAGACCGTTTTCTGAAGACACTTCCAGCAAAGTGAAAACGGCCTCCGGTGCAAGGGCGGCGACGACGGGATAAATGGATTTCGGCAAAGCGGTTTCCACAATGCCCGCGCCGCACCGCAAGGCGGAAAGCGTACTCATAGCGGCGGCGCCCGCCATGCCCTCGCTGCCGCAGGCACACAAAAGGCGACCGTAATCCCCTTTATTACTTTCCGGCCTGCGGGGTTTCAGCATTGAAAGCAAAATTTTTTTTCCTTCGCAATTTTCCTGCCCCACACCGCAGGGCTCTTGGCCCCAGCCGACCACGGTTGCAGCCGCGGTCGAGTCGGTATGCGTCACGCTGACGGAAAACCGGATTCCCGCCCCCAGTTCCGCAGCCTTTCCGGAAAGGCACAGCTCCGGCCTGCCGCCCGGTGCACGCAAAAGTTCCGCTTCTCCCAGGCAAAATCCGCCGAGTCCCATGCCAATCGCTTTGGCAAACGCTTCCTTTGCGCAGAAACTGGCTGCGACACTCTGAGCGGGAAACCCGCGTTCGGCGAGTTGTTCATATTCCGTTTTTCCTAAAATTCTTTTGCAGAAGCGCGGGTTCCGCATGGACTCCGCAATTCTTTTAATCTCAATCAGGTCAGTACCGACCAAAAGCATCTCTTGCCACCTGCCTTGGTAAAAACGGCCGGATCGCATCCAGCGTCCTTTCATCCGGACTGAAAATGACAAAAACATTCCCCGCCTTTGGGTCCCGGGCGCAAAAATACCACGCGCCCTCCCCGTTCTCCGTCTCGGACGCAACAATCCGTCTACCGTTAAATTTGGAAGATTTTACTGGGCGCTTTTGCGGATCGTATTTTCCCATCTTCTCCACCGTATGAGCGTCGATGGAAATCACCTGTTTGCGCCGGCTCTTGTGGATAATTTTGTCGATCGTGAGATTTCCGTTTGTCACACTGTATTCGAACTCCACGCTCCGCGAAGTGATCAGGAAATAGACACCGTAGGCAGCACCGGCCAAAACAAAAATCGCAAACGGCAGCAGGAAAAGTACGGAGAGAAGGACCAGGCAAATTCCGGCTGCGAGGATTCCTGCAAAAATCAGATAATCCCGCAGGCCGAATTTCCTTTTGATCAGTTGCTCAATGAAGACATCCATCTTCTCTTCCTCCCGAAAGTACCTTTTTATTTTAGCACAGAAGGAAACCGATTACAATTTTCATCGTACTTTCGTCTCGCTGTGTTCTTTTCCACTGGAAAACAAGGATTTTCTCTTGCAATCGGGCAAAAAGCGTGTTATATTATGTTTCAAGATATTAAACAATGAAACGCGATGAAAAAGGAAGTAGTCGTTTTCTATACCGGTCAGAGAGAACGTGCCATCGGCTGAAAGCACGTTTACGGAACGAAACGGTGAAGTTCCCTTTGGAGCGGTGCGGCTGAACCGAACGAAAGTAGGCCGTTCCGGGCGGCGCCGTTAATGGCCACTTTAAGTTACAATTAGGGTGGTACCACGGAGATTACACCTTCGTCCCTTGCGGGACGAAGGTGTTTTTTATTTTGTCTGAGACTGACATGAATCAGAAAGGGATGACCCGCATGATAAAAGAAGATCTGGAAAACCTCCGCAAAAAGGCGGAAGGGGAACTGAAAGAGACGAAAGATAAGCAAAGCCTGGAAAACCTCCGCATTCAATATCTGGGAAAAAAGGGAGAGCTGACTGCCATTCTCAAGCAGATGCGCAATCTGCCGGAAAAAGAGCGCCCCGTGATCGGTCAGCACGCTAACGAGCTGCGTGCGCTGATTGAAAAGGAACTGACGGACCGCGCTACGGAGCTTCACGAGGCGGAGACGGCCCAGCGCCTGAAGCGGGAGAAAATCGACGTCACCCTGCCGGGTAAACGCCGCGTTTTGGGACACAGGCATCCTCTGAGCCTAGAGCTCAGTGAAATCAAGGAAATCTTTATCGGCATGGGCTTCGACATTGTCAGCGGGCCTGAAGTTGAATACGACTATTACAATTTTGAAGCGCTCAACATGCCGAAAGACCACCCCGCGCGCGACACACAGGACACGTTTTACATCACGGACAACATCCTGCTTCGCACACAGACTTCCCCCGTGCAGGTACGCACGATGGAAAAGCAGAAACCGCCGATCCGCATAATCTCCCCCGGCCGCGTTTACCGTTCCGACGCCGTAGACGCCACCCATTCCCCGCTGTTTCATCAGATTGAAGGGCTTGTGGTGGACAAGGACATCACGTTCTCCAACCTGAAAGGTACGCTGGAAACCATCATCAAGCGCATGTACGGCGAAGATTCCGTCGTGCGGTTCCGCCCGCACCACTTTCCGTTTACAGAACCTTCCGCCGAAGTGGACGTACAGTGCTTCCACTGCCACGGCGAGGGCTGCCGCC
>DHDF01000148.1:10183-11153 GCA_002399225.1 bacterium UBA4883
CGGCGAGGGCTGCCGCCTGTGCAAAGGCGAAGGCTGGATCGAACTTCTCGGCTGCGGCATGGTGCATCCGAAAGTGCTGACGAACTGCGGCATCGACCCGGAGGAGTATAGCGGCTTCGCGTTCGGCATGGGACTGGAACGTCTCGTCATGCGCAAATACAGCATCGACGACATGCGTCTGTTCTATGAAAACGACGTCAGATTTCTAAATCAGTTTTAAGGGGGAATTGGAAATGAATCTGTCCAAGAAATGGCTCCGGGAATTTGTTGAGCTGGAAGAGATGCCGATTCGCTCCTTTACGGAAGCGATCACCATGAGCGGCTCCAAAGTGGAAAGCTGGAGGACGGAGGGCAGCGAAATCAAAAACATCGTCGTCGGTAAAATCCTTTCGCTGGAACGCCACCCGAATTCCGACCACCTGTGGATCACAAAGACCGACATCGGCAGCAGCGAACCGCTTCAGATTATCACCGGGGCACAGAACCTAAAGATCGGCGACCTGGTGCCCGTCGCGCTGGACGGTTCCTCTCTGGCCGACGGCAAAAAAATCGTCCGCAGCAAGCTGCGCGGGCTGGAAAGCAACGGCATGCTCTGCTCCCTTTCGGAGCTTGGTCTGACCGCGCACGACTTCCCCTACGCGGTAGAAGACGGGATCTTTGTTTTGCAGGAGGACTGCCATCTGGGCCAGCCAATCCGGGAGGCGATCGGTCTTGACGACACCATTGTGGAATTTGAAATTACCTCGAACCGCCCGGACTGCTTCTCTGTCATCGGCTTGGCGCGCGAAGTTGCCGCCACGTTTCACAAGACGCTGAAGCTGCACACACCCAAAGTTGCAGGCGGATACGGCGCCGGAAAGGACCTTTTGAGCGTTTCGGTGGAAGCGCCTGACCTGTGCCCAATGTACTCCGCCCGCGTTGTGAAGAATGTGCGGGTAAAGCCCTCCCCGCGCTGGATGCGCGAGCGCCT
>DHDF01000148.1:11329-13003 GCA_002399225.1 bacterium UBA4883
ATCACAAACTATGTGATGCTTGAATATGGCCAGCCGATGCACTCTTTCGATTATCGGTTCCTGCAAGGCCACAAAATCATCGTGCGCCGCGCAAAAGAAAACGAAGCGATCACTACGCTGGACGGCACGCCCCGCGCACTTCATCCCAATAACCTGGTGATCGCGGATGAAAACCGCGCGGTCGCCGTCGCCGGCGTCATGGGCGGAGAAAACAGCGAAATTGTGGGAGATACCACGTCCATCGTATTCGAGTCCGCCTGCTTTAACGGCCCTTCGGTCCGCACCACCGCGCACGACCTCGGGATGCGCACGGATGCCTCCGCTCTATATGAAAAAGGACTGGATCCGAATAACTGCATTCCTGCGCTAGACCGCGCGTGCGAACTTGTGGAGCTGCTGGACGCCGGCGATGTGACGGACGGAATTCTCGAAAGCCGCCACTTTACGCCGGAACGCCACAGGGTCCGGCTGGAAACAGACTGGATCAACCGCTTCCTCGGCATTTCCCTTTCTGAAGAAAAAATGAAGCAGATCCTTGCCGACCTGGACTGTGAATTTGAAGGCGACGAAATTTTGGTTCCCACCTTCCGGCCGGACCTGGTCCATAAGGCCGACATCGCCGAAGAAATTGCCCGTTTCTACGGCTATGACAAAATTTCTTCCGCTTCGCTTCACGGCGGTGCTCAGGGAAAATATACGCGCCGGCAGAAATTTGAGAGTCTGATCGGGGATACCATGCTGGCGCTCGGCGCAAGTGAAATCATGACCTACTCCTTCATCAGTCCCAAAGACTACGATAAAATCCGGATACCGCAGGATTCTCCGCTCCGTCATTCCGTCGTGATCTCAAACCCGCTCGGCGAAGACACCAGCATCATGCGCACCACCGCACTGCCCTCCATGATGGAAACCCTGGCCCGCAACTACAACAACCGCAATGGCTCCGCCTGTCTCTATGAGCTTGCAACGGAATATCTCCCCACTGCCGAAGATCGGCTGCCGGAAGAAAAGCTGAAGCTGATCTGCGGCATGTACGGAGAAGGCGCCGATTTTTTCACCGCCAAAGGAATGGTGGAAAGCCTTTTGGAAAAACTGAACGTAACGGATTGGGCCATAGAAGCGTCCCCGGCAGAATTCAGCTACCATCCCGGCCGCTGCGCCAGCCTTTCTCTGGGCGGCAAACCGTTCGGCATCATTGGGGAACTTCACCCGGAGGTCACGGAAAACTACGGAATGGATTGCAGAGTGATCAGCTTCACCCTCGACGTGGATTCCCTGTTTCAGAATTCCAGCTTGGAAAAGATCTACCGCCCGCTTCCCAAGTTTCCGGCAGTGGAGCGGGACCTGGCACTGCTTTGTGACGACCAGATTCCCGTAAACACATTAGAAAAAGCGATCCGCAGCGGCACCGGCGATCTGCTGGAACGGATCGAGCTCTTTGACGTCTACCACGGGGAACAGATTGAAAAAGGAAAAAAGAGCGTTGCATTCCGCGTTGTGCTCCGTTCCGCCGACAGCACTCTGACGGAAGAACGAATTACAAGGGCAATGAAACGCGCCGTTAAGGAGCTGGAAAAGGCGGGAGCCATCCTCCGCTCTTAGCTGTTTACAATTTATTTCTTGCATTTCCCCGCTCATTGTTGTATGATGAACAATACTGGAGGTGTTCCCATG
>DHDF01000148.1:13139-13372 GCA_002399225.1 bacterium UBA4883
ACAATACTGGAGGTGTTCCCATGCTCGATAAAACGGTAACTTTTTCACTTGGAAGCGACCGGGAGGACAGCATCAAGAAGATCCTCACAACCGTGTATGACGCGCTGAAAGAAAAAGGCTACAATCCCATTAATCAGATTGTGGGGTATATTCTGTCGGAAGATCCGACTTATATTACAACTCACAACAATGCGCGGAGCTTAATCCGCAGGATCGACCGGGACGAACTGCTG
>DHDF01000148.1:13520-13865 GCA_002399225.1 bacterium UBA4883
GACCGGGACGAACTGCTGCAGGTATTGGTCAAATCCTACCTGGGGGAATAAATTCCGGCCCGCACGACATTTCAAAAAAGGAGGACGACAGCGAATGGCAGACAAACAAAAAGACGGAGAACCGCAGTTTCCAACCTACAGAGGGAAACCGCTGGTGCGCTGCGGAGATGTGATCTATTACGGAAGCATGAAAGACCGCTATGTCGTCAGGCTGGAAATTAAAAACAAGAAAAAAATAAAAGATATGGATGTGGCGGATCGGGTCACGATCCAGCTGATGCGGACGGATCAGACGGTTCGTAACCGGAAGCAAATTGTCAAGGCCAGTGAAAAAGACGGGCTTTA
>DHDF01000148.1:14108-20391 GCA_002399225.1 bacterium UBA4883
CATAACGGCAATTGCCGTTATGGACTTTTTTAAAACTCAACACCGCCTTTTTACAAGGAAGGCAGTGCGGCGATAAAACAATTTATCTTTGCAGAGCGGTTGTTATTTCCCGATATCGTGCCGGTACTGCTCCTCTTTAAAATGGATTTTCGAAACGGCAGCATATGCTTTTTCCAAAGCCTGCGGCAAATCCCGGCCCAGAGCGGTTATACCGAGCACCCGGCCGCCGTTGGTATAGAATTTCCCATCTCGATATGCTGTTCCGGCGTGAAACACGGTGGCCCCTTCCACCTGTCCGTTTTTATCAAGGCCGGAAATTTCATATCCTTTCTTGTATGCAACCGGATACCCTCCGGATGCCATCACAACACAGGCGCAGGCCTCTTTGCTCCATTCAATCGGCTGCTGTTCCAGCGTTCCATCGGCGACCGCTTCCATAATATCGACCAGATCGGTCTTTAGGCGCGGCAAAACCACCTGAGCCTCCGGATCGCCGAACCGGGAGTTATATTCGATGACCCTTGGACCGTCCGGAGTCAGCATCAATCCAAAATACAGGCAGCCTTTGAACGTACGTCCCTCTTCGTTCATCGCGCGGACCGTCGGCAGAAAAATCTCCCTTTCGCACTGCCGCGCAATTTCAGGGGTATAGTACGGATTCGGGCTGATGGTTCCCATCCCGCCGGTATTCAGGCCCTTGTTCCCGTCCAGCGCGCGTTTGTGATCCTTGGAGGAAACCATCGGTCGGATACATTTTCCATCCGTAAAGGCCAGAACAGAGACCTCCGGACCGGTCAGGAATTCTTCCACGACCACGCGGTCACCGGAAGCGCCAAACTTTTTGTCTTCCATGATGGTCTTAATCCCCGCTTTTGCCTCTTCAAAATTGGAGGCAAGGATGACACCCTTGCCGAGCGCCAGCCCGTCCGCCTTGATGACGGCGGGGTATTTCGCGCGGCGGCGGATAAAGTCCAGCGCGGCATCCGGCCGGTTGAATACCTGATAGCCCGCCGTCGGAATTCCGTACTTTTTCATCAGATCTTTGGAAAACACCTTGCTGCTTTCGATCTCTGCGGCTTTCGCCCGCGGACCGAACGCGCGGATTCCGGCATTTTCCAGCGCATCTACCATACCCGCAGCAAGCGGGTCATCCGGCGCAACGACAACGAGGCCGATTTCTTTCTTTTTGGCAAATGAGATAATCCCCTTAAGGTCCATCGCGGAAAGCGGAATACATTCCGCATCCCGTGAAATTCCCCCGTTCCCCGGGGCGCAGTAAATTTTTTCCGCCCTAGGGCTTTCCTTCAGCTTCCGGACCAGAACGTGTTCCCGGCCGCCGCCGCCGACCACTAATATTTTCATCGTTTTCCCCGCCCTCAGTGATGGAACAGGCGCAGGCCCGTAAACGCCATTACCATGCCATATTTGTCGCAGGTTTCGATCACATTGTCATCGCGGATCGAGCCGCCCGGCTGTGCAATGTAAGAGACGCCGGATTGATGAGCGCGCTCAATGTTGTCCCCAAACGGGAAAAATGCGTCGGAGCCGAGCGAAACCCCCGCCTGCCGATTCAGCCACTCCCGTTTTTCCTCGCGAGTCAGAGGATTCGGTCGAACGGTGAAGAGATTCTGCCAAGCTCCGTCCGCCAGAACTCCCTTCGCATCGTCGGACAGATAGACATCGATGGTGTTGTCGCGGTCCGGCCTGCGGATACCCTCATGGAACGGAAGCTCCAAAACCTTCGGATGCTGGCGCAACAGCCATTTGTCCGCTTTGTCTCCGGCGAGGCGTGTGCAGTGGATCCGGGACTGCTGGCCCGCTCCGACCCCGATTGTCCGGCCCCCCTGCGCATAGCACACGGAATTGGACTGGGTATATTTCAGCGCAATCAGCGAAAGAAGCAGATCCCGTTTTGCACTGTCAGGGAGAACATGGGTTTTTGTCACAATATTTTGCAAAAGCTCCGGGCCGATGGCGGATTCATTGCGGCCCTGCTCAAATGTCACACCGAATACATCTTTATGCTCGACCGGATTTGGGCGGTAATCCGGGTCAATCCGGATAATGTTATAGGTGCCCTTGCGCTTGGATTTTAAAATTTCGAGGGCCTTTTCCGTATAGCCGGGAGCAATGACGCCGTCGGAAACTTCTCTCTTGAGAACCCTTGCCGTCTGTTCATCGCAGATATCCGACAGCGCGGCAAAATCGCCGTAGGAAGACATTCGGTCCGCACCGCGCGCCGTCGCATAAGCCGCCGCCAGCGGAGAGAGCTCCAGGTCGTCTACAAAGCAGATTTTCCGGATGGTCTCGGGCAGATCCACGCCGAGCGCGGCCCCCGCCGGACTGACATGTTTAAAAGACGCCGCGGCGGGCAGGCCGCACGCCGCTTTCAGTTCCCGCACCAGTTGCCAGCTATTGAGCGCATCAAGAAAATTGATGTAACCGGGCCGTCCATTCAGGACTTCGACCGGCAGATTGCTGCCGTCTTTCATAAAGATTCGAGCGGGTTTCTGATTCGGATTGCAGCCATATTTCAGCATGAGTTCCTTTGCCATTAGAGTTCCTCCCTCTCAACGGTTCTTGTTTAGAATTCTTGTTTCCATCAGCCCGGTTTTCAGACTGATGAAGCGGACAAATAAAGATATTTTATTCTCTTCATTGAGCGAGTTCCAGATTCCGTGTGTCAGCTCATCAATGCTGCCGGTCAAAGCGACGCGGGCCGGCTCTCCTTCAAAGGAAGGAAGCGGATCGCCGTCGCCGGAATAAGTGTGGATGATCCTTCCCTCTCCCGCGGCAGGAGAATTGTATTCAAAGAACTGCCGAAATGTGACATCCGGCGAACCATCTCCGCTTTTTAGAATGGAAAGTGTAAAGCGAAAGCCGTTTTCCGTTTCTAGAATTCCTGAAATTCTCGGTGTGTAGTTCGGGGCATCCGGCTCAAAAGTCCGTGTTCGAAGTGCTTCTTCAAACGACTTTCCCTCTTTCAGAAACTCGCAGACCGTGTCCGTCTGATCCCCATTTGTCACAACCGTGCGGCTTCCGGACACCTGCACCGGCGAATAAAGGATCAAAGACGGATCCCTGACTTTCGATTCGTCGAACGCTTTGGTACGCAGGCCCTGTCCTTCCTCTTCAAACACTCTGTTTCTGCTGTTTTCACTACGCCCCATGATGAAATAGGCAATAACGGCATAAGTACCATCCTCGCTTCTGCCCATCAGAATTCCTCTGCCCGGGTATGGGTTTCCACCCAGATAATCTTCTAAATTCATTCGCTGCAAGACAAGTCCTCCTTTATTGTTACGACACCGTTTTCGACTTTCAGGCGCCCGGCGCAGAACAGGGCAACTGCTTTCGGCAGCAGTTTCCACTCCGCCTGTTCCATCACCCTGCGCTGCAGAATTTCCGGCGTATCCCCTGGCAGCACCTCCACCGCCTTTTGCAGAATGATTGGTCCGCCATCGCAGACTTCATTGACGAAATGCACCGTTGCACCCGTCACCCTGACGCCCCGCTTCAGCGCAGCCTGATGGACGCGCAGACCATAATACCCCTCCCCGCAAAAAGATGGGAGCAGGGATGGGTGAATATTGACGATCCGGTTGCGGTAGCGGTCAATCACCTGCGGGCTGATAATTGTCATAAATCCGGCAAGCACCACCAGTCCGATGTTCTCCCGGTCCAGAATTCCGAGAAGCTGCTCGTCGTACTCGTCCTGCCCGGCAAAATTGCGCCGCCGAAGCACTTCGGCCGGAATTCCGGCCTGCTCCGCGCGGGTAAGCGCATAGGCATCCTCCCGGCTGGAAATGACCAGAGCGATTTTTCCCCCCGGAATTTTCCCCTGATTCTGCGCATCAATCAACGCTTGCAGGTTGGTCCCCCCACCGGAGACAAGGACAGCAATCTTCAGCATAATTCAACGCCCTCCACGCCTGCGACAATGCTGCCAATCACGCGTGCCGGCGCTCCATTATGATTCAAAAAGTCCACGGCCCGGTCAGCATCCTCCGCCGCAACTGCGGCGCACATGCCAATCCCCATGTTAAAGGTATTATACATATCATGTTCCGGAATCGTTCCCTGATTTTGCAGCAGAGCAAAAATCGGCATCTGCGGAAGCCGGCTTTTTTCAATCCGGGCCGTTACGCATTTCGGGAGCATCCGCGGAATATTCTCATAGAACCCGCCGCCGGTGATATGCGAAGCCGCCTTGACTTTCACCTGTTTCATCAGCGCCAGCATCGGCTTCACATAGATGCGGGTCGGCTTTAAAAGTTCTTCTCCCAACGTGCAGCCGAGGTCGCCGATTTCCATATTGACATTCCGTTCGCCGAGATTGAACACCTTGCGCACCAGTGAAAAGCCATTGGAATGGAGGCCGGAAGATTCCAGCCCGATCAACGCGTCGCCAGGGCGAATCGCGCTGCCGTCCAAAATTTTCTCCCGGTCTACCACGCCGACGGAAAACCCCGCAAGGTCATATTCATCCGTCGGATAAAATCCGGGCATCTCGGCGGTCTCTCCGCCGATTAGTGCACAATCCGCCTGCACGCAGCCTTCCGCAACGCCGGAGACGATCTTTTCAATACTTTCCGGATGATTTTTCCCCACGGCTAGATAATCAAGGAAAAAAAGCGGCTTTGCCCCGCAGCAGACAACATCATTCACGCACATGGCGACGCAGTCGATCCCGATGGTGTCGTGCTTGTCCATCAGAAACGCCAGCTTCAGCTTGGTGCCGACCCCGTCGGTTCCGCTTACAAGAACCGGGGCTTTCATCCCGGAAAAATCGGGCTGAAATAAACCGCCGAAACCACCGATGCCGGAAACGACCCCCGGGATGTTGGTCCGCTCCACATGGCGTTTCATCAGTTCCACGGCCCGGTATCCCGCCGTCACGTCAACGCCGGCAGCTCTGTAACTCTCACTGTAACTTTTCATGCTTCCCTCCAAAACACTTCATCGGCCGGTTAAAGCTGCTCTGCCTGAGCACGGACGGCTGCATCCTTTGCCGCAACCTTGTCTCTCATTTGGCATTTCATCCGCTCCAGCTTTTTCGCAAGCTCATCGTCCCCCACGGCCAAGATCTCCGCCGCGAGAACCGCAGCGTTTTCCGCCCCGTTGACGGCGACGGTCGCAACCGGCACGCCGCCCGGCATCTGCACGGTGGCAAGCAGCGCATCCAGTCCTTCCAGCACAGAGGATTTCAGCGGCATTCCTATGACCGGCAAAGTGGTGTACGAGGCAAGTACACCGGCAAGATGAGCTGCCATACCGGCAGCAGCAATGAGAACGCCAAAGCCGTTTGTCTTGGCACTTTTAGCAAACTCGGCAGCTTCCACAGGCGTTCTGTGCGCGGAAAAGACATGGACCTCAAACGGAATTTCAAGGGATTTCAGCTTTTTGACGGCTGCGGACACAACTGGAAAATCACTGTCGCTTCCCATCACGACAGCCACTTTTTTCAGTTCTTTCATTTTTTCTCTCCTTCTAAGTTACAAGCGAATGTTGACCGGACGATTTATAATAAAAGTGCAATGGAATGGTGTAAAAAGTCAAAGACCAAAGCAGCACAAAAAACCAAAAAAGACAAAAAAGCTGCGCCTCCCTAGCGCAGCTTGCAGCTCTACTGTACAGTTTTCGCCCATTCGGCAGGCGCCGCACCGAAAGAATGACTTTGTGTCCGGTCTATTTTCAAAGTCATCATTGCATCCACCCCCGAATAATTCATACTTATTTATATTTTAGACGGTTTCGACAACAAATTCAACTGTTTTCGGTCAAGCTACGGCTTTTTCCGCTCTTTTACGGAAATGCAAATCGAAAAAGGATTAACTTTGTGCAGACTCACCTGCTTTTTCCTCTTTCGGAGGGTCAACCAGCAACTCTTTGAGAGATGTTGCAAGGCCCGCTAAAGACTGGATCTGGGAAGGGATGATGATCTTTGTGGCCTTTCCGTCCGCCGCCTTCTGGAAGGCCTCCAGGCTTTTTAGGGCAATGACATTGTCGGCCGGATTCGACCGATTGAGCAGAACGATGCTGTCCGCCAAAGCCTTTTGCACCAGCGTGATCGCCTCCGCCTGGCCCTGCGCTTCCAGAATTTTGGTCTGCTTTGCGGCATCCGCGTGCAGAACGGCGGATTCTTTATCGCCTTCCGCAATCAGAATTGCGCTGCGCTTTTCCCCTTCCGCCGTAAGAATTTGGGCGCGCCGCTCCCGTTCGGCCTTCATTTGTTTTTCCATGGAGTCCTGAATTTCCTTCGGCGGAATGATGTTTTTCAGTT
>DHDF01000148.1:20559-20780 GCA_002399225.1 bacterium UBA4883
TTTTTCAGTTCCACGCGGTTGACTTTAATGCCCCATGCATCGGTCGCCTCATCCAGAATCGTGCGGATCTGGGTATTGATCGTATCGCGTGAAGTCAGCGTTTTATCCAGCTCCAGGTCGCCGATGATGTTGCGCAATGTGGTGGCGGAAAGATTTTCAATTGCGGAAAGCGGCCGCTCCACGCCGTAGGCGTAAAGTTTCGGGTCCGTGACCTGAAAATA
>DHDF01000148.1:20976-22517 GCA_002399225.1 bacterium UBA4883
TGACTTGCTCTTTCAGCGAAACTTTTTTTGAGATTTTATCAATAAACGGAATCTTGGCGTGCAGCCCTGTGTTCCAAGTAACATGGTAGGCGCCGAGACGCTCCATGACATAGGCGTGAGCCTGCGGCACAATTTTAATATTTGTAATCAGCAAAATGACTGCCAGCAAAATGATAATGACACCAGCAATAATACCACCCATGAATCTTCCTCCGTTTCCATCAGTTGGTTTTCGGGCGAACGATCAGTTTAACGCCGTCTATGGAATCCACCACAACGCGGGTGTCCACCGGGATGACCGAGCCGTCGGCCGAACGTGCCGTCCAGATACTGCCGAGCACATTTACCTGGCCCGTTCCAAGCGTGTTGTTGATCTCGACCGTGACAACGGCGATCTTGCCGAGATACCGGTCTGCATTGGTTCCGGTTGTTTTAAAATCCAGAACTTTTTTAACGAGCGGCCTGGTCGCAATCAGAGTTGCAGCCGTCACCAGCGCAAACGTTAGGATTTGAGCCGAAAAGGATGCACCAAAAAGACTGGCAATCAACCCCCCGATTCCTCCCACAACAAACCAAATGGAAACAAGCTGAGCCGTTGATGCTTCCAGAACTGCTGCCACCACCATGACGGCAATCCAGACAAAAGGCATATAAATAAGTAAAACCCCCTCTATAAGCGCAAAGCATGCTATTTCATCCCAATGTTATCGTACCATAAAAATAAAAAATATACAAACGAAAAATGATCCATACGGGAAACGGCATCTTCAAAGGCCAGATTGATCCCTTATTTTTGTAAAATTCAGTGACAGACTTGATTTTTCCGCTTTTATGACACCGTGATGGAATCCCGAATCTGTTCAAAAATCTTATTGCCAATTCCGGATACATTTTTGACTTCTTCAATGGAACGGAACGGCCCATTCTTTTCCCGGTAGTCGACGATTCTTTTCGCCAAGACTTTTCCAATGCCGTTCAGCCCGTCGCTAAGCTCCTGTGCGGAGGCCGTATTGAGATTGATTTTCCCCGATTTTCGTAAAGACGAGGACCTTGCCGGCAAGTGCCTGGACGTGCGGTTCTGCGGTTCCGGGCACTTGGATGAAAGCTGAACAAATGCCGTCTGATTTCCGCTTTCAGAGGAAACGGACGCACTGGAAACAGAGGAAGAGCTCTGAGCCCAGGCAATGGTTGCATCCGGCACATAAAAGGCATTGTACCCGATCAGAACTGCACAAACCACCGATGCCAGCAAAATTAAAAACCTTTTCTGGCGTTCTTCTTCCTCCATTTTGGCCCCTCCCCTTCTTTGATCTGCCGTATCCCTTACAATGGGGTCAGCCGGTTTAAAAAGGCTGTAAAATAATGAGGGAGTTCGCTGGTGATTTCGAGATATCTTCCGTCGCGTGGATGCACAAAGCCGATCACCCGGGCATGCAGGCACTGCCCGGAAAGACCCGGTGCAGATTTTTTCGGCCCGTATACCGGATCGCCCGCGACCGGATGGCCAAGGTAAGCCATATGGACGCGGATCTGATGGGTGC
>DHDF01000001.1 GCA_002399225.1 bacterium UBA4883
TCCTTGTCGATGTCCTGCAGCATTTCCAGAGCAATCTTGCTCATGCGCGCCTCTGTATAACGATAAGCCGCAGGGGGATCTCCGTCGACGGAGCCGAAGTTGCCATGCCCATCCACCAGCATATAGCGCATGGAAAAATTCTGTGCCAGGCGAACCAGCGCGTCATAGACCGAAGCGTCGCCGTGCGGATGATAGCTGCCGAGAACGGAGCCAACGGTGTCGGCACATTTGCGATAAGGTTTGTCCGGCATCAGACCGTTTTGAAACATGGTGTAAAGAATTCTTCTGTGGACCGGTTTCAGGCCGTCTCGCACATCCGGCAGCGCACGCGACACAATGACGGACATGGAATAGTCTAGAAATGATTTTTTCATCTCTTTTTCCAAATCCACGTTAATGATTCTGCTGTTTTCTTCTATTTCGTCCATTTCAGGGGCATCCTCCCGCAGTTTTGTTGCGCCCGCCGCACACTCTTTTTAAAGACGCGCAAACAGGTGTTACCATTTCGACATCTTTTTGGGTCTGGTTCCCGCGACGATGATGGCCCGCACATCCGCCAGAAGCTGGGGCTTGACACATCGCATCGGGAGAATCAGCATCTTGCTTGCAGCTTTTTTCCCCAAGCCGTTTTCTTCCTGCAAATAAAGGACCATCATCTTTTCAACCTGAGCATATTTCGCGCTTCCGTTCATCGGGATCTCCCATTGCCCGGCGCCGCTTGCAACCTGAATTCTGTCCGGGTAAACGGTGAGTCTGATGCTGCGCCCATCGGCACAAAAGCGCGCCTTCATCCGGTTGCTTCGGTAGGGAAGCGCTCCGAATACCGCAGCAAAAGCCGCACAGCAAGCTGCATAACCGTAAAAGAAAACCCGGTATGTACGGGCACCGGCGGTAAAAAAAGTAATTGCCAAAACAACAAAAGCCATCATAAAAAATACAAGGAAGCGTTGATTCCCGCGCAAATATCCGGACTGCTTCAGACATTCATAAATTTCATCCTCGTTTAAGACATAGGAAAGTTCAATTCCGGTCTGCTGATCTTCATATTCTTTGCTTTCGTCAGAAACAAGGACCGATTCCAGGCAGTCTGGCCGTGGGTGTTCCGGTTCCTCCGGTTCCGGAGGCTTTGAATTTGACCCGTTTTCTTTCGAATGATTGCTCATCTTGTTTATCTCCTTCTGCGGCAATTGCCGGGAAGATTGCATCTTTCGGCGTTGCCGTTTCACATGAAACTTTCTCGTTTTTCATTAAAATGCCGAATTTCCGGGCCTTGTCATATATCAAGATTTTGAACATATCTTGCGTTCTGTTCAATAAATTCCCGGCGCGGCTCCACTTTGTCGCCCATCAGAATCGTGAATGCTTCGTCCGCCGCCGCGGCGTCTTCCACTTCGACGCGGAGCATGATCCGCCTTTCCGGGTCCATTGTGGTTTCCCAAAGCTGATCGGGGTCCATTTCGCCGAGGCCCTTGTAGCGCTGAATTTCATATCCGGAGCCAAAGTCTTTCATCATCTGATCGCGCTCTTTGTCGGTGTAGGCATAATAATGTTTTTTTGCTTTGGTCAGTCTGTACAGCGGCGGCTGTGCCAAGTAAACATGCCCATTTTCAACCAACGGTTTCATAAAGCGGAAAAAGAAGGTCAGAAGCAACGTGCGGATATGAGAGCCGTCTACATCGGCATCTGCCATGATGATGATTTTTCCATAGCGCAGCTTGTTGATGTCAAACTCATCCCCAATCCCGCAGCCGAGTGCGGTGACGATCGGCATCAGCTTTTCATTGCCGTAAACTTTATCCAGCCTGGCTTTTTCCACGTTCAGCATTTTGCCCCAAAGCGGCAGAATCGCCTGATACCGGCGATCCCGGCCCCCTTTTGCGGAGCCTCCGGCGGAATCGCCCTCGACGATATAGATCTCGGTTTCGTCCGGATTCCGGCTCTGGCAGTCCGCCAGCTTGCCGGGGAGAGAAGCGTTTTCCAGGGCGGATTTACGCCGCACCATATCGCGCGCTTTTCGAGCTGCTTCCCGCGCATGAGAAGCCGCCATCGACTTGTCGAAAACGGCGCGTGCCGTCGCCGGGTTTTCTTCCAGATAAGCTGAAAGTTTCTCTGAAACCATCGAATTGACCAGCGTGCCGATTTCCGTGTTGCCCAGGCGGGCTTTAGTCTGCCCTTCAAACTGGGCTTCCCGCAGCTTCACGCTGATGACGACGGTCAGCCCCTCCCGAAAATCATCACCGGAAAGATTCTTGTCGCTGTCTTTCAGTATGTTGAACTTTCGGCCGTAATCATTCATCACGCGGGTCAGTGCGCGGCGGAATCCATCTTCATGCGTGCCGCCGTCTGTTGTATGAATGTTGTTTGCAAATGTCAGGACAAGCTCGTTATAGCTGTCGTTGTACTGCATGGCGACCTCGGCGGTGGAGGTGCCGTCGGCGGCGGAAAAATAGATGACCTGGGGATGGAGCGGCGTCAGCCCCTTGCGGGTATTGTCGTATTCGACGAACTGCCGGATGCCTCCCTCGTAATGGAGCGTGTCGTGGCGGCCGTCCTCCGCGCGTTTATCCTCCAGCGTGATGCGCAGGCCGGCGTTAAGGAACGCCTGCTCGCGCAGCCGG
>DHDF01000005.1:0-135 GCA_002399225.1 bacterium UBA4883
AAAAAGCCGGGAGAAAAAGTCGGCAATTCCGTTTGAAATCTCTTTTATCTTACAGTAAAATAGATTATAATAAGCTTAAATGAAACGCGGCTTTATGAAAGGGAATGAATTGATTGAGCAAGAACAGGATTAAAC
>DHDF01000005.1:301-4819 GCA_002399225.1 bacterium UBA4883
AAGAACAGGATTAAACTGAATATCTGCGGCTGTGAATGTATCATCAGTTCCGAGGACAGCGAGAGCTACATGCGCTCTGTCGGCGACGAGGTTCAAAAGACCATTTCGTCCATTATGGAGCGGAACGACCGCATTTCCATCACTTTGGCCGCAATCACCGCCGCGTTAAGCTACTGCGACAATGCGCGCAAGGCGGCGGACACGGCGGAAAATCTGCGGGGACAGATTAAGGATTACCTGGAAGATTCTTCCCACGCCCGTCTGGAAGCGGAGGAATCCCGCAGGGAGATCGAGCGCTTGAAGCGTGAGATTCAGACGCTGCGCTCCCGCCTTTCCTCCGGGGGGGAAGAGCCGTCCGAGGGCGCGCCCGCCGAAAAAGCGCCGCCGATTGCGCCCGGGGCGGAAGTTCCCCGTCCGCAGACGGGCAGTTTCTCACATGTGACCCCGCAGGAAGGCGGCCCGGACCCGGAAGGATTCATGAGCTTTTTCGAAAAGAAAACCAATGAGCCGTAGCATGGAGGTCCTTGCACCGGCGGGTTCGCCCGAAAGCCTGCGGGCGGCCGTCCGCGCGGGTGCGGACGCCGTTTACCTTGGCGCGGATCGGTTCTCGGCCCGCGCGGGTGCCAAGAACTTTTCGCGGGGGGAACTGCGCCGCGCGGTAGAGTGCTGTCACGCGCGGGACGTGAAAGTCTACCTCGCGCTCAATACGCTGCTTTTGGAAGAGGAACTTCCCGCCGCTCTAGAGCTCGCTCGGTTTGCCTGCTCTCTGCCGGTGGATGCGCTGCTGGTTCAGGATATGGGCCTGGCCGCCCTTCTGTTCCGGCACGCGCCGGGCCTGCGGCTTCACGCCTCCACCCAGACCGGCGTTCACACGCCGGCCGGGGCGAAAGCGCTGTACGGCCTCGGCTTCCGGCGGGTGGTGCTTGCGCGGGAGCTTTCGCTCGGCGAAATCGCCGAGATCCGCCGGGCCTGTCCGATTGAACTGGAAGTCTTTGTCCACGGCGCGCTATGCATGTCGGTCAGCGGGCAGTGCTATTTCAGCTCCGTCCTCGGCTCCCGCAGCGGGAACCGGGGCATGTGCGCCCAGCCGTGCCGGCTTCCGTTTTCGGCGCCGGGCGGCACGGGGCACGACCTGAGCCTCAAGGATCTTTCGATGATCCCCCGGCTCTCCGAGCTGGCCGAAGCGGGCGCCGTCAGCGCCAAGATTGAGGGACGGCTCAAGCGCCCGGAATATGTGGCCGCGGCCACGGCCGCCTGCCGCTTTGCAGCGGACGGAAAAGCAATTCCGCCCGGTCTTCTGAAAGATCTCGGCGCGGTTTTTTCGCGTTCCGGCTTCACCACCGGCTATCCGGACGGCAGACGCGGGCGGGAAATGTTCGGCGTCCGTTCCAAAGAAGACGTGACCGCCGCAACCAAAACCGTCCTTTCCGGGCTGCGGACTCTTTATTCCAAAGAATTTATGAAAATTCCCGTTGATTTTACGGTGAAAATCAAATATAATAAACCGATGCAACTGAAAGCGGCCGACCGCAGCGGCACGGAAGCCATCGTTTCCGGTGCGGTGCCCCAGCGCGCGGAACACCATGCTCTCGACCCCGAACGATGCGGCGCCCAGCTCAAGAAGACGGGCGGCACCCCGTTTTTTGCGGATCGAATGGATCTCGATCTTGACGAAGGCCTCGCCGTTCCCGTTTCGGAGCTGAACCGCATGCGGCGCGAGGCGCTGGAACAGTTGCTGGAACGGCGCACCCGGCGGCCTGAAATTTCATGGTCGGAGTGTGCGGACACGGTTCCCGCGCCGCACCGGGCGGGCCCGTTCCGCCTGAGGGCGCGCTTTATGCGCGCGGATCTGCCCCAAAACGCGAAAAAGCTGGAACTTTGCTATGTTCCGTACCAAACGGATTCGCACCGTCTCGCAGCGCTGCTTGGGGAAGGATTCCCCGCGGCGGTCGAACTGCCGCGCGGCATGTTCGGCATGGAGCCCGCCGTGCGGCGGAGCCTTGAGAATGCCAAGGCCGCCGGTATCCGGGACGTCTGGGCCGGCACGTTGGACGGCATCCGCCTTGCGCTGGACTGCGGCATGAAGGTTCACGGCGGGTTTTCGCTCAACATCACGAACTCCGCGGCGCTGGAGTTCTACCGCTCGCTGGGGATTGCGGATTCCGAACTTTCCTTTGAGCTGACGCTGCGGGAGGCCGCCGGCATCGGCGGAGAGATGCCGCGCGGGCTGCTCCTTTACGGGAGGCTTCCGCTGATGCTCTGCCGCAACTGCCCGGCCGCGAATTCGCCGCGGGGCTGCCTCACCTGCAAAACGGCGCCGGAGCTGACCGACCGCAGAGGCGTGAAGTTTCCCGTGCAGTGCTATGGCGCGTGCAGCGAGGTGCTGAACTCCGTTCCGCTGTCGCTCGCCGGCCGCATGAGGGACATAAATGGAATAGACTTCGGTTTACTCCGCTTTTCAACGGAATCCCCGCGGGAAACGGAACAAATCATCGATGAATTTATAAAGGGAGCCGGAAGCAGCCCGGAGCCGAACTCCTTTACACGGGGGCTTTATTACCGCGGCTTTGCCTCCCGGCAGGAGGATGCATGAAGCTAAAGATTAAAAAAGTCAGGAAAAACGCCGTGTTGCCCACACGAGGCACCGAAGGGGCGGCCGGGCTGGATTTGTACGCCTGCATCGACGCGCCGATCCGGATTGAGCCGCGCGGCCTTTACCGCATTCCGACAGGCGTGGCCATCGCCCTGCCCGGCCCGGAAACCGTCGGTTTGATCTTCGCGCGCAGCGGGCTCGGAGTTAATCACGGCGTGTCGCTGCCCAATGCCGTCGGCGTTGTCGACAGCGATTACCGCGGAGAACTGATCGTCGGAATCGGCAACACGGGGGAAAGACCCTACCTTCTTTCTCCCGGGGAACGGTTTGCGCAGCTGGTCGTCATGCCCGTCTACCGGACTGAACTGGCGGAAACGGAAGACCTCGGCGAGACAGCCCGCGGCGCGGGTTGTTTTGGTTCCACCGGAAAATAAATAGGTAAATTTTGTCGGAGATATTTTTCACATGAAAAAGGGCATTCTAAAAACGCTTCTGTTAATCGTCATGCTGATTCTGGCGGTCATCCTCGGCAAAGCGATTTCAGATGCGGCAGCCGGCGTGCGTTTTCTCTCCTTTCTGAGCGCCGGAGCCAGCTTTGGGATTTCGACCGTAAACGTCGACCTTTCCATTGTCCGCTTCACGTTCGGGATGACCGTGAATCTTCATGTGGCACAGGCACTCTTGCTGCTTGCCGCAATTCTGGCATACAGCAGAATCCGCTGAAAAAGATATTACGAAATGAGATAAGGAGTTTGCCACACCATGTTAATGTTAGCATCCTCATCGCCGCGCCGCAGCGAACTGCTGAAAATGGCCGGCTATGAATTTACCGTCGTGCCAGCAAAGATTAACGAAACCTTTTTGCGCGGAACACCGCCTATGCAGATTGTAGAGCAGCTTTCCACGCACAAGGCTCAGGCTGTTGCAAAACAGCATCCGGAAGACACCGTTCTGGCGGCTGACACCATCGTTGTGTTCAAAGGCAGAATTCTCGGCAAGCCGAAAGACGCAGAAACGGCCAAGGCCATGCTGAAGCTTCTTTCCGGCAATGTCCACCAAGTTTACACCGGTTACACCGTTATCAGCGGCAGCAGACTTCTCTGCGGGCACGAATGTACCTCGGTGGAATTCTACCCGATCTCCCCGGCCGCGATCAGCGCTTACGTCGCAACGGGAGAACCGCTCGACAAAGCCGGCGCTTACGGCATCCAGGGCCGCGGCGCTCTGTTTGTCAAGCGTATCAACGGTGATTTTTACAATATTGTGGGGCTGCCGATCGCCAAAATACACCGAATCCTTAATAACCTGCAGGAAAGGTCCGAGTAACTTTTCGGGCAAGCGGATTTCTGGAATTTAGAGGTTGAGAATCTGCGGTATTCGGGTTATAATAAGGAGAGATCGGAAAATCCGGGACCGGTTGCGGTCCGGACGCCTTGAAAGGGGAAAAACAGATGTTTTCAAAAGATATAGGAATCGACCTGGGCACCGCCAACACCCTGGTCTTTATGAAGGGAAAAGGCATTGTGATGCGCGAGCCGTCCGTCGTTGCGGTGGACGTCCGCT
Source organism: bacterium UBA4883 (assembly GCA_002399225.1). Lineage (GTDB taxonomy): Bacteria > Bacillota > Clostridia > Oscillospirales > Acutalibacteraceae > Caproicibacter. Next base: position 4,458 of record DHDF01000005.1, read on the forward strand.
CGGACACTGTCCTTGCAGTCGGGAGACAGGCCAAGGACATGATCGGCCGCACGCCGGGTTCCATTGTGGCCGTCCGCCCGATGAAAGACGGCGTTATTGCCGATTTTGACATTACGGCGACCATGCTCAAGCATTTTATCCGCAGGGCAGTAAAATCAAACGCATTTTCCAAGCCGCATATCATCATCTGTATCCCCTCCGGCGTGACGGAGGTTGAGCGCCGCGCTGTGGAAGACGCCGCCCGTCAGGCCGGCGCAAACAATGTGGAACTGATTGAAGAGCCGATGGCCGCCGCGATCGGGGCCGGCCTGCCCGTCAACGAGCCGACCGGAAGCATGGTCGTCGACATCGGCGGCGGCACG
>DHDF01000125.1:0-1049 GCA_002399225.1 bacterium UBA4883
CCGTAGCCGAACTCCGCGTTGTCCTCAAACAGGGAGTTGGACCACGCGGGGCCGCGGCCCTCCTTGTTCACGCAGTAAGGAGAGGTGGCGCCGGGGCCGCCCCAGATGGACGAGCACCCGGTGGCGTTGGCGATATACATGCGCTCACCGTACAGCTGGGTGACGAGACGGGCATAGCTGGTCTCGGCGCAGCCGGCGCAGGAGCCGGAGAACTCCAGCAGGGGCTGGTGGAACTGGCTGCCCTTGACGGTGTTCGGCTTGAACTTTTCGGCAACCTCCGACTTCTCAGGCAGTGTCTGGCCGTACTCGTAGGATTTCTGGTTGTCGATCTGCGTATCCATCGGCTTCATAACAAGAGCCTTGTTGCCTCTCATACCGGGGCAGACCGTTGCGCAGGAACCGCAGCCTGTGCAGTCCAGCGGAGAAATCGAGATGGCGTATTTATAACCCTTCATCAGGGTCATATCCTTCATCTTCATGCCTGCCGGCGCTTTTTTGGCTTCTTCGGCCGTCATGACAACCGGGCGGATGACAGCGTGTGGGCAAACATAAGAGCAGGTGTTGCACTGAATGCAGTAATCCGGATTCCATTCCGGAACATCGATTGCAATGCCGCGCTTCTCGTAAGCGGAAGAACCGGACGGAACCGTGCCGTCGGCCATCTTCACCATCGTAGAAACCGGGATTTCATTGCCCTTGTAGCGGTTTGCCGGGATCAGAACTTCATTGACATAGTCGATCAGATTCTTGTCGTCGCCGGTTGCCTTCGGGACAACGCTGTCGTCGGTGGCATGCTTCCAGGCTTCTGGCACATTGACCTTCACATAGTCGGTCGCGCCGCGGTCGATTGCAGCGTGGTTCATTGCAACAACCTTTTCACCCTTTTTGCCGTAGCTCTTTGTGGCTGCGTCTTTCATATATTGGATGGCCTTTTCCTTCGGAATGATGCCTGTGATCGCAAAGAACGCGGACTGCAGAACCGTATTGATGCGGGCACCCAGGCCAAGCTCTTTGCCGAGCTTTACGCCGTTGATGGTGTAGAAGTTGAT
>DHDF01000125.1:1190-2027 GCA_002399225.1 bacterium UBA4883
ATATATTTCTTCATCTTGCCGGGCAGATGCTTGTTAAGCTCATCCACTGTTTCCCACTCGCAGTTCAGCAGGAAGCTTCCACCGGGTTTCAGATCCTGAACCATGTCATACACATTTACATAAGAAGGCTTATGGCATGCGACAAAATCTGCCTTCGAAACATAGTAGGTGGACTTGATCGGTTTGTCCCCGAAACGCAGATGGGAAACCGTCAGGCCGCCGGATTTCTTGGAATCGTAGGCGAAATAGCCTTGCGCGTACATATCGGTGTGATCGCCGATGATCTTGATGGAGTTCTTGTTCGCGCCGACGGTGCCGTCTGCGCCAAGGCCCCAGAACTTGCACGAGTGCGTGCCTTCGGCCGTCGTGTCGGGGTTTTCCTTAACTTCGAGCGAAAGGTTCGTAACGTCATCCGTAATGCCTATGGTAAAGCGCTTCTTAGGCGTGTTGGACTGCATGTTGCTGTAAACGGCAACTATCTGGCCCGGGTTGGTGTCTTTTGAGCCTAAGCCGTAACGGCCTGAGTAAACCGGTATATCGTTGAACTTAGAGTCCTTAAGCGCCGCTATAACGTCAAGGTAAAGCGGTTCGCCGATGGAGCCGCGCTCNNCCCCAGAATTTGCAGGAATGTGTGCCCTTCGGGGTCGTGTCCGGATTTTCCTTCACTTCAAGCGACAGATGAGTGACATCGTCGATGATGCCGATGGTGAAATGCTTCTTCGGGGAAGCAGACTGCATGTTGCGGTAAACGGAGATAACCTCTCCCGGCGTGGTATCCTTGGAACCCATTGCGTAACGGCCGCCGTAAACCGGTACTTCGCTGAATTCGCTGTCTTT
>DHDF01000125.1:2280-9298 GCA_002399225.1 bacterium UBA4883
TCGGGACGAACGGGCGGTACAGGTGCACTTTTACAAGGCCGACCTTTTCGCCCTTCGCGGTTAGGTAATCGATAACTTCTTCAGCGCATTCGCAGACGGAACCCATGGCGATAATGACGTCCGTCGCGTCCGGCGCGCCGTAGTAATTGAACGGCTTGTAGTTCGTGCCAATCTTAGCGTTGACCTTATTCATATATTCTGCGACGATCTCAGGGAACTGATCGTAGTGGGTGTTGCAGGCTTCGTTGGCCTGGAAGAAAATATCGTCATTCTGGCAGGTGCCTCTCATGAACGGATGTTCCGGGTTCATGGAATTGCGGCGGAATCTGTTTACAGCATCCCAGTCGAGCATATCGGCGAGATCCTTGTCGTCCCAGATGTGGATTTTCTGGATCTCGTGGGAAGTGCGGAACCCGTCGAAGAAATGCATGACAGGCATACTCCCCTTGATGGCGGCGAGATGAGCCACGGCTCCGAGATCCATGCACTCTTGCGGGCTGTTTGAGCAGAGCATGGCAAACCCGGTCTGGCGGCAGGAGTACACGTCGGAATGGTCACCGAAAATGCACAGACCCTGTGTGCCGATAGAGCGGGAAGAAACGTGCATCACGGCCGGCAGAAATTCACCCGAAATTTTGAACATGTTCGGGATCATCAGCAGAAGGCCCTGAGAAGCGGTGTAAGTGGTGGTCAGAGCACCCGCTGCCAAAGAGCCGTGCACCGCGCCTGCGGCGCCGCCTTCCGACTGCATCTCGGTGATCTGAACCGGCCGACCAAACAGGTTTTTCCTGCCGGCGGCGGCATATTTGTCCACCTCATCCGCCATTACGGACGACGGCGTAATGGGGTAAATGGCCGCAACGTCGGTGAACGGATAAGATACGTAGGCAGCGGCGTTATTGCCATCCATAGTTTTCATCTTTCTTGAATCCATAGTTGTTAATTTTCCTCCTTTATGGATAATAGGTCCCGGTTGGTACAGCACAAGCCGTCTGTACTTGATTAAAGTTTAACATCTTTTGTCTGTCGTGTAAAGGAGAATTGCTAAAAATCTTACAAAAAAAAACGCCACAAAAAGCACAATGCCCAAAAACTGCGGTAGCGCTTAAAATTCCGGCGTGCACGTGCTGCTTTGCCGGAAAAAAGGTAGGCGGTGCTCGGTTTCTGCGCGATGCCCGGCGCTGCTGCTTGGGCGCCTCGTTGACAGCGGGTATAGAAAACGATACAATGAAAAAAACTAAAATGCAAGACAAGCTCCATTGATCTCTGAAAGGGGTAAACTCATGTCATCCGACCCTGGCAATGCCACAATTCCGATACGAACCGCGCTTCCCGGCGCAGCCGCATGGCGGCCGGAAGCTGCTGCGGTAGTAACGGTGCTGCTTTTTCTGGCGGGCGCTCTGTTTACAGTGGGAAAAATCGCCGTGCTGTCCCGGAACAAAACGGAAATGGAAAAATTGGCGGAAGAGGGGGACGATAAGGCGGAAAAGCTGCAATCGCTTACCTCAAAAACCGTGCATTTTCTGTCGGTCGCGCGCACCGGCGCGGCGGTTTCCGCCATGTTGGCAGCGGCGGTTGCCGCCGATGCTTTCACGGGAACGATGGCGCGGCGGCTTTCCTTCCTCCCAATTTCACCGGCGTCGGTGCGGGGAATCTCTTTTGTTCTGGTCACGGTGCTTTTTATCTGCTTTTGGACGGTGTTCGGGGATATGCTTCCCAAAAAGATCGCCCTTGCCCATGCGGGTTCCCTTTCGCGCCGGTTTTTGGGGGCTTTCTCCTTCCTTTCCCGCCTGTTCGGTCCGGCTGCCGCGTCTTTGTCCTGGTGTGCCGCCGCGCTTTCCCGCGCTTTTGGCACAGGGCGTTCGGCCGGCGGTCAGACAGCGACGGAAGAGGAGATTCTTCTGATGATGGAAGCGGGACGCCGCGGCGATCTGCTGAACGAGGACGAACAGGATATGATTTCTAATATTTTTGACTTCAGCGACGCCACCGTTGAAGAGGCGATGACGCACCGGACCGATGTGACCGCCGTGGAGGATATGGATTCCGTCGCAGACGTGGTCGCGGCATCCATAAAATACGGATACTCGCGCATCCCGGTGTACCATGAGGATCTGGATCATGTGACGGGTATTATATATGTTAAGGACCTGTTGCCTTACGTGGGCAGGTCCGTCCCCGCGGAGCGCCATCTGCGGCAGATCATGCGGCCCGCCTATTTTGTCCCGAAGAGCAAACCTTGCGGCGAACTGTTCCGCGAGATGAGGCTGCGGAAAATTCAGATCGCCGTGGTGGTCGACGAGTACGGCGGGACGGAGGGCATCATTTCCATGGAAGATCTTCTCGAAGCGATTGTCGGCAATATCCAGGATGAATATGATCACGAGGAGGAGGAGATCCGCCGGGAAGGGGAGAACCGATTCGGAGTGGAAGGGACTGCTCCTGTCGATGAAGTTTCCGACATGCTGGGCGTCAATCTGCCGGAAGGGGATTACGATACCATTGCCGGGCTGATGATGGAACACCTTGGGCGCCTGCCGAAAAAAGACGAGCATCCGCAGGTCCGGCTTGGGAACCTGACGCTGACCGTGGCTGCCATGGAGGATCGCCGAATCGCACGGATCGTGATCGAAAAGGACGCGCCGCCCTCTCGGGAGACAGATCCTGCGGGAAAAGGTAAAAGAGGAAGAAAACATGAGAACGATTAGTCCGCTTTTACAAATTCGGCGCTCCATAAGGATTGCAACTTGCGGAATTTTGTAGTATTGTATCTAGAACTGCCGCATAGCGGCAGGGTCAGTCGCAACATCCTGACCTAAAATAAAACTACGGGGGAATTGAATATGCAACATCAAACGGATCGTACGCGCTATCTGGCGCTCGCGGCAATGATCGCCGCCCTTTATACGATCCTGACTCTTTTGGCAGCCACGTGGGGGCTGGCCTATGGTCCGGTGCAGTTCCGGTTTTCAGAAGCGCTGACCCTTCTTCCGGCCTTTACCTCTGCCGCGGTGCCGGGCCTGACGGTCGGCTGTTTCCTTTCCAATCTGTTCAGCGGCTACAGCACCGATCTGGTGGTCGGAACGGCGGCGACGCTGGTCGCCGCCGTGGGTACGCGCCTGGTGCGCAATGTCCGGTGGCGCGGCCTGCCCATTCTGGCACCGCTGCCGCCAGTTCTGGTCAATGCGGTCTTTGTCGGGGCCGAGATTGTGGCGCTTTCGCCGGGCGGTTTTGCCTGGGCGGAATTTTTTACCCAGGCGCTTTCCGTCGGCGCAGGGGAATTGGCTGTCTGCTATGGGCTTGGGCTTCCGCTTGCCGCATGGCTTGGTTCCAGCCGGGCGATGAAAAGGGTGTTTCAGTATTTTTCATAGATGACGGCGCAATCATTGAGGATGAGGTGAAATAGGAGAGTATGGGAGAGGAAATTCCCGTTTTGAAAAGAAAGCTGAAGGGCGTGCCGCCTGTGCGGCTGATTGTAGTTAGTTTCCTTTTGGTGATTTTAGCAGGCACCGTTCTGCTGTCGTTGCCGTTTATGGCAAAAAATGGAAGGCCGACCGCGCTGCTGGACGCGCTTTTTACATCGACCTCTGCGGTATGCGTCACCGGGCTGGTTCTGTTTGACACTTGGACCCACTGGAGTGTGGCCGGCCAGGCCGTTATCCTGATGCTGATCCAGATCGGCGGGCTTGGCCTTGTGACGTTCACAACAGGCTTTACGTTGCTGCTGCGGCGGAAGCTGGGGTTCCGGGATCTGCGGCTGGCGGCGGAAAACACGGCCGGAAGCGTGATCCACATCCGGCACCTGCTTAAAACCATTCTATTTTTTACCTTTTCCTGTGAAACCGCAGGCGCCTGCCTGCTGATGCTGCGTTTCGTTCCGCAGTACGGCAAGCACGGCGTCTGGGTCGCTTTCTTTACCGCCGTTTCCGCTTACTGCAACGCGGGATTCGACATCTTGGGCTTTACCAAACCGGGAACCAGTCTGACGGCTTATGTGGGTGATCCGCTTGTCACCCTGACGGTTGCGGCGCTGATTGTGATAGGTGGTCTGGGCTTTGTCGTGATCAGCGATATTTTTTCCGCCAGGGTGCGACCGCAGATGAAAAAGCAGCATGTGCACGCGCTTCAGTTCCATTCGCAGATTGTCCTTCGCACCACGCTGTGGCTGATTGTGGCCGGAACGGTGCTGTTTTTCATCTGCGAAAACGGCAACACGCTGAAAGGGATGAATCCCGGCGAAAAGCTGGATGCCTCCCTGTTCCAGTCGGTCACGGCGCGAACGGCGGGGTTCAATACGGTCGACACAGCCTCCGAACTCGACCTGACCAAGCTGATCGATGTGTTTTTCATGTTCATCGGCGCCTCGCCAGCTTCGACCGGAGGCGGCATCAAGACAACGACGCTTGTTGTGCTGGTGACCGCGGTTCTGAGCGTGGTGCGCGGCAATGACGACGCTGTTGTCCTCAAGCGCAGGCTGGATAAATTTACCGTGTACCGCGCCATGGCGATTCTGACCCTGGGCGTGCTGGTGGTCATTGTCACCGCAGGCATCATCATGACCACCAATTCTTCGACCAGCGGAGTCGATGCTCTCTTTGAGGCGACCAGTGCGTTCGGCACGGTCGGCCTGACGGCCAATGTGACGCCGACCCTGACCCCGGTTGCCAGAATTGCCGTCATCTGCGCCATGTATATCGGCCGCGTCGGTCCGGTTTCGTTCGGGCTGGCTTTCACCATAAAAAAAGGACGCTCTTCTTCCGGAACCATCCTTCCGGAAGGGAAGATCGTGGTGGGCTGACAACCTTGGCACCTTTTGCCTCCCATACGGGTATAAAGAATTTTAAAACGGGCTTTTCGGTTTTTCCGGGAGGCCCGTTTTTTGATTCCGGAAAATCCGCCGCATATTTCCCGGCTGATTCAGGCAGAATAAGAATAATCCAAGCGAAAGGGGCAGATTTCATTGACAGTTTCAAAAGATGAATATAAAACGATGTCGGACAAAGCCTCCCCTCCGACCAAGCATGTAAAAAATATGGTGATGGCCTTTTTGGTGGGCGGCGGCATCTGCACGCTGGGTCAGGCGTTTTTTCATCTTTACCTCTATGCGGGACTGGATGAGAAAAGCGCCAGCACCTTTGTTTCCATCACGCTGATTTTTCTCAGCGCGCTGCTGACGGCGCTGCGCATTTACGACAACCTTGCAAAACACGCCGGGGCGGGCTCTCTGGTACCGATCACCGGGTTTGCCAACTCGATCGTCTCACCCGCGATGGAGTTTAAAAACGAGGGGTACGTCGTTGGTATCGGCGGAAAGATGTTCGTCATTGCGGGGCCGGTGCTGGTTTACGGGACCGCGGCTTCTATCCTGTACGGCCTGATCCTGTGGCTTTTCCATTTATATTGACAGGGAGTTGAGCATATGCCGCAGAAGAAAGGGAAATACACCTTTGAACTGACAACGAACCCGGCGGTGATCGGGTACGCGGCGGTCGTTGGGAAGAAAGAAGGCGAAGGCCCTTACGGAGCCTATTTTGACCAGTGCCACAATGACACGACCCTGGGAGAATCCAGCTGGGAGAAAGCGGAAAGCCGCATGCAGAATGAAGCGGTCAACATTGCTCTGCGCAAGGCAAACCTGAAAAACACGGATATCGACTGTATCTTTGCCGGCGACCTTTTAAACCAGTGCATTTCCTCCACGTTCGGGCTCAAGAGCTTGAACATTCCATTTCTCGGGCAGTTTGGTGCCTGTTCCACCATGGCCCAGACGCTCGGCATCGCTTCTCTGTTTGTGGAGTCCGGCGCCGCACGCCGCGCCGCGGCGGTGACTTCTTCCCATTTTTGCTCGGCGGAGCGCCAGTTCCGCTTTCCGCTGGAGTATGGAGGACAACGCCCGCCGACTTCTCAGTGGACGGCGACTGCCGCGGGGGCCGTTTTGCTCGGCAGCCGCCAGGATTACCTGAATGCCAAAGTCGGCCTGAAAGCGGTCACGTTCGGCCGGATCACCGATTTTGGGATCAAAGACGCAAACAACATGGGCGCCGCGATGGCGCCGGCCGCGGCCCAGACGCTGATGGATTTTTTCAGCGACACGGAATCGTCGCCGCAGGAATTCGATCTGATCCTGACCGGAGACCTCGGCTATGTGGGCAGTGAACTTCTGGAAGAGATTCTGCAAAAGGAAAACATCGACATCAAGCCGGTCCATAACGACTGCGGCATGATGATCTATGACCGCGAAAAGCAGGACGTCCATGCGGGGGGTTCCGGCTGCGGATGCAGCGCGGCGATTCTCTGCTCTGCAATCTTGCAGCAGATGGAAGCGGGACAGCTGCACCGGGTGCTGTTTGTCGCCACCGGCGCGCTGATGTCGCCGACTTCTTCCCAGCAGGGGGAGAATATCCCGAGTGTTGCGCATTTGATTTTTCTAAATGCCTGAGCAAAAGGGCCGACGGCCGCTCTGAAGCGGAAATCATTTTTGCAAAGAGTGAAATAAAAAAAGGATCGCCCCGCCTGCTTTGCGGCGGCGCGATCCTTTTTTATAGAATCAACAAAATTATAATTTTTTCTTAAACGAAGAAAGATCCAGCCCCCTGCAGCCGGTCAGATAGGGGGAAAGCTGAGCCAGAATCTGCTTTACGCCGCCTATTTTGTCGCTTTCGACATTGAGCGGCAGGATCGGGTCGTGTACGCTCAGCCGTAGCAGAAACCAGCCGGCGCCGTGTTTCCCGTCCAGCGACACCCGCACCCCTTCGCAGTTGTCCGGCGCGACGGACCAGCCGGGCTGCCGGCGCGCATAGGTTTCGAGACCGGAGAGAACGGATTCCCCGTAAGGGCGGAACTCCTTTTCCAGGATCGGAAAACGCAGTTCCACCGCTTCGGCGGGCTCCCGCAGCGGTGCGAGAAGATCCGCGATGGTTTTGCCCTGTGCACGCAGGCGGGCCAACAGAATGATGATCTTTGCCACAAGATAAGCGCCGTCGTCGAGAAAATAGTTTTCCCGCATGGCCGCGTGGCC
>DHDF01000125.1:9428-9774 GCA_002399225.1 bacterium UBA4883
ATGGCCGCGTGGCCGGAAGTCTCAATTGCGAGCGGGCAGTCTGTGCCCTCCCGGTTCAGGTGGATCGCCTCGTTAATCACATTGCGGTAGCCGCGCTTAAAGCGGCGGTGTTTTCCGCCCAGCGTTTTTTCAATATACTCCGTTAGCCCGCTGGAAGTGACGGAATCGGTTACAATCGTGCCGCCGGGGCAGTGTTCCAGCGCAAGGTAAGAGGCGAGAGCCACAAGGCGGTTGCGGTTGATTTCTTTTCCCGCCGCATCGACGGCTCCGCCGCGGTCCACATCCGTGTCGAAAATGACGCCGAGATCCGCCTTTGCGCGCAGGACGGCCGCGCAGACCGAGCGCA
>DHDF01000125.1:10037-10297 GCA_002399225.1 bacterium UBA4883
GCGTAAAAGCCGCCCGCGCCGTTTCCGGCATCGACAACAATATGAAATCTCGAAAGGGGCTTTTCATAGTCTGGGGAGTTTACGCCGCGCCGGATCATGTCGCGCAGGCCGGCGCAGTAGCGGCTCATGAAATCGACTTTTTCTAAAGAACCGTTCCCCGGCGCGGGCCTGTCCCCATTCTGCGCGCGGAGCAGAATCTGCTCGATCTCCGGGCCGTCCAGCCCGCCGTCCGCGGTAAAAAATTTCAGCCCGTTGCGGTT
>DHDF01000125.1:10472-15093 GCA_002399225.1 bacterium UBA4883
TTCAGCCCGTTGCGGTTCCAGGGGTGATGGCTGGCCGTGATTTGCACCGAGCCGTCGCACGAAAGACCGCGTATCGCATGAAACATAGAAGGGGTGGAGGCGAGCCCGCAGTCCAGCACACGGACGCCGGCGGCGGTCAGAGCGCCGGAAACGGCGGCAAAGACGCGCTGCGCGGAAATGCGGCTGTCGTGCCCCACGGCGACGGCAAGCCGACCGGCCGGCTTGCCGGTTTTCGCCGCAAGCCACAGCGCAAAGCCGTCTGCCAGCCTTACAAGTGTTTCGTCGGTCAGATTCACCGGCTCTCCGGCGACTCCTTCACATGCCACGCCGCGGATATCCGTTCCGCTTTTCAGCTGTTTCCAGTTGGCATTTAACAAGGTACTGACTCCTTTCATCCGGCCCGAGGCAAGAGGAATTCGGTCCGTTTGCTTCCATTATAGAGCCGGTGCGGATGTTTGTAAACGGGAAAAAATCGTGGAATCCCTGTTTTGGCAGTCGGTTTATGCGCAGGCGGAACCGAGCTCCGCCCGCCGTGCGAAAACGGCGGAATACCATGTGGAGACGGAGGATGAAAAGATCGCCGTCAAAGAAAGATGCAATTGACAGGGATGATGTTCCGGTAGTAAGATAAAATCAGAAAAACCGCCGTCGCAGGCGATCTCTCAGAAAGGAGGCTCGCTCATGCCCTTTCCGGTTCAGCTGCACGATGTTGACATCAGCTCTTTTTTAAAGGTTCTTGATGAATGCAAGGGCAAGGTGTACCTGGTAACCGATGAAGACGACCGTATCAATCTGAAAAGCAAACTCAGTCAGCTTGTCGGCCTGACCAGGCTGATTGAAGGCGGAAAAATTGCGGATGCTTTCGTCATGTGTGAAGATCCCGAGGACGAGTCCAGGCTGTTCCGCTTCGATCTGTATGGGGATTCTGGGAAAAAACCAAAGTGACAAAGAAAACGGCCGAAGCGAAAATCGCTTCGGCCGTTTTCTTCATTTATCAGGAATCATCGTCGTTGAAAAATTTATCCCAGTCGAAATCTTTCCTTGCCCCGTCGACTGGCTTTGCCTGAGAACGGGACATGTCGTGCGGAAGGGGCGCTGGGCTGCGTCGCACCTGCGGCGGAACAGGCCTTGTTTCATCATCGCGCCGCGCCGCCTTTGGCGGAACGGGTCCTGGGCTGCGCCGCACCTGCGGCGGAATGGGTCTTGTTTCGTCTTCCCGTCGCACCTGCGGCGGAATGGGCATAGTATCGTCACTGCCTGAACGGGTTTTACCCGGTCTTTTCACGGTTCCCGGCCGCAGGGCATCAGTGCCGTCGCTGTGCGAACTGATATCCGTAAACTCCATGCTATCGGAGCTGTCACCGCCACGCGTCTCCCCGCCGCCGTGCGGCCCATGCCGGCCTCCTCGGTTGTTGAAAAACTGCAGGTAAATAAAGGCTCCGATGCCACAGGCGGAAAGGGCAATCAAAGCGATTCCGACTGGAAACAGCCAGGAACCGCCTCCGCCTTTTGCCGAGGAAGAAGACGAAGAGGCTGCGCTGTCCGCTCCCGTCGATTCTCCGCTTCCGGTGGAGAGAATGGAATTCCAGTCTTCGGAAGAAAGGGCATCCGGATCGCTGACCGCTTCCCTTGCCCGGGAGGCAGCCTGCTCCACTGCCTGCTGATGCGTATCAACACTCGCATAACTGCTTGAAGAAGCCTGACGGGAGGAAGCGCTCGGCTTCCATTGAGCGGTCAGAGTGATGGAGGAGTAGATTTCATAGGTGGAGGAAACCTTTCCCCCTCCCGCAGTCCATCCGGTGAATACATATCCTTTGCGCGTCGGGGTGGTGAGGGTCCCCACCTGGGTCCCGGGTTTCACAGGAACCTTTTTCGATTTTCTACCGTTGTTATAAATCAGACTGACGTTGACCAGTCTGCTTTCCCCTTCCTTCCCACCTCCGCTGTTTTGGGAGGAGGAGTTCTTGATTCCGCTGTTGGAAGAGGAGGAACTGCTGGAAGAGGAATCAACTTCCGGCGTGATTTCAGCTTGTGCGGATGCAGTCATGCAAACCAGGGTTGCGCTCATCAGAATGGTCAGCAGGACTACAATGTATTTTTTTGCTTTTCTGCTCATTGTCTGCAAATCCTCTCAATGCGAACTGTACCTATATTATCATATTTTTCCGCCGCAGTACAACTAAAAATAAGGGAAAAAGCGAACAATTTCAAAAACATCGTTTGAAAAATAAACTTCTCAGTGATATAGTGATATAATAACTTTCGATTCTAAATTAAAAATATGGGGGAAATTCTTCATGGCCGTTTTGATCAGCTCTGACAGTTCCTGCGATCTGTTTCCGGATTTATACCGGCAGCGCGGGATCACAATCGTTCCCCTGTCGATTAACATCGGTGACAAATCCTACAAAGACGTCTTCGAAATTGGACCGGATCAACTGTTTCAGGACTATCAAAAAACAAAACGGCTGCCCAAAACCTCCGCGCCGCCGCCGCTTGATTTTTTCGAGGTATTCCGCAAAGCCGCCGAAAACGGAGACGACGTAGTGCATCTTGCCATGAATTCCGCTTTTTCCTCCTCTTACCAGAACGCCTGCATTGCCGCGAAAGAATTTGACAACGTCTCTGTTGTCAACACCTGCATGGTAAGCTCGGCTCAGGGGCTGCTGGTTCTGCGCGCGGCGGATATGCGGGATGCGGGCTGCTCTGCAAAGGAAATTTATAAACAGATAGAGCGGGATAAAGAAAAAGTGCGCTCCTATGTCCTTCTGGACACACTGGAATTTGCCTACCGCGGAGGCCGGGCCAATATGCTGCAGATGTTCGGCGCAAACCTTCTGAAGCTGCGCCCCTGCCTCTTTATAGACCGACGCGGGGTCCTTTCCGTCTGTAAAAAATTCCGCGGCAATTATCGGCAGGTCTGCTGGGAATATGCCCGTTTTGTTCTCTCGCAGCCAAATCCGGACGGAGAGCGCGCTTTTGTCTCCACCACCGGAATGGACCGGGGCCTTTTTGATGAAATTGTTGAAATGGTACGCAGCAGCGGCCGGTTCCGCGAAGTCCTGACCTCCCGCGCGGGCTGTACTATGACAACGCACGCGGGGCCGAACACCCTCGTTATTTTCTACATGGAAAAATAGAAACTTGTGGGAAAGGGAGAAAACGCGATTTAGGTTTCCGTTTCCTCATTTGCCAGAATGACATCCTTTGTCAGGGCTTCCAGCTCCGCAAAGGTGGAAAGGGCGCAGGCCCTGCGCCGAAACCCGGCGGCGCCCCGCAGCCCTTTTAAATACCATCCCGCGTGCTTTCGGGCCTCTTTCATCGCGCGAAGCTCGCCCTTGTAACGGCACATGAGTTCCACCTGCCGCAAAAGGACGAGCATTTTTTCATGTACGCCGGGCGGCGGAACGATCCGGCAGGACTCCGTCAGATAAGCGTTGATCTGCCGGAATACCCACGGATTGCCAAGCGCGCCGCGCCCGACCATCACCGCGTCGCAGCCGGTCTGCTCCAACATGAGCGCGGCGGACTGCGCGCCCGTCACATCGCCGTTCCCGATGACGGGAATTGAAACGGCTTCTTTGACTTCTTTGATGATTCCCCAGTCCGGCCCGGGGGCGTACATCTCGGCGCGGGTGCGGGCGTGAACCGCCACGGCGGCGGCTCCGGCCGCTTCGCAGATTTTGGCGACTTCGGCCGCATTGCGGCTTTTTTCATCCCATCCCGCTCGCATTTTCACCGTTACAGGAACAGGGACGGCACATTTCACCGCCGCGACAATTTCCCCGCACAGCGGCGGGTTTTTCATCAGCGCGCTGCCCGCGCCGGAGCCGGTGATCTTCGGGGCCGGGCAGCCCATGTTGATGTCGATGCCGTCGGGGGAAAACTCCATCGCACGCTTTGCGCCCTCGGCCATCACGGCCGGATCGCTGCCGAACAGCTGAATGGCGGCCGGGCGCGCCCGGCCGCCCAGCTCCATCAGGCCGCGCGTCTTTTTGTCGCCGAACCAAAGCGCCTTGGCGCTGACCATTTCGCTGACCGTGGCCGCCGCGCCGAACGCCGCGCAGGTTTCGCGGAAGGCCCGGTCGCCGGCCCCGGCCATCGGCGCCAGAACGGCGCGGCCGGAAAGCTCAATCCCGCCGATTTTAATTTTGTTTGCCATGAAATCTTCCCCCGACTGTTTCAAAACGATAGGGTCCCCCGCTTTTTCCGCGGAACCCAGGACCGGATCATTATACCGCCAGCCGCCGGTTTTGTACAGGGCGGGCGCGCCGCACTTTCTTTTTCCTCTGCGGCGCCGCCGGCTCTTAATTTTTAGGCTGGAAAGTGATATAATATTTTCATCACTTAATACGGGGGAAACACGATGAAATTATTGGTACTGGACGGCAACAGCATCCTGAACCGGGCGTTTTACGGCGTGCGGCTCCTTACGACCAAAGAAGGGCTGTACACCAACGGAATTTACGGCTTTCTGACCATCCTGCACAAGCTGAAAACAGAACTTACCCCCGATGCGGTGGCGATCGCATTCGACCTGCGGGCGCCGACCTTCCGGCACAAAGAATACGCGGGCTACAAAGCAAACCGGAAAGGAATGCCGCCGGAGCTTGCCCAGCAG
>DHDF01000125.1:15356-16741 GCA_002399225.1 bacterium UBA4883
ACCGGCGACCGCGACAGCCTTCAGCTGGTGGGGCCGCACGTCACGGTGCGCCTGGCCTCCACCAAAATGGGGCAGCCCCAGGTCACGCTTTACGACGAGGCGAAAATCCAAGAGGATTACGGTGTGCCCCCGAAAGAAATGATCGAGATCAAGGCGATTCAGGGCGACACTTCCGACTGCATCCCCGGCGTTCCTGGCATCGGCCCGAAAGGGGCCGGGCAGCTGGTTCGGGTTTATCATAATATCGACTATATCTACGGCCATCTTGATGAACTCGACATCAAAGAGGGAATGCGCAGAAAGCTGACGGCCGGGAAGGAAAGCGCTTTTCTGAGCCGCCGCCTCGGCACCATCCGCACCGATGCACCGGTCGACACGGATCTTGCGCATTATATTCCTGCTCCGTGTGACCGCGCCGGCGCCGCGAAGCTGATGGCAAAGCTCGAATTTTTTAAGCTGATTGAAAAGATGGGGCTCGATGCCGCGGCCGCGCCTCAGAACCCGCAGGAGATTCCGCCAACCGCCACAGTCGGCGGAACCGTGGACGGCACGGAACTGCTGGCCGCCGCCCGGAAAGAGGGCCGCGCCGATTTTCTGGCCGATTTTTCAGCCGGTGCCGCGCGTGTTTTTTGGAACTGCGGCGGGGTGATTTATACTGTGGAGAACCGGAACACGCTGCGCACGCTGTTTTCGGACGGTTCCATTCGGAAAAACACGCACAATGCCAAAACACTGTTTGCGGCGCTGCTGCGGGAAGGGGTGCCCGTTTCCGGGGACGTGTTCGACACCATGCTGGCCGGGTATCTGCTGAATCCCTCTGCCTCCGGCTATGAACCGGTGCGGCTCGCGCAGGAATACGGGGTTCCGGTGCCATCAGGGGATCTGGCAGAAGAGCAGGCCGCTGCCGTACTGCCGGCCCTTGCGGACCGCCTTTCGGAAAAAATCGCCGAAAACTCCCAGACGGAGCTTCTGGAGCGCATTGAAGTTCCGCTGGCGGAGGTCCTGGCGGATATGGAAAACACCGGTTTCGCGGTGGATGCGGAGGGGATCCGGCTGTTCGGCACAAAGCTGGAAGAGCAGATCGCAGAGCTTCAGCGGGAGGTTTACGATTCGGTCGGGTACGAATTCAACCTCAATTCGCCGAAACAGCTCGGTGATGCGCTGTTTGAAAAGCTCGGCCTTCCTCATGGCAAAAAGACAAAGACGGGCTGGTCCACCAGCGCGGAGACGCTGGAAAAACTGCGTTACGATCATCCGGCGGTTAAAATGGTCCTTGATTACCGCGCACTGGCCAAGCTGAAATCCACCTACTGCGAAGGGCTTCTGAAAGTTGTCGCGCCGGACGGGAGGATCCATTCCAGCTTTAACCAGACGGAAACGCGCAC
>DHDF01000116.1 GCA_002399225.1 bacterium UBA4883
CTCGGCGTGGATGTGGATTCCCTGCTGGTCTCCCAGCCGGACACCGGCGAGCAGGCCCTGGAGATCACGGAAGCGCTGGTCCGCTCCGGCGCGATCGATGTCATCGTGATCGACTCGGTCGCCGCCCTGGTTCCCCGGGTGGAGATCGAGGGAGAGATGGGAGACAGCCATGTCGGGCTTCAGGCAAGGCTGATGTCTCAGGCGCTGCGTAAGCTGGCCGGCGCGATCTCCAAGTCGAACTGCGTCGCAATTTTCATCAATCAGCTTCGTGAAAAAGTCGGTGTCACCTATGGAAATCCGGAGGTGACCCCCGGCGGCCGCGCGCTGAAATTTTACGCCTCCGTGCGCATTGATATCCGCAAAGTAGAGACGCTGAAAAACGGGACGGAGATGATCGGTTCCCACACCCGGGCAAAAGTGGTCAAAAACAAGATCGCACCGCCGTTTCGCTCCGCGGAATTCGACATCATGTACGGGTATGGCATTTCCCATGAAGGGGAACTGCTCGACCTCGGGGTTCAGCTCGACCTGGTGCAGAAGAGCGGCGCGTGGTTTTCCTACAAGGACACAAGACTTGGGCAGGGCCGGGAAAATGCGAAAAAGTTTTTCATGGAGCACCCGGAAACGGCAAAGGAGCTGGAAGAGTTGATCCGGCAGCATATGTCCGAACTGTTCAACAAGCCTTCCGGCGGTTCGCGCGTGCACCCGGTGGAGACGGCTGAGAAAAAGCAGGAGGAAACTCAGAAGCAGCCGGAGCAGTCCGCCGCCGATATCGACATTGAGGCGGACGACGAATGATGCTTTCCGCGGCGGAGCCGCGCCGAAAGGGCCTGACGGCCCTTTTTCTCGACGGGGAATTCGCCGTCAGCGTGGATACGGAAACCTTTGTGCTTTCGGGTTATAAGCTGGGGGCGGAGCTGACCGATGAGCAGCTCCATGAGTTGATTCAGAAAAGCGATGCGCGGCGCGCACAGGAAAAGGCGCTTTCTTTGCTGGAGCACCGCGCCCATTCCCGTAAAGAACTGGCCGACAAGGTCGCGCGGGTTGTTCCGCGTGAGGCGGCCGAAAGGGCGGCCTGCCATCTGGAAGAACTCGGTCTGATTAATGATGAGGAATATGCCCGCGATCTTGCCGCCGAACTGTTCGAACGCAAAGGCTGCTCCGCTTCCCGCGTCCGGTGGGAACTGGCAAAAAAGGGAATCAACCGTGATTTGGCGGAACGTATCGTGGAAGAGAACGCGCCGGAGCCGGTTCAGGCGATCCTGCGTCTTCTGGCAAGAAAATATGCGCGCTTTCTCACCGACGAAAAGGGCCGGCGCCGCACCGTGGCGGCCCTGCAGCGCCTCGGCTATCACTGGGACGACATCAAAGGCGCACTGAGAGAATTTGAAGAAGAAAACGGCGTTTCCGCGCAGGGCGGAGCGGATGACTGATCAGTCGGGAGAGAATATGGCATATACAGTAGGACTTGTCAACCTGGGCTGTCCCAAAAATCAGGTTGACGCGGAACGGATGCTTGCGGTTTTGCAGGCGAAGGGCTATGAACTGAAACAAGATGCAGGCGAGGCGGATGTGGCAATCGTCAACACCTGTGGCTTCATCGACGCGGCGAAAGAAGAGTCGATCGCGGCGATTCTGGGACTTGTGCGGAAAAAAGCCGCGGGGCGTGTCCGGGCGATTGTTGTCACCGGATGCCTGGCGGAGCGGTACCGCGAACAGGTCCGCCGCGAGCTGCCTGAAGTGGACGCGGTCGCGGGGATCGGCGCAAACGGAAACATTGCGCAGATCGTCGGACAGGCGCTCAGCGGCGAGAAAACGGAACTGTTCCCCGAAAAGACGTCTTTGCCGCTCTGCGGGGAGCGCAGACTTCTGACGCCGGACTATACGGCTTACCTGAAAATTGCCGAAGGGTGCGACAACCGCTGCTCCTACTGCGCGATCCCGGCCATCCGCGGGCGTTACCGCTCCCGTCCGATGGACGAAATCACAGAGGAGGCGCGTTCCCTTGCGGAGGGCGGCGTCAAAGAGCTGATTCTCGTCGCACAGGACACCTCGCGCTATGGGATCGACCGTTCCGGCCGCCTGATGCTGCCGGAGCTTCTGCGGCGCCTCTGCCGGATCGACGGCCTGGAGTGGATTCGCTTTCTGTATGCATACCCCGACACTATCACGGAGGAGCTGCTCCAAACGATGGCTTCGGAGGAAAAAATCGTCAAATACCTCGACCTGCCGCTTCAGCACTGCAGCGGCAGAGTCCTTCAAGCGATGCGGCGGGCCGGGAACCGCGCTTCCCTGACGGCCCTGATCCGCAAAATCAGGAACACCGTACCGGGAGTGACGCTGCGCACGACGCTGATCGCCGGGTTCCCCGGCGAAACGGAGCAGGACTTTGAAGAACTGTGCGAATTTGTCCGGGAAATCCGATTTGAGCGGCTCGGATGTTTTGCCTATTCGCAGGAAGAGGGCACCGCGGCGGCGGAGCTGCCCGGCCAGCTGGAAGAAGAGGAAAAACGCCGGCGGGCGGAACTTGTCATGGAGATTCAAATGGGAATCATGCAGGAGCAGAGCGAAGCGCTGGTCGGCAAGACTCTCCGTGTGCTGACGGAAGGCTTTGACCGCGGCGAAAGCCTCTGCTATGGGCGCAGCGCCGCAGATGCGCCCGACGTCGACGGGCGCGTCTGGTTTTCCGCGGCCCGCAGGCCTGCGCCGGGCGAATTTATCCCCGTGGAAATTACGGATTGTATCGACGGCGACCCGGCGGGACGGGCCGTGGAAAAGGGGGAGTCGTCATGAATCTGCCGAACCGGCTGACCATCGCGCGAATCTGCATCGTCCCGGCCTTCCTGATCGCCATGCTGGCGCAGGATTACATCGGCCTGCATTACCTCTGGGCGTTGATTTTGTTTCTCGCCGCCTCCTACACCGACCACCTGGATGGAAAACTCGCCAGGAAAAACGGTCAGGTAACGAACTTCGGAAAATTCATGGATCCGCTTGCGGACAAAATCCTTGTGATGTCGGCTCTGGTCTGCTTTGTCCAGTTCGGACTGGCGGATTCCTGGGTGGTGATTGTCATCCTTGCGCGGGAGTTCCTGGTGACGGGCCTGCGAATGATTGCGGCGGAAAACGGAAGGGTCATCGCGGCGAACAAATGGGGAAAGGCAAAAACCGTCAGTCAGATCATTGCGATCTCGGCGGTACTGGCCTTTCAGTTTATTCTGGAGCTGGTCAGTCTGGGAAACTTGTCTTCCTTTACGCTCGGCGGGGCGGACGGCGCGTTTATTCTCACCTGGTTTGGAAGCTTTTTGATTTTGATTTCCGCTGTGTTTGCGGTGATTTCGGGTCTGGTGTATCTGGTGCAGAACATCGGGCTGGTCGACACTACAAAGTAAGCTTAAGCTCTGACGTTTCCGCTTTTGTTCGGGAACGGAACGCAGGTATTTACAAAATTAAGATTTTGTACTATACTGATGTAACACTGAAACCATTTCAGGCTATAATAAAGCAAAACAAAAAATGCAGCGACCGGAAGAAGTACCTCCCTAAAGGCGGCAAAAGAGAGAAAGCGTCATTGGCTGAAAGCGCTTTCAGGCAAGCGGGGGAGCGAAATGCGTCCGTGAGCAGGCGGGGGGAATTTTTTTAAGTATCCCCGTCCGGGTGGCTCCGTTACAGGCACTTTAAGTGATAAAGCGGAGTGGAACCGCGGCAGAATGCCGCCTCCGTCCCCCGATCGGGGGACGG